>NZ_JAMYPL010000004.1:0-337752 GCF_040320355.1 Mesorhizobium sp. M0715 | reverse complement strand
AGGCGACCGACGCCAACGGCAACACGATCACCAACACCATCACCATCGACGTCACCGACGACATTCCGACGGCACATGCCGACACCAACAGCGTTGTCGAGGGCGGCATCGTGAGCGGCAACGTGCTGACGGACGGCACGGACGACGTGTTCGGCGCCGACGGCGCGGCGGCGGGCGGCGGGGTTGTCGGCGTGGCCGCCGGGAGCAACACCGCGGTTCCTGTGAGCGGCGGGCTTGGCGCCGGCATTCCCGGCACTTACGGCACGCTGACACTGAACGCCAACGGCAGCTACAGCTATGACGGCCTGCCCAACGTGGTCCCGCCGGCCGGCGCGACGGAGACCTTCGTCTACACCATCATGGACGGCGACGGCGACCTGTCGACGACGACCTTGACCATCAACCTGTCGGATAGCGGCCTTGCCGCCTCCAATGACGACCTGACGGTCAACGAGGCGGCGCTGCCGATCGGCAGCAACCCGTCGAGCACCGCCGAGACCATCGCCGGAACGGTCGTCGACAATGTGTCGGGCGGCACCGGCCCCTACACCTACGCCCTGGTGGGCAGCGGCACCGGCACGCACGGCACGCTGACCTTCAACGCCAACGGCACCTACAGCTACACGCTGACCACGCCGGTCGACGGCGCCGATGCCAACAACGGCACCAACACCGTCAACAATGTCGAGACCTTCACCTACCAGGCGACCGACGCCAACGGCAACACGATCACCAACACCATCACCATCGACGTCACCGACGACATTCCGACGGCACATGCCGACACTGGCAATGTAAACGAAGGCGCTCTGCTGACCGTGACGGCGGCGGCGGGCGTGCTGGTCAATGACGTTGCCGGCGCCGACGGTGCAACCATCGACGGCGTGCGGGCAGCGGGCGGCAATACGACGACGGCGGTGACGACCGGTGTTAACACCGACATTGCCGGCCTGCACGGCACCTTGCACCTCAACGCCGACGGCTCCTATACCTACCAGTCGACGACCCACAGCATCAGCGCCAACACCACGGACGTGTTCGTCTACACCATCAAGGACGGCGACGGCGACCTGTCGACGACGACGCTGACCATCAACCTGGCGGACATCAATGACGCACCCGTTGTCGCGAACACCCAGAACTGGATGTCGAGCGACCCGGCGCAGCAGACCTTGAGCACGCCTAGCTATCCGAATGGGTATCCGTTGCTGGTTTCCATTCCGACGGATGCGGACGGGGATAACCTCATTGTCACCGCCACGGGAACGATCCCCACCGGCACATTCTATTTCAACGGCGTGACCTATGTCGCCCTAACAGCCGGCACGGTGCTCTACAATCCGTCCGGCGGTATCGATTTGCTGGACGACCTGGTTTATCGGCCAACAGCATCGCAAACTGACACGGTCAACAACAACCTGTCGCTGGATGTATATGACGGTCATACTCACATAGCGCAGACGGTCGGCATCCACGAAGTGCCGCCGACTAGCCTGCCGAGCGACACGTCGCAGATTGGCAATGGCAACAGTCCGCTTACGTCGGGCAACGATCAGATCACAACGCTCTCCCTGTCGCAAGCGACGGTCAGCGCAATCCTGGCTGATCCACACAACTCGACGGTAGTGGTCTATACCGACTTCCAGGAGTCGCCTTTCATCACGCCTATTCCCTTGGGCGAACGGAATCCGGGTGTCTACGGAGACAGCAGCGCGGGCTCGCATCGTGAGCAGGAAGTGCAAGTCGAAATCAGAATTGGCTCGGATCGCTTCGCGATCGTCGAAGATGACACCAGCCCTGGGACTTTCGAGCAGAGCTGGTTCTACGATCCGACCACAGGTTTGATGAAGGCGACCGTCGACTACGACCACATTTACCTTCTGGACGGCAGCGGCAATGCCACCTCCACAACGCTTGCCAGCTACCTGATCACGCATCCGCCGTCAGTCGGCGACAACTGGACCCTGTCTTATTTCGACAATGATGGCGGCAATTTCCAGGCGCGCAAAGTGAGCTTCTCTTTCTTCTCGCATGATCCAGGCGACCCCGGGATCACGGTGAATGGCGATGCCACACTGGCCGACCAGATCTATGGAACGTCCGGCATCGACCATCTTAACGGCAATGGCGGCAATGACATCATCATTGGGCGAGGTGGCAACGACTTCCTTGACGGTGGTGCTGGCAACGACACGCTCGATGGAGGTGCTGGCAACGACCTGCTCATCGGTGGCGCGGGCCAAGACACGCTTACCGGAGGCACTGGCGCCGACACGTTCAAGCTCGATCATCTCGACATCAAGGATCTCATCACTGACTTCAATGGCGGCGAGGGCGACAAGATCGACCTGACCGGGCTGTTCGACACAGCACCCGGAGGGGCTAATATCGGTGACTTCGTGAACTACGATGCGGGGACGGGCACGCTCAGCGTAGATGCGAATGGGACAACCGGCGGAGCCAATTTCATTGACGTGGCAACGCTGACGAACCTGCCCGCTGCCAACACCATCACGCTGCTCTACGACGATGGCGTAACCCAGCATACGACGACTGCAAACGTGGTTTAACGCCATGGCGCACGGCCACGCGACTATGTTATACATCGCTAATATCTAGGGGAGCTCAACATGAAACGTTCTGCAAGACTGCTGGTTTCCGCTGCGACGCTGTTGCTGGCAGTCGGGTCGACGGGGTATGCCGCCGACATCATCGATGGCCCGACCGGCGATTATTGCCGTGTCGTGGGGACGTCCAACCTGGTGCTGAACGACAACATCGTCGATCTGAAGCAGCAAGTGGTGAAGCTGATGGACGAGTCGGTCGCCGCCGCCAACAGTTCGGAGTGGATCAACTCGTCGCGTCCCGTCTTCGTCTGGGCATCGGAAGCCAAGGTCGCCTGCGGCATGGCTTACGGCTACCTCAAGACGAACTACAAGGACGAAGACACCCTCAACAAATGCGAGTGTTTTCACGATCGCATGGTCGAGTACATGCACTGACCGGCTAGGCGAACCACGCCTGTTGGCCATCATGACAGCCGACGGATCCTTCCTGAAGGCGGTCGCGGGCGCGATCGTGTTGCTTGGCTTTGTCCAAACGGTCACGCCGGCCAGTGCCAACTGGCTGGAACGACCATCCGTGAAACAACAGCTTTCGTCCGGCCTGAAGCAGGCAGTGCGCTGTGATCCGGCCACGGAGTGGACCCGGCAGACATTCAAGGCATTTGCCAGCTGCCAGGCATCGATCCATGGCCTGGAGCCGCTGCTGGCGCATGCGGTGATGGAGATCGAAAGCGGCTTCGATCCCGGCGTGCAAGGCGCCGACGGCGAAGTCGGCCTGATGCAGGTGATGCCGGCGACGGCCAGGATGCTCGGCTTTCGAGGTTCTCTGGACGATCTGAGCGCGCCGGCGACCAACATCGCGCTGGGAGTCAGATATCTTGCACAGGCCAACAGGCTGGCCGGGGGCGATCTGTGCACCACCGTCATGAAGTATCGCGCCGGGCACAATGAAAGCCGGTTCTCGGCCCTTTCGGTCCGCTACTGCCAGCGTGCGCGGGCAATCCTGGCAAGGGAGGGGATTGAAGTGACCGGGCCGTTGCCGGTGGCGACGTTCGGCTTTTCCGCCTTTTCAGGCGGTGAGGGTGGAGCCGCTGCCCAATTCTGGCCGGGGAAGGGGGCAAAGGGCGTTTGCGTGCGCCGCCTGTTCGTGCCCGGGCCGCGATACATGAAATGCGCCGACTATCGAAGTGCCGGGCAAGCAAGGCAGATCAGGACGCTCAGAGGCAGGCTTTTCGGCGGCTAAAAGAACTACAGACGGCACTGCAAGTCCGCCGTAACATGCGTTGGAGACCAGACCGGGAACAATATCCGGCGGCACATAGGGGTGGAGCATTCATGGAAGCTGGCCGACAGGTCCACTGTCCGCGGACATGGGCAATCGCCTTGGCGCTCGCCGCGATCTTATCGGGCTGCCAGTCGAAAGGCGGCGTGTCCGAAGTGCTCGATCCGGCGGCGATTGCCGCGCCTGCCGGGCAGAATGGCGCCGCCGGTGCCGGCCCCGTCCAGGCGACCCAGTCGCTGGGCACCGGTTCGACCAAAGTCACGATGCTGCTGCCGTTGTCCGGCTCCGGAACAGCGGGCGAAAACGGCAGGAAAATGCTGGATGCGGCCAAGCTGGCGATGACGGATATTGGCAATGGATTGCTTACGCTGACGGTAGAAGACACCAAAGGCGACAGCGCACTGGCCAGCAAAATGGCGATAACGGCCATAACGACGGGCTCGAAGGTCGTGATCGGCCCGACCGAACTGACGGCAGCCCAGCATATTGCCACGCTGTCTGGATCGAAGCGGCCACCGGTCCTGGCGCTCGCCGATAATTTCGCCGGTGGCGCCGGGGTTTATGCCGTGCTCCTTGGCGAAGCGGACAGCGCCGCCGCGGGCGCCGCGGGACTAGCCGCGAAAGGCAGCAAGAAGTTCGTACTGCTTGTCGCGGATGGCCCAAACGCCGGCGCCATGGAGAAGCGGGTCGCAAACAGCCTCAGCATCTACGGCGCGGCGCTCGCGGTCACTCTCCGATATTCCGCCGGCGACGGCGCCGCGAAGGCGGTCGACGAAATGGGCTCACTCGTGGACGCCCCCGACGCCGTCATTGTCGCCAGCGGCAATGGCAGTCCGTCGCCTGTCCTTGCCGCCCTCAAATCGAAGGGCATTCCGGGAAAGACTGTCTCCGTCGTCGGAACGAACCGTTGGCTGGAGCACCCCATGGATCCGCTCTTCGAGGGGGCGTTTATCGCCACGCTCGATCCAAGTGAAACCGGGCCGATCGCCGACCGATTCAGGACGGCATACAACTATCCCGCTGACGTCAATGTGGCCTATGCCTATGACATGGTTGCCCTGACGGCAGGGATTGCCAGCGCGATCGGGCCTGATGGCTTCAGCAAAAAGGTTCTCGAGAATCCAAACGGCTTTCGCGGGTCGACCGGCCTGTTCCGGTTTCGGGCCGACGGATCCAGCGAACGCTCGATGCCGTTCTATCGGATTGAAAAAGGTGCGCTCAAGCTGGTTGCAAAATCGACGTCGGGTTTCTGACCGGCGAGAAGCCTTGAGAAGCTGTTCGCGCTGATGGGCAGGCTGGGCCGCAGCGGTCAGGCGATCGGGCTCGGCAGCCTGCTGCTTCTGGCCGGGATACTGCTGATCATTCAAGGTGGGGCGTTGCTTTCGGTCGATCGGCCTGTCCGTGCCCCGTCGCGGGATGTTGACGATACGCAGCCTATCCGGCCGGTTGCCCCGGTAGCCGGCGCACAACGCCTGGAGCCGGCGCGCAAGGTTGCTCAAGACCTGATCGCTCCGCCACGGCTTGATCCCGCTGAGATCGAACGGACCGAGCCCCGTCCGCCACTCAGCGAGCTCGGTCTCGCCGTGCCCCCGAAAACGCCAATGCCTGGGGATTGGCGGGAGGTCTTGCTCTACCGCCCGGTTGCCACATCGTCGGCGATGTTCGAATCCATGGGCCGCAAGGTGGTCATCAGCGGAGTGCGAGGCATCGATCTCGACAGCTCCTGCTCGTTTCATGACGTCACCTGGCCTTGCGGCCTGCGCGCACGCGCCGTTTTCAATTCCTGGCTGAGGGGACGCGGGCTGCACTGTTTCGTACCTCCGGACGTCGAGCGTTTTGCCGTCGCCGCGCCATGCAGGCTAGGCAAGCAGGATGTTGGCGCCTGGCTTGTCTCCAACGGCTGGGCCACGGCGCTGCCGAGCGGCATCTACGGCAAGGCGGAGGCGACAGCCAGAAAGGCTGAGATGGGCATATTCGGCCCGGCACAATAGCCTGCCATTCAACCCTGATGCTTGTCTGTTCACCGCCACGGGCGCAGCTTTGCGTCTGTCTTTTATGCATGTCCTTTTCCCAAAGCCGAGGTCATGCATTGGGAGCAAGCCGATTTCGTCCGCAGCCTTGATGGGGTCATCGCGCAATCGATTAAATTGCAAGGTTCCTTGAAACTGAAATTGCAACACACCGGCCCTATACCAGCCCATCCACAGGAGATCGGCCAGTGACAAAGACTATGGCGAGCACCACCGACCAGGCATGGAAAGGCGTCGCTTTGTTGACCTTTCTGGGAACCACTGCAATCCTGGGCGTTTCCGTCGGCCTCAATTATCTGCTCCTGTTCTCCGAGGCGCTGACGCCATTTGGGCGCAGCATGATCACGGCAATCCTGTTGCCTGTTGTCCTTGGTGTTCCGCTTTTTCTGTTCGTTGGATTGAAACAGATCGAGCTTCGTCGCTATCGCCGGGAACTCGACAAGTCGGCAACCTTCGACACCACGACCGGCTGCCTGAACGGAGCGGTCTTCACGTCGATGGTCGAAAAAAGAACGGCAAGGCCGTCGGTGCCGGGGCCTAAATCGGGCGCCTTCCTGGTCATCCATTCGGAGCATCTGCGGTCCATCAACCTGCGCTTTGGTCTTGAATGGGGCGATCAAGCCTTGCGGCTCATAGCCTCGACCATACAATCGTCGGTGCGCGCGGAGGATCTGGTTGGACGCATGGGAACGTCGATGTTCGGGGTTTTCCTCGCCGGTGCGACCGAAGCAGAAGCCAGGGAAATCGGCCAGCGTATCGAGGCGCGGATCGCGCAAGTCTATTTCGCGCCAAAGGGGACCGAGGATGCCCTGACCGTCAAGGTCGGCGGCGTGGTGTTCGAAAACCAGGTGGAGTTCGCGGACATGTTCCGGTCCGCCGAGCAGCGCATGGCCGGCGTCCAGGACGGAGCCGCGTTTGAACTGACGCATCTCCATAGCTGACATTCGCCGGGAACCAGAGCCATTCGGAACCCAGGGGAATTGTCGGACGCGGCCGCGGTTACGCTGACGACGGGGTAGCCCGTGAAGACGCCGCCCAGGTTTCGGCTACGGCGACGATCGCGGCATTGATCGGTCCGCTCGGGATCGCCGGCATCACCGAGGCGTCGACGACAAAGGCATTGTCGAAGCCGTTCAGCCGCAAGTCAGGATCGACGACGGCCTCAGTGTCACGACCCATCCGGCACGTGCCGGCCGGATGGTGATGGGTGGAAGCAGCCCTGGCAATGAAAGCATCGAGTTCGGCATCGGACTGAACCGGGGCGCCTGGCAGGATCTCCATATCGCGCCATTCGTCCAGAGCCGCATGATGGCCGACCATGCGCGCCCGCTTCAACGCCATCCTGAATGTCGCGCGGTCGTGTTCGGTTTCGAGATAATGTGGGTCGATGACCGGCGCATCGTTGCGGCCCGGCCCGCTTGGTGTGATGCGCCCTCGGCTTGTCGGATGGGTGACGCCGCACAGGATGGTAAAGGCGGAGCCATAGGGCGGGGTCTTCAGGCCCTCGGCCGCGGACGGGGCGACGACGCAGGCGAGCACGATATCGGGACTTCCCGTAGAGCGGGTCGGATCGTCGCTGTGCAGATACATCAGCGATTCGGAGTGCTGCAGGCGGGAGGGCGGCACCGGCTTTTTCGTGCTGTAGACATTTCCGAGAGCCAGCAGATGATCCTGCAGGTTGCGGCCCACATCGCCCCGATCGGCTAGGCAGCGTATATCAGCCTGCTTCAGCGTATCGGGACAGCCAATGCCCGACCGCATGAGGATGAGCGGCGTGGATACGGCGCCGGCGCAAAGAACGATCCGGTCGGCGGAGAGTGTTCCGGTCTCACCCCCGCACACCACGCTCACGCCCGTGATCTTGTGGCCGTCCAGCACCAGATGCTCGACCTCGTGGCCGGCGAGCAAGGTCAGGTTCGGCCGCGCCATGACCCGCGGCGGCAGATAGGCGTCGGCGACGCTCAGGCGCTTGCCGTCACGTATATTGAGTGAATTGGGACTGGTGCCGACCAGTTCGCCGCCGTTGTGGTCGCTCAGGGCGGGAGCGCCCAGGGATCGCCCGGCGGCGATGTAGGCACGCACGACCGGACTGACCTCGGCGTCCGGCAGATAGACGTCCAGCGGGCCGCTCTTGCCGCGTGTCGGCGCATCGAAGGCGGTGAAGGCTTCGCTGCGGATGAAGCCCGGCAACAACCCCCGATAGGACCAGCGCTCGCCACCGGCTTGTGCCCAAGGTTCGAAATCATCGGGATGGCCGCGCACATAGGCCATTGCATGCAGGCAGCTCGAGCCGCCGACTATCCTGCCGCGCGGCCATTCATGGACGCGGTCGGCAGTGAAGGGCTGGGGCACGGTCCGGTAGCTCCAGTCATAGGCGCGGCCCTGGAGCATCGTCCATTTCAGCGGATCGGCGATGTCGGGATCGGCCGGCATCGCCCCGGCCTCGATGAGGCCGACCTGGCACGACCGGTCTTCACTGAGCCGGCTGGCAACAACCGAGCCTGCGGATCCCGCGCCGATCACCAGCACGTCGAAATGACGTTTCAATTTGAAATTCCCCGCACAGGCTCGATGTCAGAGGTGATACGATCACGCGGCAAAGGCGCCGGCGTTCGACCGTTCCATGATCTGTCTCTGCACGGACAAAAGGTGCGCGCGCATTGCGGTCTCTGCCGCTTCGGGATCGCGCTGCGAGATCGCTTCGGCGATCAGGCGATGCTCGCCGTCGCGGTGGGCGATCCGCTTGGGGCAGGTGGGTGCCGCGGTGCGCGCAACCTTCACCCGCGCATCGACACCGACCTGGCGCAGCATCTTGTAGAATTCCGCGGCAAGGTGGTTGCGGGCCGCGGCGACGATCGCGAGATGGAAAGCGAAGTCGACCTCACCCGACGGGGCGTTCTCAGGCGTGGTTGCCGCGTCGAGGATCCGCGCCGTCTCGAAAGAGGAGGCGCGCAGCGACGCCAGTCGGGCAAGGCCCGGCTCCATGATCAGGCGCAATTCCAGGACCTCGATCGGATTGGTTACCCTGACCAGTTCCTCGCCATATCTCGGAAGGGCAGTCGGCGCCCGCCTGGCGCGCGCCGGCTTGAGGTCGCCCGAAAGGCGCAGCACTTCAAGCGCCTTGCGAAGCTGATGGCGCTTGACGCTCAGATGTTCCGCAAGATCGCGCTCGGACGGAAGCTTGCCGCCGCCCTGCTGCAACTGGCGGACCGCGGCGATGATGTCGTCGAGATCCGATGGTCCGACCTGCGGCTCGAATGCGCTCAAAACCAAATCTCCTGTCCGATCGGCAGACCGACGACTCAACGTCCCGACATCATATTGTGACACGAAAACCTGTTCGACGGCACTCAACCAATTCAACCAATCTACAACTGTACGCAATGGTTGACAACACCAGTTGCGCGATGGTTGACTGCCCATGTCGACGGTTGCCATCGCGGCGGACCGTCTTTCTCCCGAGGATCACGCATGCCGGCTGGCGAAACCTTTGACTACGTCATTGTCGGTGCGGGATCGGCCGGCTGCGTGCTGGCGAACCGGCTGAGCGAAGACCCTGCCGTGTCGGTGCTTCTGCTGGAGGCTGGGGATTGGGACCGCGATCCGATGATCCACATCCCGCTCGGCTGGGGCAAGATCCTGACCGAACGCCGCCACGACTGGATGTATTTCTGCGAGCCCGAGGCCAATGTCGGCGGCCGCAAGGTCGAATGCGCGCGCGGCAAGGTCATCGGCGGCTCTTCCTCAACCAACGCCATGGCTTATGTGCGCGGCAATCGCGGCGACTATGATCGCTGGGCGGCAAGCGGCCTGACGGACTGGTCGTTCGACAAGGTGCTGCCCTACTTCAAGAAGCAGGAGCGCTGGGAAGGAGGCGAAAGCCGGTATCGCGGCGGCAGCGGGCCGCTGAACACCCAGTTCTGCCGCTACAAGGACGAACTGATCGATGCGTTCGCGACGGCCAGCCGTGATGCCGGATATCCGCAGACCGACGACTACAACGGCGCCATACAGGAAGGCTTCGGCCGCCTGCAGATGACAATTGCGAACGGCCGCCGCTGCTCGACCGCGACCGCCTATCTGCGGCCGGCTATGCGTCGCGGCAACGTCAAGGTGCTGACCGGCGCGATGGCGACGAAGATCCTGCTGAAGAATGGGCGCGCAACCGGCGTTGCCTACACCAGAGGCGGGGCGAGCCATGAAGTTGTGGCGCGGCGCGAGGTCCTGCTTGCCGGCGGCGTCATCAACACGCCGCAGCTGATGATGCTGTCAGGCATAGGCGACAGCGGCGAGCTCGCGGCGCATGGCATCGAGACGAAAGTCGATCGTGCGCAGGTCGGCAAGAATTTGCAGGACCATGTTTCGGTCATCCTGATGTATCGTCGCAAACAACCGGGACCGTTTCTCAAGATGATGCGGGCCGATCGTATCGGGCTGGATTTCGTCAAGACCTATCTCACCGGAAAGGGCTTTTCGGGAGATGTGCCTGGCGGCGTCGTGGCATTCCTGAAGAGCGACGCAAGCCGGCCGTTGCCGGACGTACAGCTGCTTTTCACCGCCGCACCGCTTGGAGCATGGCCTTACATGTCGCCGTTCAAGGCGCCGTTCGCCGACGGCTTTGCGACCCGTATCGTTGCCGTGCAGCCGGAGAGCCGCGGCAGCGTCAGGCTGGCGTCCAGCGATCCGGTCGCCGCGCCCCTGATCCATCAGAATTTCCTGTCCTCGCAGCGCGACTGGCAGTCGCTTCGCGCCGGCTTTCGTGTTGCGCGCAACCTTGCCAGCCAGCCGTCCATGGCTCCGTTCGTTGGTGCGGAGTTCTTCCCCGGCCCGAAATGCGAGAGCGACGAAGAGATCGACGAGCATATCCGCAAGACCTCGATCACCGTGCATCATCCGGCCGGCACGTGCCGCATGGGCGTCGATGCGGCATCGGTGGTCGATCCGGAATTGCGGGTGCGCGGCATCGCCGGACTTCGTGTCGTGGACGCCTCGGTCATGCCCGACCTCGTCTGCGGCAACATCAATGCGGCGGTCGTCATGATCGCCGAAAAGGCCGCGGATCTGATCCGCAGCCGCGCCCAACAGAGCGTGGCGGCCTGACAGAGGCGGCCGGAATACAACCAAAGTCTTTTGGTTGAGATTGAAAACTGCGTTGGTTGGACCGTCATGTGCCTCCGCCTGGCCGTGACGAGGCGGCTTCATGCCCTGATTTCAAGGCATATTTCGAGCATTCTTGGGCTATTTCTGCCTGTTTCTGGGCATTTGCCTCTCAAAAATGCACCTCAACCAAAAACTTATAAAATTCGCAATTTGGGTATTGTCGCGCAAAACCAATGCGAATACGGTTGAGTTGGTTAGAAGTATTTTCTTCGTGACGAGAGGTGTCCGATATGTCCCTGGCGCAACCAGCTAACGATGTGCTCACCAACAAGAAGGCAGCACTCAAGGGCCTCTATGACGCCCTCTACGCAAAGAACATGTTTCCGTTCTGGGCGACGTCGGAAGGCGTCGATCATGACGAGATCAAGCAGCTGATGGCGACGTCGAAGGCCGTTCCCTTCGTGTGGTCCTATTCGGACATCGAGCCGCTGCTGCAACGCGCCGCCGAACTGGTGACCATGGACGACAGCGAGCGCCGCTCGCTGATCCTGGTCAATCCTGGCCTTGCGCCCAAGCGTGCATCGGTCAGCACCATGTACACCGCCTACCGCCTGAATGATCCCGACGAGATCATGCCGCCGCACAAGCACTCGCCGAGCGCCATCCGCTTCGGCCTGACCGGCAAGGGCAACTTCACCGGCGTCGAGGGCGAAGACGTGGTCTTCGGCCCCGGCGACATGGTGCTGACGCCCAACGACGCCTGGCACAATCATGGCACCGTCGGCGGCGAGCAGGCGGTCAACCTGTCGGTGCTCGACCTGCCGCTGGTCGAAACGCTGCACGCCGTCCATTTCGACCACAAATACACCGAGATGGTCGACGGCAAGGAAGTCGAGAAGAAGGTGCAGACCGCCCGCTATCCCGGTGACTATTCACAGCGCATCTATGGCGAGGGCGGCCTGATGCCGCGTTTCGTCGACCACAAGCGCGGCGGCGGCCTGTCGTCTCCGATGTATGTCTATCGCTGGGAGAAGATGGAAGCGGTCCTAGACGCTCACAAGGATTGGGATGGCGACCCTCATGAAGGCATCGTCATCGACTATGTCGATCCGACGACCGGCGGACCCGTCTTCCACACCATCAATTTCTACGTGCAGATGCTGCGCCCCGGCGAGAAGACCTTGCCGCAGCGCGAGACCGCCAGCCTGCTCTTGGCGCCGTTCCGCGGCAACGGCCATTCGATCATCGACGGCAAACGATATGACTGGAACCAGTTCGACACCATCGCCATACCCGGCGGTTCCTGGGTCGAGCATGTCAACGGCTCGTCGAGCGAGCCGGTGATCTTCTTCGGCGCCACCGATGCGCCGACGCAGAAGGCGCTGCTCCTCTACAAGCGCTGGGGCCGCAACCAGGCCGGCGATCTGCTCCGTCTCGTCTAGTTCCCATCCTACTGCCCCGCCGCCATTGGCGGCGGGGACATTGAAATGACGTTTCAGCAGCAAGGGCGTATGCATTTGGTTTCGGCGTTCAACACCAAGCAGATCGGCCATGTCGACTGCCCAGGCGGCGGCCAGGTCTGGGTCGACGGCAACATCCTCTATATCGGCCACATGCGGCCGCCGAGCGGTACGACGCTGGTCGACATTTCCGACCCGCGCAATCCGCGCAAGATAGCCACGATCGATGTTCCGCCCGGCTGGCACTCGCACAAGGTGCGCGCCAAGGACGGGCTGATGATCATCAACCACGAGCGCTTTGGCGATGCCGGCCCGGCCGATTTCGGCGGCGGGTTGGCACTCTACGACACAACCAAGCCGGCACAGCCCAAGCTCATCTCGAAATGGATAACCGGCGGCAAGGGCGTCCACCGCTACGACTTCGACGGCCGTTACGTCTACATCTCGCCGACCGCCGACGGTTATGTCGGCAACATCGTGATGATCCTCGACCTGATCGATCCCACAAAGCCGGTCGAGGTCGGACGCTGGTGGATACCCGGCCAGTGGACCGGTGGCGGCGAGGAATACCCCTGGCACGACTATGTCACGCCGCGTTGCCACCATCCTTTGCGCATGGGCGACCGGCTGTATGTCAGCTACTGGCATCACGGCCTGTTCATCCTCGACATTTCGGACATCACCAAGCCGAAGCTGGTCTCGCACGTCAATTCGAGCCCGAGCTTTCCGCATCCCACCCACACCTGCCTGCCGATTCCACAGCCGCTCAAGGGCCGCAACATCATGGTGGTGGCGGACGAGGACGTCGCCAAGCTTCGGCCATCACCGCCGGCCTTCACGTGGATCTACGACATCACCGACGAGACCAACCCGTTGCCGATCTCGACCTTCCAGGTGCCGGGCCTCGACCCGGATGGTTCACCGCAGCCGCAGATGACCGGCTGCCATCAGCCTTCCGAACGGTTCAAGGGCACGATCATTCCGTTTGCATGGTTCGCGCAGGGGCTGCGCCTCGTCGACATCGCCGACCCGTTCGCGCCAAAGGAGGTCGGCCATTTCGTGCCCGACGCGCCCGAGGGGGCGGAGCGTTCCTCGTCCAACGACGTGACCATCGACGACCGCGGCATCGTCTACCTGATCGATCGCATCCGTGGCGTCGACATCATCGAAACCAGTGTTCTCTAGGAGCAGGCATTGAGCGACAGCACGCGAAAATCCGCCAGCCATTACGCCATCGGCAACAAGAACCCGAACCTGCCGTTTCATCCGGCGGTGCGTGCCGGCGACTTCATCTTCGTCTCGGGCCAGGTGCCGAAGGACGACAACAACAACATGATCAGCGGCACGATCGAGGAAGAGACGCTGGCCACGCTGAAGACCATCGCGCGCGTCATCGCGCATGAGGGCGCGACGCTGTCGGATGTCGTGCGGATCACCACCTATCTCGAGGATACGCGCGATTTCGGCCGCTACAACAAGGCGTTCCTCGAAGGGATCGGCGATGCCGTGCTGGCGCGCACGACCGTCGAGGCAAAGGCCGTCATCAACACCAAGATCGAAATGGACGCGATCGTCTACAAGCCGCTCCCAGCGAGCAAGTAGGCATTGGACACAATCGAGGAGACGACATGTACAAGCTGTTAGGCCGCCAGACATCAGGCAACGTCCAGAAGGTGCTCTTCATGCTCGAAGAGCTTGGGGCATCCTACAAGCGCGAGGACTATGGCCGCCAGTTCGAGAACACCCAGACGGCGGAATACAAGGCGCTCAACCCGACCTCCAAGGTGCCGACGCTGGTCGACGGTGACACCGTGATCTGGGAGTCCAACACCATCCTGCGCTATCTCGCGGCATTCGGTGGCGAACAGTTGAATGGCGCCACGCCGGCGGAAAAGACCGAGGTCGAGCGCTGGATGGATTTCCTGCTGGCGGCGGTCAATCCCGGCTACCTGGCGGCCTTCAAGGGCGCCAAGCTCACACCCGAGGAACAGACCGCCGAATACAAGGAACAGGTGAAGGACCTTGTCGCGCAACTCAAGATCGTCGATGGCCACCTGGCCGGCAAGGACTTCCTGGCGCTGGACAAGCTGACCCTTGCCGACATCGCCTGCGCGCCGATCCTGAAGCGCTGCGTCGACTTCAAGATCGACCGGCCGTCGATGCCCGATCTGGAGCGTTGGGTGGCCGCGATCGCCGCCCGGCCGGCCTTCAAGGCGGCAACCACTGCTGCTCCCGCAAAGGCCGCATAATGATCAGGCGCGCCGCTCTCATCGGATTGGGAACGATGGGTCCAGGCATCGCCGCGCGGCTTTCGCGCGGCGGCCTCGATGTCACGGCGTATGATGTTTCACAGGCGTCGGTCGAGCGTGCCCGCGGCATGCTCGATCTCGCCGGCGGCGTGCTCGATCGTCTCGACATCAAGGCGCCCGGGACAGGCGCCGGCAGCGTGCGATTCGTCGAGACGATCGCCGAGGCCGTCGATGGCGCCGAACTGGTGATCGAGAACGTGCCCGAGAATATCGACATCAAGGCGCAGACCTATCGCGACATCGATCCGCTGATCGGCCCGTCCGTCATCGTCGCTTCCGACACGTCGGGCATCCCGATCACCAAGCTGCAGGCGCATATTTCGCATCCCGAGCGGATGGTCGGCATGCACTGGTCGAACCCGCCGCACATCATTCCGATGATCGAAGTGATCGGCGGCGAAAAGACCGCGCCAGAAACCGTGGCTGTTATCCGCGACCTCATTCGCTCGATCGGCCTGCTGCCGGTGGTGGTGAAGAAGGACGTTCCGGGCTTCGTCGAGAACCGCGTGCTCTACGCGCTGCTGCGCGAGGCGGTCGACCTTGTCGAGCGCGGCGTCATCGAACCGGAAGATCTCGACACCTGCGTATCGTGGGGCATTGGCTACAAGATCGCCGTCATCGGCCCGATGGCGCTGCTCGATATGGCGGGGCTGGATATCTACAAATCCGTCTCGTCCTTCCTGAATGCCGATCTCTCCAACCGCGACGATGTCGCGCCGATGGTGCTGGAGAAGACGGCTGCGTTGAAGTTCGGCATCAAGTCGGGCGAGGGCATGTTTGCCTACACGCCCGAGCAGACAAAGGCGCTGCAAGGCGAACGGGCGCGCAAGCTCGTCGCGGTGCGGCGCATCCTGGAAGGCCGGGAGTAGCCAATGTCATATGGTGCGCAGAGGGCCAGCCGGTTTGAGGAGTTCCACCGGTCGGCTGTTTGTGTGAAGGGCGCCCTCGCAATCCAGATGGTGCGGGTGCGGCAGAAAACAGCGCGCGGGGCGACAAGCGATGCGCATTGAAACCATCCGAGCCGCCGGCGACAGGCCGGCCCATATCCGCCATGACGATCTGATCTCCGCCAAAGGCGTTTCGGTGGTCATCGCCCGGCAGCTGATCCTCAGCAACATCGATCTTTCGGTGCCGAAGGGATCGTTCGTTTCCCTTATCGGTCCTTCCGGCTGCGGCAAGAGCACCTTGCTCAAGGTGCTGGCCGGACTGGTGCAGCCGACCCAGGGCAGCGTTTCGATCGCCGGGCTCGCACCGGTCGAGGCAGCGCGCAAGCGGATGATCGGCCTCGTCTTCCAGGACGCCAACCTGCTGCCGTGGAAGAACGCCGTCGACAATGCCTCGATGCTGCTCGGCATCGCCGACAAGTCGCTGTCGCGCTCGGAATTGCGGGCGCGCGGGCAGGAGATGCTTGAGCTGGTAGGTCTGGGCGATTCCTCTCACAAGCGGCCAAACGAGCTGTCTGGTGGCATGCGGCAGCGGGTCGCCATCGCACGAGCCCTGGCGCTCGATCCGGCGGTCCTGTTGATGGACGAACCGTTCGGCGCGCTCGATGCCATCACCCGCGATTCCATGGGTCAGTCGCTGCTGGAAATCTGGCAGCGGACCGGCAAGACGATCGTGCTCGTCACCCATTCCATCGACGAGGCCATCCATCTGTCGCGCCATGTTCACGTGCTGGGGATCAAGCCGGGGCGGATCACCGAGAGCCTCGACATTGCGCTGCCTTATCCACGCGACCTGTCGGTCACCGAAGATCCGGAGTTCGTCAGGCTGGTGGTCCAGTTGCGAACGATGCTGCGCTCCAGCCATCAGCCGGGAGGCGCGTCTTGAGCGACCAACCCATCACGGACCTTCCCGAGCCGCGGCTCGCCTCCAGCTGGAGTGCGGCGACCGGCAGTTGGCTGCCGGCGGTCATCCTGTTGCTGGTGACAATCGTAGCGTGGGAAGCCGCCGTGCGGATCTTTGCCATATCCGCCTTCATCATTCCCGCTCCGTCCGAGATCGCGAAGTCGCTGGTCGCGCAATGGGGCACGCTGATGCAGGCGACGCTGGTGACGGCGGGCGAGATCCTGTTCGGCTTCCTGGTCTCGGTCGTGGTCGGCATTGCCATTGCGCTGGTCATCGTGCGCTTCGACTGGTTGGGACGCGCGCTGTATCCACTGGTTGTGCTGTTCCAGAACGTGCCGAAAGTCGCTCTCGCGCCGATCTTCATTCTCTGGTTCGGCTATGGGCTGGCGCCCAAGATCGGCCTGATCCTGGTCATCGCCTTCTTCCCGGTGACGCTGTCCATGCTGGCGGGCATGCAATCGGTCGACCGCTCGCTGCTGTCGCTGATGAATTCGGTCGGGGCCAGCCCGACGCAGATCCTGTTCAGGATCCGCGTTCCGCACTCGCTGCCGAACCTGATGGCCGGGACCAAGATCGCCGCCACGTTGAGTGTGATCGGCGCTATCGTCGGTGAGTTCGCCGGGGCGTCGGACGGTCTCGGCTACGTCATCCAGTTCGCTTCGACCCAGCTCGACACGGCGCTGGTCTTCGCAGCGCTGCTGCTCGTTTCCGTGCTTGGCATCGCCTTCTACTACGCCGCCGAAATCCTCGAACGCATCGTGGTGCCGTGGGCGCCGAAATTCAGCCAGTCCTAGGCCCGCTCGATCAACCAAATTCACAAAAGGGAACAAAAAATGCTGAGACGCTCACTTATCAAGGCCGCTACCTTGGCGGCGTTTGTCGCAGCACTCGGTTTCTCCAACGCGGCTCTGGCGGCCGATAAGGTCAACGTCCAGCTCGACTGGGTGGTGCGTGGCAATCACGCCATGTTCTTTGTCGGCAAGGAAAAGGGCTTCTTCGCCAAGAACGACATCGATGTGGCCGAGATCCGCAAGGGATCCGGCTCGCCGGACGCAATGCGGCTGGTGGGCAATGAGAACGCGGATTTCGGCTTCGGCGATCTTCCCACGCTTGCCGTCGCACGGTCGCAGAATGTCCCGGTCGTGGCGCTGGCGGCCGTCAATCAGCACTCGCCGCTGGGGATCATTTCGCTGGCCAAGACGCTGAAGCTCACCAAGCCGTCCGACCTCAAGGGGCTGACCATCGGCATTCATCCGGCCGGCTCCACCTACATCTTCTTCAAGGGCTTCCTGGCCGCCAACGGCCTGACCGAAAAGGACATGACGCTGAACAGCGTCTCGCCTCCCTATGAAAGCTATCTGCTGCTTGGCCGGGTTCAGACGGTCGTCGGCTATATCGATGCCGAGGTTCCCGAACTGGAGGCTAAGGCCGGAGGCCCCGGCTCGCTCAGCATCATGATGGGGGCGGACCATGGGTGGAAAGCCTATGGCTCGGGCCTGTTCACTTCGCAAGCGATGATCAAGGACAAGCCGGACGTCGTGCGCCGCTTCGTCAAGGCGTACAGGGAGGCCTTCGACTATGTCGTGGCTCATCCGGAAGAGGCCGCCGAGATCACGGCCAAGGCAGCGCCCGGCTATGCGGACAAGAAGGACGTGCTGCTGGCGCAGATCAACGCCGACATCGCCTCGACATTCAGCAGCCCCGACACCAAGGAACACGGTCTCGGCTGGATGACGAAGACGCAGTGGGAGGAGACCCTAAAGACGCTGACGGACCAGGGCGTGCTCAAGGCGGCTCTGTCGGCGGACGACGTCTTCACCGACGCATTCCTGGCAAAAGAATAAGGGGCGCGCGGTGTTCGAACGGAAAGATCGATGAGCGCCTACCGGCAGACCAGGCTGTCCTGCGCCATGGCGCAGGACACATCACGCTCGCCTTTCGCCGCATCGGCGCGGTCGAGCGTGACCTGCACGCGGGTGGCATATGCCCGGCTCGCCAGACCGCACCACAGCCGCTCGACGGGCAGGTTCTCGCGCTTGTCGTTGAGGATCGTGAACGTGCCGGTCTTCGCATCGAACCAGAGCTCGACGCGGGTCTTCTTGCCCGGCTCGATCGTTGCGATCCCGGCTGAATACCAGTGGGCGAAGTCGGCGTTGCAGGAGAGGCCTTCGCTGCCCGCATTCGAAATCGTCAACGGAACCATGTCGAGCCCGTCAGTGCCGGTGCGGACGGTGACATGGTGCAACTCAACCGCGTTGGCGAAGGACGACAACGCCAGCATCACCGGAAGGGCATAACGGATCTTCACTTTGCCTGAGCTCCATATATAAATTTCGCAGGCAGTCTATCTCGCTTTCGCGCAATAACAATAAGAATGTTGATTGGTAAATCAAAACAGAGAGGGTAACATGTTAAAGATTCTCAAGAGCAGTGTAAGTGCAGTTATATTGAGCGGTGTCTTGATGAGCGGCGCGCTTGCCGGCGAGGTCAAGTCGATCGCCATCCTGACGCCCGAAGAAGGCACGGACTATGGCTGGAACCAGCAAGGCATCGACGCTGCCAAGGCGGCGGGCAAAGCCGCAGGTGTCGAAGTGGTCGTGGCCCAGGGTCTCGGCTATGGCGACGTTCGTCCGACCTTGCGGGAACTTGCCTCCGACGGCGCCAGCCTGCTGATCGCTCATGCCAGCGGCTACAACACCTCGGCGCCCGAAATCGCCAAGGAACTGAAAGTTCCGGTGGCGATCGTCGACACGCCAGCCGGCTTGGAGAAGGGCCTCGTCGCCGACTACACGCTGAGCGGCCACGAGGGTGCCTATCTGGCCGGCCGTCTCGCCGGCAAGGTGTCGCGTTCCAAGTCGGTCGGCATCGTCGTCTCGGGCGAACCGCCATCGTGGAATTCGCAGTCGGCGGCGTTCGCACAAGGCGTGAAGGCGGAGAACCCTGACGTCAAGATCACCTATGCGGTGATCGGCCCTGCCGCCTACAGCGACGCGGCCGGCGGCAAGCGCGTCACCGAAAGCGTGATCGCATCCGGTGCCGACATCATCTTCGGCCAGGGCAACGGTTCGAGCTTCGGCATGCTGCAGGCGGTCGAGACGACCAAGGCAGCCGATGGCGGCAAGGTCTATTTTATCGACGTCATCGGCGACAAGACACCGATCGACAAGGGCTTCCTGCTGTCGTCGGTGGTGTGGAACATCGAGCCGGTCTATGCGGCGATGATTGCCGACCTGAAGGCCGACACGTTCGGCACCAAACACTATACGATCGGCCTCAAGGACGACTCGGTTAAGCTGCTGAAGACCGCTGCGATCCCGGACAATGTCTGGACGGAAATCCAGGCGCTGCGCGAGGACGTCATTTCCGGCAAGATCAAGGTCGAGCCGGTCTATGACGCGGCCGCCGTAAGGGCACTGATGACCAGCGTCGCCCAGTAAGGCGATCACGGTCAACTGCCGGAGGGGTGATCCGTTCACCCCTCCGGACGATTCCCGTTTTTTTGGTGCTGGGCTTTCATGAGCGGTTTTTCTTCATCGTCCGTTGCCGGGCGCGACATCGTCGCGCTTGAAGGCGTGACCAAACGGTTCCCCGGCATCGTTGCCAATGACAGCGTCGACCTGTCGATCCGCCCGGGCGAAGTGCATGTGCTGCTGGGCGAGAACGGCGCTGGAAAATCGACACTGATCGGCATGTTGTCCGGCCTGCAGCAGCCGGACGAAGGACGCATACTGGTCGACGGCAAACCGACGCCGATCACGTCGCCGCGCCATGCGCTGGCACTCGGCATTGGCACCGTATTCCAACACATGATGCTGGTGCCGACGCTGACGGTGGCGGAGAACCTCCTGCTTGGCGGGCCGTGGTGGCAGCGCCCCAGGACCGAGGAACTGGCGGCGCGCGTCGCCGAGATCACCGGCACGCTCGGCATCACCGTCAAGCTTCAAGCCAAGGTATCGGAGTTGTCGCTCGGTGAGCAGCAGCAGGTCGAGATCCTGCGCGCGATGCTGCGCAACAGCCGGCTGCTCATCCTTGACGAGTCCACCTCCATGCTGACGCCGAAAGGTATCGACGAACTGGGCGCGCTGATGCGCCGCCTTGTCGAGCAGGGCCTGGCGATCGTCTTCATCACCCACAAGCTCAAGGAGGCGGCTGCCTTCGGCGACCGCATCTCGGTGCTGAAGCTTGGCCGCAAGGTCGGAGAGATCCCGCCCGAGCGGTTTCGCACGCTGGGCGAACAGGAGATCGTCTCCGAGATCGTGGAATTGATGTTCGGCAAGCAGAAGGATGATCCGGAAGCCGTCGAGCGTCCGGTCCGCACTGCCCGAGCAGAAGCGGCCCCGCTGCTTCAGGTTACGGATCTGGCGGTAGCACCGACGGACAATGCACCGGGCCTGTCGTCGATCTCCTTCGACATCCGCCCGGGCGAGATCCTGGGCATAGCCGGCATCGACGGCAACGGCCAGAAGCAGCTGGCGGAAGCGCTGGCCGGCCAGCGTACAGCTGCCGGCGGCTCGGTGCGGCTGGAAGGCGCCGCCATCGAGACGCTGAGCGTCGGCGAGCGCCGCCGGCGCGGCCTTCGCTACCTGACCGACGACAGGCTGGGCGAGGGCACTGTCGGAACCTTCCCGGTCTCGATCAACTTCTTTCTCAAGCAGGTCGGCGCGGCTCCGTTCTGGCGCAACGGCGTCGAGCAACGCGCGGAGATCGACAAGCGCGCCGCCCAGCTCGTGCGCGAATATGATGTGCGTACGCCGAGCCTGAAGACGCCTGTCGCGCGGCTGTCCGGCGGCAACATCCAGAAGGTGCTTCTGGCGCGAGAACTGGCTGAGGGCGCCAAGGTGGTGATCTTCAACAAGCCGACCTACGGGCTCGATCTCGCCAACACTTTGGCGTCGCGCCAGCGCATCCGCGACACGGCGGCGCGTGGCCTTGCGGTGCTGCTGATCTCCACCGACCTCGAGGAATTGCTTGGCATGTGCGATCGCATCGCCGTCATCGCCGACGGAGCTTTGGTCGGCACCGTCGAGAATGCCGACGACGCCCGCACCAAGGTCGGTCGCCTGATGATCGGACTTGCCGCATGAGCATTGACACCGCACCCACGGTCAGTGCTACCGCACTCGATGCCACGAGCGGGGCAACGACGCGCCGCGACATCCTGCATCGGCTGCTGATGACGCTCGGCCCGATCCTCATCGCTCTCGTCATAGCCGGCTGTATCCTGCTTGCCGTCGGCGTCGACCCGCTCGCCTATTATGGCTTCGTGCTGGAGAAGGGACTGTTCTCGCCGCTCGGCATCCAGCAGACGCTGACGCGCATGGCGCCGCTGCTGTTTCTTGCCGCCGGCCTGATCGTGGCCTTTCGCGCCGGCATGTGGAATCTCGGCGGCGACGGGCAGTTCCTGCTTGGCGCGGTGACGGCGGCTGCCAGCGCTCCCGTGTTCGTGCAGATCATGCCAGCCTGGCTGGCGCTGTTCTGCTCGTTCCTCGTCGCCATGGTGGTGGCGATGATCTGGTCGCTGGTGCCGGCCCTGCTGCGTGCCTATCAGGGCGTCAACGAGATCATCACCACGCTGATGATGACGTTCCTCGGCACTTCGCTCGCCAATGTGCTGGTCAAGCTGGCATTTCGCGATCCGGGAACGACCGTGCCGCAGACGCGCACGCTGCCGGTGGAGGGCCGGCTGCCGCGCCTGTTCGAAACGACCATCACCAGTGGCCTGCTGCTTGGGCTGGCGGCGATCGTCATCGTGCATCTGGTGATGACGCGCACGGCGTTCGGGCTGAAGCTGAGGATCGTCGGCGCCAATCCACGCGCGGCGGTTCACTCGGGGCTCGGCGTTCCCGGCCTGACCGTTGCCGTCTTCGCCATTTCCGCCGGGCTGGCCGGACTTGCCGGCGCTGTCGACATCATCGGCGTCCAGGGCAATGTCCGCGCCGACTGGAATCCCGCCTACGGGCTTGCGGTGATACCCGCTGTCTTTCTCGCCCGCATGAACGGCTTTGCAGCCATTGGTTTCGTGTTCCTGCTCTCGGTGCTTTCGATCGGCGGCGAGAGCGCGGCGCGCCGGCTCGGCGTGCCCAATCATTTCACGCTGGTGCTGGTTTCCATCGTGCTGATCGTGCTCGCGCTCGCCGAATATTTCGATCACCGATACAACCAGTCGCGGAGGGCCTAGGGCATGACCGGGCTGTTCAGCGAAGTCTTTCTCAGCGCGCTCCTGTTCGGCGCCGTCACCGCGGCGATCCCGCTGCTGCTTGCCGGGCTCGGCGAGCAGATCTCCGAGAAGGCGGGCGTGCTCAATATCGGCATCGAAGGGATGATGCTGGCCGGCGCCTATCTCGGCTTTGTCGGCGCTTTCTATTCGGGGTCGCTGTGGCTGGGCTTTCTCACCGGTGCCGCTGGCGGCGCCGCGGTGGCGCTTGTCATGGCGCTGCTTTGCGTGCGCATCGGGCTGAACCAGATCGTCATCGGCATCGCGCTGACCTTGGGGCTCGAGGGCCTGACGGCACTGCTCCACCATTTCCAGTTCTCACGCAGCTACCCGCGCCTGCCCGCGGCGGATGCTACCGTCATTCCGCTGCTTTCGGGCATCCCGGTCATCGGGCCTGCATTCTTCAAGCATCATCTGATCGTCTATCTGGCGGTCGCGCTGGTTTTCGGCATGAGCTACCTCTATCGGCGCACGCAACTCGGCCTCAATTTGCAGGCGGCAGGCGACAAGCCGGCCGCGCTCGATGTCGCCGGCATCGATGTCGTGCGGACCCGCACCATCGCCGTGTTGACGACCGGAGCGCTGGCTGGGCTCGGCGGCGCCTATCTCGCCAATGTCGGGGCTGGGCTGTTCATTCCGTTCATCACCAATGGCGCGGGCTTTCTCGGCATCGTGCTGGCCATGCTGGCGCGCGGTCGCCCGATCTGGGTGCTGTTCGGCGCGTTGCTGTTCGGCGTCTGCCTGTCGCTGACGACGGCCATGCAGGTGGCCGGCATCAACATACCGACCGACATCATCCAGATGCTGCCGTTCCTGGCGGTGATGATCATGCTGGTGCTGTTCGGCCGGCGCGCGAGCCTGCCGGCGGCGCTCGGCATTCCATACGAGCGCGGCGCGCGCTGAGCACAATTCATGCGCGGACGGGACCCGCGCCAATAAAGGAGGCAAGAATGTCGGATACCAAGGTCTACCTGCTCGACGGCGGCTCGCTCGTTCTCGACGGCTATCATGTGTTCTGGAATCGCGGCCCTGGCGGTGAAGTGCGCTTCCCCGTCTATTCGATCCTGATCGAGCATGCCGAGGGTCGGTTCCTCATCGACACCGGCTACGACTACGACCACGTGATGAAGGTGCTGCCGTTCGAAAAGCCGATCCAGGAAAAGCACCAGACCATCCCCGGCGCCCTGGCGCTGCTCGGCCTTGAGCCGAAGGACATCGACGTCGTCGTCAACTCGCATTTCCACTTCGATCATTGCGGCGGCAACAAGTATTTTCCGCATGCCAAGAAGATCTGTCATCGGACCGAGGTGCCGCAGGCCTGCAATCCCGAGCCCTTCGAACATCTCGGCTATTCCGACCTGAGCTTTTCGGCGGAGGCTGCCGAAGCGCGTGGCGCGACCGCACAATTGCTTGCGGGAACGACACGGGCGAATTCGACCTTCGAAGGCATCGATGGCGACGTCGAGCTTGCCAGGGGTGTCCGGCTGATCTCGACGCCCGGTCATTCGATCGGCCATTACAGCCTGCTGGTAGAGTTCCCCAAGCGCAAGCCGATCATGTTCACCATCGACGCGGCCTATACGCAAAAGAGCCTTGAAATGCTGTGCCAGGCGGCCTTCCACATCGATCCGGTGGCGGGCGTCAATTCGATGCGCAAGGTGAAGAAACTCGCCGAGGACCATGGCGCCGAGTTGATGTACTCGCACGACATGGACAACTTCAAGACCTACAGGACCGGCACGCAATTCTACGGCTGACCGCCTGCAATCGGGAGACAAGACGATGCGCTATCTCGAACACGCCGATCCGGTCATCACCCTGACCGCGGGGCCGGTGAACGCCTATGCCGAAGTGCTGCGCGGCCTCGGTCGCACGGTGCTCTACGACTACGACCCGGCGTTCCAGCTTTTTTACGAGGGTGTGGTCGACAAGGCGCAAAAGGCGATGCGGCTGTCGAACAAGCCGGTCATCCTGCATGGCGAGCCGGTGCTTGGCCTGGAGGCCGCCGCGGCCTCGCTGATCACGCCGGACGATGTCGTGCTCAACCTTGCCTCGGGAGTCTACGGCAAGGGCTTTGGCTATTGGGCGAAGCGCTA
Source organism: Mesorhizobium sp. M0715 (assembly GCF_040320355.1). Lineage (NCBI taxonomy): Bacteria > Pseudomonadati > Pseudomonadota > Alphaproteobacteria > Hyphomicrobiales > Phyllobacteriaceae > Mesorhizobium > Mesorhizobium sp. M0715. Next base: position 312,849 of record NZ_JAMYPL010000004.1, on the reverse strand, counting down.
TTCGCCACATCTGCTCGAGATCGAGGTGCCCTACAACGAGGCGATCGATCCGCAGGCGGTCGAGGCAATGCTGAAGGCGCATCCGGAGATCACCGTCGTTTCCGTCTGCCACCACGACACGCCGTCCGGCACCATCAATCCGATTGACGCCATCGGCGCGCTGGTCTCAGCCCATGGCGGTTACCTCATCGTCGATGCCGTCTCGTCCTTTGGCGGCATGAAGACGCATCCCGAGGATTGCAAGGCCGATATCTATGTCACTGGCCCGAACAAATGCCTGGGCGCGCCTCCCGGCCTCACGATGATGGGTGTCAGCGAGCGGGCCTGGGCCAAGATGAAGGCCAATCCTCTGGCGCCGCGCGCGTCGATGCTCAGCATCGTCGACTGGGAGCATGCGTGGTCGCGGGACAAGCCGTTTCCATTCACGCCGTCGGTCTCGGAGATCAACGGGCTCGATGTCGCGCTCGACCTCTATCTCAATGAGGGACCGGAGGCTGTGTGGGGGCGCCATGCACTCACCGCCAAGGCCATGCGCGCCGGCGTTGCCGCGATGGGTCTGTCGATCTGGGCTGCCAGCGACAGCATCGCGTCGCCGACCACGACCGCTGTCCGCACGCCCGAAGGCATCGACGAGAAGGCGCTTCGCCAGGCCGCGCGCGCCCGCTACGGCGTGGTGTTTTCGTCTGGCCGCGGCGAAACCTTGGGCAAGCTGACACGCATCGGCCACATGGGTCCGACCGCCCAGCCGATCTATGCGATCGCGGCGCTCACGGCGCTTGGCGGCGCCATGAACGCGGCCGGCCAGAAACTGGCGATCGGCAAGGGTATCGACGCGGCGCTGGCCGTGATCGACGCCGACGCCTGAACAGACATCACCACGGATTGAGGGAGCATTTTCATGACTGAACGGCTTGCGGGAAAGACGGCCCTGGTTACAGGCGCCGCGCAGGGTATCGGCAAGGCGATCGCAACGCGGCTGGCCGCCGACGGGGCAACCGTCATCGTCAGCGACATCAATGCCGAAGGCGCCGGGGTGGCGGCCGCGACGATAGGCGGGAAGGCGAGGGCGATCGCCGCGGACATTTCCGATTCGGCATCCGTCAAGGCGCTCTTCGCCGAAATCCAGACCCTGACCGGGGGCATCGACATCCTGGTCAACAATGCCAGCATCGTGCCGTTCGTCGCCTGGGACGATGTCGATCTCGACCATTGGCGCAAGATCATCGACGTCAATTTGACCGGCACTTTTATCGTCAGCCGTGCCGGTACGGACCAGATGCGTGCGGCGGGGAAGGCCGGACGGGTGATCAGCATCGCATCCAACACCTTCTTTGCCGGCACGCCGAACATGGCGGCCTATGTCGCGGCCAAGGGTGGCGTCATCGGTTTCACCAGGGCGCTCGCCACCGAGCTTGGCAAATACAACATCACCGCCAATGCGGTAACGCCCGGCCTGATCGAGAGCGACGGCGTCAAGGCGAGCCCGCACAATGAGGCGTTCGGCTTCGTCGAGATGCTTCAGGCGATGAAAGGCAAAGGGCAGCCGGAACATATCGCCGACGTGGTTTCGTTCCTGGCCTCCGACGATGCGCGCTGGATTACCGGCCAGACGCTCAATGTCGACGCCGGGATGGTGCGCCACTAACCAAAAGCGCATTCCAAAAACGCTATGACCCTTCTGGGCGACCTGCATTTTTTGGGTCGCAACAGCGGGAGCGCGGCCGTGCCCGCAAGGCCGTGCCGCAAATAGCCAATCAAGGAAAAATCACGGTGGACTTCGGATTCGACACGTCGGTTTTCGACGGGCTGACGATTGCAATGCTGGTCGCTGGCTTGGCCATGACCGGAATGGCCTCCGGCGTGCTCGCCGGTCTGCTGGGAGTCGGCGGCGGCATCGTCATCGTCCCGGTGCTGTTCTGGGTGCTTAGCCTGTTCCACTTTTCGCCTGCTGTGATCAGCCATCTGGCGGTCGCGACCTCGCTCGCGGTCATCATCCCCACCTCGATCTCGTCGATGCGGTCGCACAACAGGCGCGGCAATGTCGATCGGCCTCTGCTCACTCTGTGGGGACCGGCCATTTTCGCCAGTGCCCTCGTCGGCGGCATCATGTCGAAATTCATCCCGGGCGCCGGCTTGCGGCTGGTCTTCGGCGTCGTCGGCCTGCTGGTGGCCGTCAACATGGCGCTGCCGAAGCACCTCGTGATCTCCGATCACCTGCCGCAAAGCGGCTGGATCAACCGCGCGATCGCTGCTGTGATCGGCTTTGTCTCTTCGCTGATGGGAATTGGCGGCGGCACGCTCTCGGTGCCGACGCTTTCCAGTTTTTCCTTTCCGGTGCATCGTGCCGTCGGCACATCGTCGGCGCTTGGCCTGCTTATCGCGCTTCCGGCAGTGGCCGGCTTCATCTGGTCGGGTCTTGAAATCGCCGGCAGGCCTCCGCTCAGCCTGGGTTACGTCAGCCTGCCGGCGGTTGCCATCATAGCGCCCATGAGCTTTCTGTTTGCACCGTCGGGCGCCAAGCTCGCCCACGCGCTCAACCCGCGCTACCTGAAACTCGCCTTTGCGTTCTTCCTGGCGATCACGGCCGGGCGAATGTTGCTGTCTTGAATTTCGTTGGGCGGCGTACGGCTATTTTTCCCGCATGGCCCGGCGGAAGTTCTGCGTGATTGGCTCGGCGAGATAAGAGAGCACGGTGCGAGCCCCCGTCCGGATCATCGTCTCGCTCGACATGCCGGGCAGCAGCTTGCGGCCCTCCAGCTTGCCGAGTTCGCTTTTGTCGATCACAACGGTCGCGGCGAAATAAGGTGCGCCGCTGCGTTCCTCAACCATGCGGTCAGCCGACACGATCTCCACGACGCCCTCGAGCGGCGGCAGGTTGTAGCGAGCGAACGCCGGGAAGCTGACGCGCGCGGGCTGTCCGGGTGCGATCGTCTCGACATCCTCCGGCTTGACCATGGCCTCGACCACGAGTTGTTGTCCGAGCGGCACGATCGTCATCAATGTCTCACCGGGTTTCACGACGCCGCCTGCCGTATGGACCTTCAGGTCCATGACGATGCCGTCAACCGGTGCGGCGACGTTGGTGCGGTCAAGCACGTCCTTGGCGGAGCGCTCCTGCTGTCCGAGGTCGAACAACTCCGCCTCGACCTTGCTCAACTCATCGACGGCCTGGTTCAGCCGCACTGTGTTGAGGTTCAGGATCTGCATATCAATCTCGGCCATGGCGCTTCCGGCACGGGCGATTGCGGCAATGTTGGTAGCGCGCTCCCCTTCGATCTCCCGCTGTTGGCGTCTGAGCAACAGGTTCCGTTCGCGGGTGGTCAGCCCTTTCTTGAGCAGCCCCTCAAGGTCTTTGCTTTCATCCTCGATTGCCTCGATCTGTTTGTCTTCGGTGACGATAAGCTGCTCCAGTCCCGTTATCTCTTCCTCGACCTGGTGACGGCGCTGGCCGAGAATTTCCCGCTCGTCCTTCAGATTGTGGTGCTTCGCGGCAAACACGTCACGCTGTGCGGCCACCGCGTCCTTCACGGCCGTGGCGGGGTCTGCGAGCAACGCCGGATTGAACTCGATCCCGGTCTTGCCGTCACGCTCGGCCCTGAGACGCGCGGCCAGCGCCTCACGCGTTGCTATCCGGTTCTGGATCAGGTCGAGCTGCGCCTTTGCCTGCGTGTCGTCGAGCCGGACGAGGACCTTGCCGGTCTTGACGATATCCCCGTTGGCGGCGTTCAACTCTGCGATGATGCCGCCCTCGAGGTGCTGGATGAGCTTGCGGTCGCCGGCCACCTTGATAACGCCCGGCGCCACGGCGGCGCTGTCCAACGGCGCCAGTGCCGCCCAGCCCCCGGCCACGCCGAAGAACAGGAACATGATCGCGAACCCGGTGCAGGTCACGCCGGTGAGACGCAGCGGCACCGGTTCCAGCAGCGAGGGCGGGGGAAGGGGTAGCGGCACGACGTTCAATCCGGGGGGGCGGCTCATGCTTCCTTGACCTCTTTGATTTCCTTGACCACTTCAAGGGCTGGCAACTGGGCCGCCTTGGGCAGATGGGCCACCTTGCTGACACGGTTGGCGAGTTCGTTGAAGACATGGTCGCGCGGCCCGAAGAGATCCTGCTGACCTCTGTTGAGCACCAGTATCTTGTCTATCTTGTCCAAAAGGTTGGGGCGGTGCGCGATCAGGATAACGGTTGTGTTCGTGGCCTTGGCCACGCCGAGAGCAGCAATCAATGCCTCCTCGCCCTCTCTGTCGAGGTTGGAATTGGGTTCGTCGAGGATAAGCAGCGCGGGGTCGCCGTAGAGTGCCCGCGCCAGCCCGATGCGCTGGCGCTGCCCGCCTGACAGGACGGCGCCGGATTCGCCGATCTCGGTGGCGTAACCCTTCGGCAGTCCCTTGATCAGTTCGTGGACTCCTGCCAACTGCGCGGCCTCGACCACCTTGTTGAAGACCGCCGGGTTGAGCGTCGCGAAGCGGCAAATATTTTCGGACACGGTGCCGGCGAAGAGTTCGATGTCCTGCGGTAGGTAGCCGACATGACGGCCACGGTCTTCCGCCGCCCATTGGGCAACATCCGTTCCGTCCAGCAAGGCGCGCCCCGCGGACGGGCGCCAGGCACCGGCGAGTATGCGCGCCAGGCTCGTCTTGCCAGCCCCGCTCGGACCGATCAACGCCATCGCTTCACCCGGCTCGAGGCGGAAGTTGATGCCTTTCAGGATATGTTCGCCACCCTGTCGGGCAAGCACAATGTTCTCGGCCTCGAACCTGCCTTTCGGTCGTGGTAGCGGCAGAACCGGTGTGGATTCCCGGTGCTGTCCGGCGACAGCGGTGAGACGCCGATAGGCGGCACGCGCTCCGAGCGTCGCCTTCCATGTGCCGATGGCTTGCTCGACCGGTGACAATGCGCGGCCCATCAGGATCGAGGCGGAGATCATGATACCGGGCGAGGCCTCGTTGCGAAGTACCAGATAGGCGCCGAGGCCGAGTATCGCCATTTGCAGGGCCAGCCGGTGACAACGCGCGATAGCCGCGATGGCCCCACCCCGGTTGGCGGCAAGAACCTGTCCTTTGTTCGCCTCGTCCTGCTGTGCCTTCCAGCCCTCCAACAGGGGCTTCAGCATGCCCATGGCCTGGACGACCTCGGCGTTGCGGATTGCAGCCTCGGCCTGCACATATGCCCGCGACTGCGCACCCGCAGCCTCGGTCAAGGGCTTTCGCGTGACGTATTCGTTGAGCAGTGCCAAAGCGAACAGGACGATCCCGCCGCCGAGCGCCAGCCATCCAAGCCATGGGTGCATGACAAAAATGGCAGCGAAAAACAGCGGCGCCCAAGGCGCGTCGAGGATCGGGAAGACGCTCGGGCTGGTGAAGAAATTCCGCACCTGGTCCAGATCGCGCAGCGGACGGGCGTTGGCCTGGCCAGGCGCCGACGCGGCGTATTCCACCGATGCGGTCAGCAGAACCGGTCCCAAGCGCGCGTTCATCCATGATCCGACCTTGGCTAGAAGACGCCCGCGTATTACTTCCAGCCCGGCGAGCGTCCCGAGCGCGGCCGCCGCCATCAGCGACAGCATCACCAGCGTCTCCAGGCTATGGCTGCCGAGTACGCGGTGGTAGACCTGGAGCATGTAAAGCGCCCCGGTCAGCATCAGCACGTTGATGCCTCCGCTGAACCAGATCAGCGGCCGAATGGCGCGTTTGATCTCTTTCATCACCACCTGCAGGGCAGGGGGCTGTTGCTTGGTTTTCATCGCTATTTCTCTGGTGTGCGGAGTGACATCCGGCGCAAGGGATTGCAGTGAGGCCAGCCATGAGCTGCTATGGTGGGTGCCATCGAGATTCCCCCTTTTTGAACGCATCAAGAAAAGGGGATCCCCATCCCCAGATGCCCTAACGCGCTGAATTGCGGCCTTTGATCCTCGATTGTGGCGCCGCCGAAGAGGAGGCGTCCATTCCCGGTTCGATAGTATTGAGGTCAATGTCCGCACCTGATCGAACGATATATATCTTTCGATAGATCAGGCTGACGCAGGCGCTGCGGTGGGTATCACGGCCGATGCCATCACGCGGCTTTCCGGCCCCCTTTGCCGCTTCATGTCGATGCCAGTTGAGAGTGGGGTGTCAGAGGAGGCCCGTTCCTGGACGCTCAGCGCCTTTGCCATGCCCAGGCCAGCTCCGCCCGGCTGCCGAGGTGCAGCTTCTCGTAGACGTGATAGGTGCAACGTCGTCGATCTGCTCAACCAGCTCAAGACCGAGCGTCGCGCCGGCAAGCAGGGCCGCATCGCCGACTATCTCACCCGCCTCGGCTTCGTCGTCCTCGATGAACTCGGATCGTCTCACGCATCACTGTGAGATCATCGAGACTGTCAATGAGTCCCGGCGCTTCAAGAACCGCGCCTGATCAACACAACACGGCCAAGCTCATCCGCGCTCGCCAGGCTGCGCAACCCGATAAGCTCCGGCGAGCGCTAAGCGACGTGCCCTACATAAAGGGGGACGCCGATCGGGGCCAGTTTTGCAAGGCGTTTGACACGTATGGTTTGCTCCGGGCGCGGGCATTCACTACGGCGCTTCTCCGCCAGGTCAATATTCCCATTTATATTGACGCCGGCGACCCTATCGAAAACGATATATATCGTTCGATATAGGTCATAATACTACCAGACGGAAAGTTGACTTGCCATCCTTAGGCTGCGCCAAATTGACCCCTGAGCATCTGGGGTTTGTTAGCATTTCAAGTGGCATCTCAAGTGATGGCGGACGGGCAATCGTAGTTGTCCAAGCCTCCGGAACTTACGCACGTCAAGGCGTGCTCTGTTCCGGTTCTCGAAATCCACCATTTTCGGCGCGCCCTGACCTCATTCCAACTGACCCTGGGGACAGCTCGATCACAATTGGGAGGAAGATTATGACCACTATTACCGACACCAATCTCGTTCTCGACGAGCAAATCGGCGTACAAACCGTCACCGATGATAACGATGTCCTCCTCGACCAGACGCTGAGCGACGCGCTCACCGCTCTCGGCGTGCTTGGAATCAGTCCTACCGACCCCACGACAGGGTTCCCGCAGGTGGCTGTCAACACCGCCCTCCTTGACACAACCGGCGCGACCGATCTGGCGCTGTCGATTCCCGATGACGGCCCGGGCGGCACCACGAGCGGCCTCTTTACCGTCGACGGTGTGGAAATCTTCCTCTACAATGAGGGCGGCATCATTTATGGACGCGAGGCCGACGCTAATGGGGACGCGGACCCTGCGGGCGACCTAGCGTTCGCGGTTGCGCTTGACCTGACCGGCGGCGTGTCGTCAGCGCAGATTTACCTCATTCAATACGAACCGTTGCATCACAACGATCCGCTCGCCGTTGACGATGGAGACATCCTGTCTTTTGCCGAAGGCAAGATCACACTGGATGTAACGACCACTGAGCTCGTAACGACGTTTCAGGTGCTGGACTTCGCGTCGATCCCGTCAGGTAGCCCACAGGAGACACTCACGGTTGCGACAGCCGATCTCACTGACAATCACAGCGCCAAGTTTGATGGCATCATCTTCCCGGCAGGTGCAGTCACTGATCCGACGACCATCAACAAGAACCCCGGAACCAATGATGATCTGAATCCCGACGCCGTCGGCTTCGGTGTGAAGGGGGGCCAAGCCTCTCAGATGAATCAAAATGAGGGCTTCTTCGTCCAAGACGCGGCCTGGACTTCTGCCACTCCGGATGCGAACGAGATCGGCGGCATCAGGTTCGACGTCCAGGGCATAGGCGGTGTGAAGAGCGTTAACATCGAGTGGTGGACTATCGATAATGGGGTGATAGTTGAGCATGGCACTGACAAAGTAACTTTACCTTCCGGCAGCGCCGTCTTTGAGAATTATACCATCGAGTCGGCGGATAGCGTCGATCAAATCTACGTTCGATTTACCTACGACACGAAGCAGAGCACCTCCGGTGTGCGCGTTGAGAACCTTGAAGTCGCGTTCCCATCATCGAGCGAGGTGACGGTCGTCAACCACGAGGATCTCGGGACGCACCTCGTGTTTGAGGATGCCGGGCCGACGTTCGACGGCATCACTGGTGATGCAACGCCGTTCCAAGTCGGATTGGCCGCCAATCAACAGGACACAGGGACGTTCGACCTTACTCCCGGAGCCGACGGCTCACACGTCACCATCACCCAATATACCGATCTCGGTGGCGCTGACATCGAGGAGATTCTCACCAACGACGGAACCACGCTGACGTACCGCGACGTGGCCACCGATGCGGATCTTTACCAACTGAACGTGACCGACTCGGGATACACCTTCGACGTGCTCTTCACACCCCAGGGTGAGCAGTCCGACCTCAACTTCAATGCGGTCAAGTCGGGCGGTCCCCAGGAGACCTTGACAGTACCCACGGTGGATAACACCGGCAGCATCGTCTTTGACGGCCTGATCTTCAACGCTACGCCCGTAGCGGACGCGACCGAGGCAGCCTTTGTGCCGTTCAACACCACTCCACTGGGAGGCCCGACTGTAGCGGCTGACGACCTTAACCCCGATGCAGTTGGTTTCGGCGTGAAAGGCGGTCAGGCTTCGCAGATCAATAACAACGAGGGCTTCACCTTCTCCACTGCGGACGGGTCTGACATCAACAATCTAACCTTCGCGGTCGCAGGAATTGGAAACATCAACGCCATCACCGTAGAATCGTGGCTTTACGACGATGGCGGCAATCTGATCGATCACACCATCGAAAACGTTACTGGCTTGCGCTCGGGCAATCAGACCGTGACCATCGATGACGATGGTGGGCAAGCCTTCGACACGGCCTACGTTCAGTTCCACGTCGGCGGTGCCAACTCGGGTGTTCGCATCCTCGACTTCTCGACGAGCATCGAGGGCCCAGTTGACGATCAGCCGTTCGAATTCACTCTGGCAAACACCGACCTCGACGGGGATGCTGCTACGCAAACACTGAGCATCCTCGCAAGCCAGGACTTCATCGTTTGATGACGTTCTCGCAGCCTTCATTAGCTTCAACGCAGACGATCCGGCCCCCTTCGAGGGGCCGGACGTTCAAGACACCAAGGCTCTGGACTCAAACTAGGCGACATGCAAAGCGGCGGCTTGCGGTGTATGCTGTGGCGGCTTTCCGACAACCAGCCTCTTTGGCTGAAGGAACCGGAGGAGGGGAGAGCCAGCAACCGCCAAGCCAATCTCCAATGCCCCGGTTATCAGGCGGGTCGGACCGAGAGCAGGCTGTCGCAATCGCGGCCGATGCCATCGCGCGGCTTTCCGGCCCGCTGCCGGCCTCACGTCGATGCCCGTTAAAAAAGTGCTGCTTTCAGAGGAGGCCCGTTCCTGGGGGGGGGGCGAGGCTTTTGCCGTGCGTCATCCAGGCCAGTTCCGCCCGGCCGCCGAGGTGCAGCTTCTCGTAGACGTGATGCAGGTGCATCTTCACCGTGCCTTCGGATAAATGCAGCCGCTGCGCGATGGTCTTGTTGCGCAGCCCGCGCGAGACGAGATCGGCGATCTCGGTCTCCCGCCCGGTCAGCCGGGACATTGGCTGCGGCTGCGACCCGGGCATCAGCAGCTGCTGGACGATCTTGTTGTCGATCCACTTCTTGCCCGCCGCCACCGCATTCACGCATTCGATGAGAAAGCGGTGGCTGATGCCGTCCAGAAACAGGCCGTCGACGTCGAGCGTCTGTATCTCCTTGACATCCAGCCTGCCGGTTGGCTGCACGATGAAGATGATGCCGAGAGCGCTGTTGCCGGCCTTCAGCCGTGAGGAGAGACCTGATGTCTGCTGGTCCGCGAGATCCACGCCCACGATGACGATATCAGGCTGATGGCGCTCCACATGAGCGAGAACGTCCACAGGGCGGCGGCACTGGGCGACAACATCGTGTCCAGCCTTCTGCAAAACCCATTCCAGACCGGCGAGATATACCCCTCGCGGGTCCGCCACGACCAACGTCGACATGCGAACACCGTCCGTAACAAACGCAACGAACTTGGTTAAGTACCCATTAATCAGGAAATCAGAGCCTGGATCGATTGTCAAGAAATAGCTAATATACATATTGCTATAATAACGACCCGCTTCTGCCAGGCGGCCCGGCGCCGTGAAAGGCCAACCTATGATATGCCTGTCACTTCAAGGTTCTAACGTCCCTTGCCGCGCGGCCCAGTCATACGGGTACAGGCAGTAAAAATAGCCGGTGCGTTCGGTTGCGATGTATTTCAGATGCGTGCCATTGGGCAGCCAGACGATGTCGCCAGGGCGGCATTCGTGGCGGCCGTCATCCAGTTCGATCGTCAGCGTGCCTTCATGGATGAACAGCACCTCGTCATAGGTCACGGTCCAGTCGATCGAGGCGTTCTCCAGATACTCGATGCCACCGCCCATGGTCCGGCTGATCTCGGCATTGATGACGCGCGCGATCGACGACGTTCCGGTCGGCGTGACTGATGGCTTCAGAGTCAACTCGCTGTGCTTGAAAATCTTGGCCTTGGACATTGTCATCCTTTCTTTGCGCGAAGATTGGCTTTGGAAGGAGTGACGCCGGACGGAGCCAGCCCGGCGAGCCATCTCGTCACCGGATCCAGCTTGCGTCCGGCATGTTCGAGATCGTCGCGCCGACGCACCGCGCCACGGACGAAATGCGCACCGACGAAGCGAAAGGGTTCGGGCGGGAAACCGCGCGCCACCGGACGCACCAGCGCCGAATGCGTCAGTTCCGATTCGCCGTCAGTCAGCAGGCCGGTGAGGATCTCGCCGCCGATATAAGCCATTGTCGTGCCATTGCCGGAAAAGCCGTAGCCGTAGACGACATCGCGGTTAGCGGGCAAAGCGCCGAACAGCGGCACGCCGCTGACCGTCCGGTCGATCGGGCCGTTCCACGATGTCTCGAGCGGGAAATCGGCGAGCGCCGGGTGGCCATCCCGCAGCGCACGACGCATTTCGGCGACCCGTGGCGACAGGCCATGGAAACGCTGGTCGACGATGCCGCCGAAGCCAATGACGCCACCGCTGACGCCGACGGACAGCCGACCATCGCGCGTCGGAGACCAACCGCCAACGAAGACGCGGGAATCGATCATCAGCGGCGCCCGGCGGTAGCCGACCTTGTCGAGAAGGTCTGGAATGGGCTGTGACATGGCGTCGTCGCTGGAGATGTTGAAGATCGCAGGGGCCAGTTCCGGAATCGCGCCGGACCAGGCATTCATGGCAAGCACGACCTTGCCGCAGGACACAGTTCCTTTCGCCGTTTCCACCGTGAGCTTGCCACGTCGTGAAAACCGCTTCATCGGCGACTTTTCATAGATCCGAACGCCGCGGTTCAGCGCTGCACGACGCAGGCCGCGCACCAGGAACCCTGGATGCACAGTTGCCGACGAAGCGTCGAACGCACCGCCAAGGTGGCTCGTCGTACCGGCCATTGCCGCGATCTCAGGGCGCGAAACTCGCCGCGCCGGGGCGTAGCCATGCGCTGCCAGCTTGTTTAACGCGTCGTCCCAGGCGCCAAGCTGTGCTTCGCACGTAGCGCCCCAAATCCAGCCGACGCGATCGAACCAGGCGTCGATTGCCTCGGCCTTGCAGAAAGCCTCGATGCCGCCGATCGCGGCTTCGGATGCCTTGATGATCGAAAGCGCGTCGTTTCCGTCGCGCAGCGCGGCAAGCGCGCTGTATTTGGTCCATGCCGAAAGCACCATTCCGGAATTGCGGCCGCTCGGGCCACCACCACAAATGTCGCGCTCTACAATGACAACATCGAAGCCTGGATTGTGCTGCTTGAGGCGAATGGCGGTCCACAGTCCGAGATACCCGCCGCCGACGATGCAGATGTCGGCCTGCGTTGTCTCTTCGAGCGGAGGCGCAAGGTCCGGGTCCTCGGGCAATGCCTGCCGCAGCCAATGGCTCCGCCAGCGGATGTCTTTTTCCGGCAACTGCATCACGATGCGCCTGCCGCGGACAGGCGGCGCTCCACCAGCCTGACCCAAAGACTGGCGCCCATCGGCAGGATAGCGTCGTTAAAATCGTAATTGGTGTCGTGCGCGGCGGCCTGGTGCGCGTCGTCCGCCTGGCCAAGCAAGAAATAGCAGCCCGGCCGCTGTTCCAACATGTAGCAGAAATCTTCAGAACCCATCTCGGGAGGCGGATCGACGACGAGACGTTCCGAGCCCATCACCTCGTTCGCAATCGCGATCATCGCGTCGGCTTGCGCCGGAGTGTTGATCGTCGGCGCGAAGGGCGTTTCGTAGCGAATATCGACGCTGGCGCCAAAAGCTTCAGCCTCGTTTTTCGCGATGCGGCGGATTGCCGTCTCCAGCGTCTTTTGAACCTGATGGTCGAAGGTGCGCACGGTGCCGGTCAGAAACGCCGCATCGGGGATGGTGTTGAAGGCTTCGCCGGCGCGCAGGCTGCCAACGGTGACGATTGCCGGAGAGTGCACATCGGTCAGGCGTCCGGGCAGGGCTTCTATCGCCAGCAGGATGCGCGCGGCGCTGGGAAGTGGATTGATCGCAAGATGCGGCATCGCCGCATGGCCGCCCCTTCCATGCACGACGATCTCGAAGCGATCGGCCGCCGCTGCCACCGTCTCATGGTGGACGGCGATCTCGCCCAGCGGCCGTTCGCAATTGTGCAGCGCGTAGACTTCATCGCAGGGGAAACGCTCGAAAAGGCCCTCATTCAGCATGGCGAGTGCCCCACCTCGGCCCTCCTCGGCCGGCTGGAAAATGAAATGCACGGTGCCGGCGAAGTCGGGCGAGCGGGCAAGCGCCGAGGCTGCGCCGAGCAGCATCGTCGTGTGACCGTCATGGCCGCAGCCATGCATCCTCCCGGGAATGCGGGACGCATGCGGCAGCGGCCGCGCCTCGGTCATCGGCAGGGCGTCCATGTCGGCTCGGATGCCAAGCCCGCGACCAGCGCCGAGCCTGCCCCTGAGCGTACCCACGACGCCTGTCCGACCGACGCCTTCGATCGTCTCGATGCCCCACGAGCGCAGTTTGTCCGCCACGAAACGCGCCGTCTCGAACTCTTCGAAGCCGAGTTCTGGATTGGCATGCAGATGCCGCCGCCAGGCCGTCATCTCTGTCTCCAACTGCTGCACCGATGGAACCAGTCTCATGCCGATGCCCTTGCGCGGAGAGTTTGCGAGCGGCTCTGAAGGATGGCGATGACACCAAGCAGGGTCGCCGAGAAGGCGATCAGCAGCACAGCGACGGCCGCGATAGCAGGGCTGATGGACTCGCGAACCCCGGAGAATATCATGCGAGGCAAGGTTCGCTCCGCGCCTGTCGAGAGGAAACTTGCGACGACGACTTCGTCGAAAGAGATGATGAAGGCGATGATGGCCCCTGTAATGACGCCCGGCGCTATCAGCGGCAGCACTACCTTGAAGAATGTGCGCATGGTGCCGGCGCCGAGCGATGCCGCCGCGCGAACCAATGTCCGGTCGAAGGTCGAAAGGCTGGCGACGACAGTCGTCAGCATCACAGGCACGGCCATCGCCGTATGCACCAGAATGATCGATAGCTTGTTGCCGACGAGTCCCAGTGTGGCGAAGAATGAAAAGGCCGCGACGCCGACGATGACAACCGGCGTCACCAAGGGCGCGGCGATGACCGCGTAGAGGATCCGTTTGCCGGCAAAATTGCCCCAGGCGAGTCCGATCGCCGCAGGTATGCCGAGCAGCAACGCCAGAACCGTGGTGGATATCCCGATGACGATCGAGTTCCACAGCGCGTTCGGCCAACGCTGGTCGACCCACAGTTCGGCATACCAGCGCAGCGACCAGCCCGGCGTCGGAAATGCCAGCGAATTGCTCGAGGTCAGCGACATAGGGATCACGATCAGCAGGGGTAGGATGATGAACGCCAGCAACGTCGCCGCATAGGCATACATCAGCCACTTCCGGAAGCGGTCGGCGCTCATGCGACATGCGCCTTGCGGCGGAAGAGGACGGACGCCGTCCAGAACAGCAACGCAAACAGGACGAGGATCATCAGCAGTTGCAGCGAAAGCGCTGCACCCATGCCCCAGTTCAGTGTGCTGTTCGTGTAGAAAGCTATGTAGCTGGAGATCATCTGGTCGGTCGGCCCGCCGACAAGCGTCGGGGTGATGTAATAGCCGAGAGCGAAGACAAAAACGATCGCCCCGCCAGACAGGATTCCTGGCAGGATCAACGGCAACTGCACGCGGCGCCATGCCGTGAGCCACGGCGCACCCAGCGAAAGTGCCGCGCGCATGTAGGTGGTCGGAACCCGCCGCATGACAGCGACGACGGAGAGCACCATCATGGGCAGCAGAACCTGAACCATCGCCAAATAGAGCGAAAAGCGTGTGTAAATGAGATTGAGCGGCTCGCTGACGATGCCGAGGCCAAGCAGCGTGGAATTCACGGGTCCGTTCTTCTGCAGCACGATAATCCAGATGACGGTGCGCACCAGCAGCGATGTCCAGAGCGGAAACAGGATCAGCGCGAACATGAGCTTCGACCAGGCCGGCGGCGCGCTGACAATTGCCTGCGCCAGCGGCACGGCGAGCACCGCGCAGATGACGGTCACCACGATGCTGATCCAGATCGTGCGTAGCAGCGCGTCGACGAAGATGGCGCGGTCGGCGGAAACGGCTTCGATTGAATTGTCCGCGCCTCGCTTCAGGTCCAGGCTCGCAAGCAGATAATAGTCCGTTCGCGCGCTTTGTTGACGCGCGATGACCTGCCAGAGATCGATGTCTTTCCAGCCGGCCTGTTTGGAGAGCACCTCGCCGCGCACGGGACGCATAGTCAGCTTGCCGTCGGCCGCATCCTTTGCCGTCTTGATGACGAGGAAACGGCTGCCGACGACGCGCTGGTTCACGAGTTGCGCCAGGACGCCTTCCTTCCCGGCGCGCCGCGCGTCGGCCAGGTCCTCGACGAGTGCTGCAAAGACGGGTTCGCCAGGCAGGCCGCTATCTGCTTTCCAGCCCGCCAGAGCGGCAATTGTACGCGGCAGGTTGTTCGAGAAATCCGAGTTGTCGACGGCCAGAGCGAGGAAGCGCGCCACCGGCCACAGAAACAGAATGACGACGAACAGGATAAGCGGGGCCGTCAACAGGGCGAGCATGCCGCCCCGTTGACGCCGCTTCATAGCCGGCTTTGCCCCGACCAACATGCCTAGGTTACTTCGCGAGCCAGGCCTTGAAGCGTTCTTCCAGTGCTTCCTTGTGCTCGGTCCAGAAGTCGTTGTCATAGGAGGCGCCGTACTGAAGGTGCTCCGGCGACGTCGGCAGGTTGGCCTTCCAATTCGCGGGAATGAGGTCGGCGGCTTCCTTGCGGCCGGTGCCATAGGCATAGAGTTTCGAGAAGCCGGCCTGGTTTTCAGGGATGGAGAACCACTTGAGGAGATCCAGCCCGGCCTGCTGGTGCGGCGCGCCCTTCACCACCGCCCAGTAGTCGGTGCCATAGAAGAAGCCAGCGTCCCATGCGATCGTATAGGGTTTCTTCTCGTTGATGGCTTCGTTGGTGATGCGCGCATTGAACCCGTCGCTGAGAGCCACTTCACCACTGTCGAGGTTCTGGATGCCCTGCGTCGTTGTGGACCACCAGACGACGTGCGCCTTGATCTTGTCGAGCATGGCGAAAGCCCGGTCGACGCCTTCCGGCGTGCCCAGCACCTTGTACATGTCCTCGCGCTTAACGCCGTCGGCCATCAGCGCGTTTTCCAGCGTGAACTGCGCCTGCTGGTAGAGGCCGCGCTTTCCCGGAAATTTCTCGACGTTCCAAAAATCCGCCCAGCTCTTCGGCGCGGCGTCGCCCTTGTAGACATCTGTGTTATAGGCAAGGACCGTGGCCCAGGTATCAGACGCGACGCCGCATTCGTGCAGGGTGCCCGGCAAATAATTGGCCGCGTCGCCTGTGATTTCTGGCGTCAGCGGAACGAACAGGCCTTCGGCGCAGCCGACTTCCATGGCGGGCGCTTCGACCGAGACGACGTCATAAGTGATGTTGCCCGCCTGCACCTGGGCACGCACCTTGGCGACCTCGCCGCCCCATTCTTCCATGACGATCGGAACGCCCGTCTTTTCGGTGTACTTGTCCCAGACCCCATCCTTGTAGGCCTTATCCCATGTACCACCCCAGCCGACCACTGTGACGGGTTCGGCCGCGGACACGGCAAAAGTCGAGGTCGCGAGGCAGATCGCGGCGGCAGATACGGTTTGCAGATAAGTCCTCATTGCAGTTCCCCTTTCTTTTTCGTTGTATATTTGATCAAATTTCAAGCGCAAAATTGATTGATTAGCAACAGGAATTTGCGATACGGTGCAAAAAAGTGAAAAAGCCAAAGGGATTTGATCGAATGCTGCAAGGCACCAGAGACGTACGCGCCAATGTCAGTCTCGCTGCTGTTCTGGACGAGGCCCGACAGCGTTTCGCTGACGCCAACCCGAACAGCCTGGCGCGGCAGAACGAGGCCGCGGCATCGTTGCCGGGCGGCAATACGAGGGCTGTTCTATGGTATCCGCCATTCCCCGTATCGTTTGTTTCCGGCGAAGGCTGCAGGGTGACCGATCTGGACGGGCACATCTATGTCGACCTGGTCTCGGAATACAGTGCCGGTTTTTACGGTCATTCCGACAAGGCGATTTCGGCGGCCCTGGTGAACGTCATAGAGGGCGGCATCATGCTGGGTGCGCCCAACCGCTACGAAGCGCGCCTGGCTGCCGCGGTGGTTGACCGCTTTCCGGCCATCGAGCGCGTTCGCTTTTGCAATTCCGGCACTGAAGCCAACATCATGGCTATTTCGGCGGCTCGCGCCATCACGCAGCGCTCGAAGATACTCGCATTCCGCGAGGGCTACCACGGTGGTGTACTCACCTTTGCGCATGGCGGCTCGCCACTCAATCTACCGTTCCCCTTTGTCTTCGCCGACTACAACGATAGTGCAGGCGCCGTGGCGCTCATAAAGGAACAGGGCGACGAGCTTGCCGCGGTGATCGTCGAGCCGATGATGGGCGGCGGCGGCTGCATCCCGGCGACGCGTGAGTTCCTGGAAGCGCTGCGCGCGGCGACGAAGGAGACCGGGGCGCTGCTGATTTTCGACGAGGTCATGACTTCGCGCCTCGACTACCGCGCGCTCCACGGGGCGCATGGGATTTTTCCCGATTTCGTGACGCTCGGCAAGTATATCGGCGGCGGCGCCAGTTTTGGCGCATTCGGTGGACGCGCCGACCTCGTCGATCGCTTCGATCCGGCTTTGCCCGGTTCGTTCTCGCATGGCGGGACGTTCAACAACAATATTCTCAGCATGGCTGCTGGCTTCACCGGTCTGACCCAGGTGCTGACGCAAGAGGCGAGCCGCGCGATCAATGCGCGCGGCGACCGCCTGCGTGAAGCGATGAACGTTTCCCTTGAAAGGCGTGGCGTCGAGGGCATCGTCATCGGGCGAGGGTCGTTGATGAACCTGCATTTCGTCAGGGGGCCGGTGGATACACCGGCGCGGCTCGACGATGCCGATCCTTCGGTGATTGCGCTTTGGCATATCGAGATGCTGTTGCGAGGGTACTACGTGACGCCGCGCGGCATGCTGGCGTTGTCACTGCCATCTGGCGACGCCGAACTCGACGGCTTCGCCGGCGCATTCGACGATTTCCTGTCGAGCAACCTCAAAATACTGCCGCGCCGGACAAACTGATGCTTGATCGCAAGGATGCCAGTGCCGGCTCGGCCGCGCAAAAGACAGCTCATGTTCGTGTACATACGGGCTTGAAGGAAGCACTGATGAACGGTGACTTCCTGCCCGGCCAAAGACTGGTCGTGCGACAGCTTGCCGAACAGTACCGGACCAGCGCCATGCCGGTGCGCGAGGCCTTGCGGCAACTCGTCAGCGACGAGGCGATGTTCGACCACCCAAATCGGGGCGTCATCGTCCCCGAGGCCACGGTGGCGCGTATTTCGGATCTGGTGCGTGTGCGCTGCAGCGTCGAAGGAACGGCGGCCGAGTGGGCCGCGACGACCATCACGCCCGAAGAACTCGATGAATTGGCGAAGCTGAACGGGCTGATGCGCGAATGCGTCGAGAGCAATGTCATGGCTAGCTATCTCGGCTTGAACAGGCGCTTCCATTTCACGATGTACCATGCCGCGCGGTCACCTCTCATCCAGCAAATCATCGAGAAATTGTGGCTGCAAGCAGGACCGTTCTTGAACATCGTCCGCTCGGACGTGACCTACGGCCTGGGCCTGGACCATCATGACGAAATGCTCGCGGCGCTGCGTCGCGCCGATGGCGCGGCTGCGCGCAAGGCGCTGGTGGCCGACCTGCGCGAGGCCGCCGACATCATTCTTCGCGCCGCCGCGGCGGCTGAGGCTCAGCCTGCGCGCAAACGCCCGGCTTCGGCACGCCGTGATCCCAAGGCGCAGGCGCGGTGATGGGCGGATCCCCGCGTGGCCCGGTTCATGTCGAGTTTCGTGGCGTCGGCAAGCGCTACGGGCAGACGGTCCAGGCGGTGCGTCAGCTCGACCTGGAAATCATGCGCGGCGAATTCCTGACGCTGCTGGGGCCTTCCGGGTCTGGCAAGACGACGGCGTTGATGATGCTTGCGGGGTTCGAAGATACTACCGAGGGCGAAATCCTCATTGACGGTCAGCGCATCGACAACGTTCCCGCCAATCGTCGCGGCATCGGCATGGTGTTCCAGAACTACGCGCTTTTCCCGCACATGACGGTCGCCGAAAACCTGGCTTTCCCGCTCGAGGTCCGCAAACTTGGCCGCGACGAGGTGACGCGACGTGTCAGGAACGTTCTCGACATGGTCCAGTTGCCCGAATTCGGCAACCGGCGTCCGGCGCAGCTTTCGGGTGGGCAGCAACAACGCGTCGCGGTTGCCCGCGCCCTGATCTTCGAACCAAATCTTGTCCTGATGGACGAACCGCTCGGCGCCCTCGACAAGCAATTGCGCGAGCAGATGCAGTTCGAAATCAAGGATATC
This sequence comes from Mesorhizobium sp. M0715, assembly GCF_040320355.1. Classification (NCBI taxonomy): domain Bacteria; kingdom Pseudomonadati; phylum Pseudomonadota; class Alphaproteobacteria; order Hyphomicrobiales; family Phyllobacteriaceae; genus Mesorhizobium; species Mesorhizobium sp. M0715. Next base: position 293,881 of record NZ_JAMYPL010000004.1, on the reverse strand, counting down.
CATGCCCGGCTTGGCGTCACGTTCGTTTATGTGACACACGACCAGACCGAGGCGCTGACCATGTCGGACCGGATCGCGGTGTTCAGCGCCGGCCGCATCGAGCAGCTTTCGACACCACGCGAACTGTATGAGCGTCCGACGGGCAGCTTTGTGGCGAGCTTCATCGGCGAGAACAACCGCATGTCCGGCACCGTGCTTGCCGGGGGTGAAAACGGTGGCGTGGCCGTCCGTCTCGACGATGGCGATCTGGTGTTGAACGCCATTTCCCCTGGCGCGACGCCCCCTGCGGGCGCCAAGGTGACGCTGTCGATCAGGCCCGAGCGCATGTCCTTATTGCACGATGGCTCCACCGCCCTCAACGTGATTGCGGCAACCGTCGTTCAGTCCGTTTATGTCGGGGATCACATCCGGCTCGTCGCTGTGACGGCGGGCGGCCTGAAATTCATTGTCAAGCTTGCGGCATCGTCGTCTCGGTCCGAACTCAATGCGGGCGAGGCGGTTCGATTGGGCTGTGGTCGTGAGGATTGCCTCGCGCTCGATAGATAACAACAAAAGGCAGACAAGGGAGAGTTCAACCATGAAGAAATCGCCGAAAGTCGTCATCACCTGTGCGGTCACCGGCTCGATCCACACGCCGACGATGAGCCCGTATCTGCCGATAACGCCGTCCGAGATCGTCGACGCCGCCGTCGGAGCAGCCGAAGCCGGAGCGTCGGTGATCCATCTGCATGCCCGCGATCCGGAGACCGGCAAGCCTACCCCTGATCCAAAGCTGTTTATGGATTTCCTGCCGCGCATCAAGCAGCAGACCGACGCCGTGATGAACATTTCCACCGGCGGCGGGCTGAAGATGACCCTCGAAGAGCGCCTTGAAGCCGCGCACGCTTCGAAGCCGGAACTCTGCTCGCTCAATATGGGATCTATGAATTTCGCCCTGCACCACATCGCGCCGAAATACACCGACTGGAAGTACGACTGGGAGAAGGGCTACCTGGAAGACACAAAGAAGGGCATCGTCTCCAACACGTTCGAGCAGATCGAGCGTATCATCGTCGAAGTCGGCCAGGCCTACGGCACGAAGTTCGAGTTCGAGTGCTACGATGTCAGTCACCTCTACACGCTTGCGCACTTTCTAGACCGCAAGCTGCTGAAGCCGCCGCTTTTCGTCCAGACGATCTTCGGGCTGCTGGGCGGAATCGGCGCCGACCCAGAAGACATGATGCACATGCGCAGGACGGCTGATCGGCTGTTCGGAGACGACTATCTCTGGTCGATCCTTGCCGCGGGCAAGCACCAGATAAATCTCTGCACGATGGGCGCGATCATGGGCGGCAATGTACGGGTCGGTTTGGAAGACAGCCTCTATGTCGCCAAGGGCACGCTCGCTAAGAGCAATGCCGAACAGGTTGCCAAGATAAAGCGCATTCTCAACGAGTTATCGCTCGAAATCGCGACGCCCGACGAAGCCCGTCAACTGCTGGATCTCAAGGGCGCAAACGAGGTCGGGTTTTGACGCCCGGCATCGAAACCTATGTCGGCGTCGTGCATCCTTGGATGTGCGACGCGATGGGCCATCTCAACGTTCGTCATTATGTGGCCATGTTTGATGACGCCAGTTTCCAGTTGCTGGGCAGGATTGCCGATCCTCGTTTGACGCCGACCCTCGGCTGGGCGGATGTGAGGATGGAGATCGACTACGTGCATGAAACCGCGGTGGGAACTCTGGTCACCGTTCGCAGCGTTATAGAAAAGCTTGGGAAATCGTCGCTGACTTATCTGCATGAAATGCGCGGTACGCTGGACAAAGTCCTGCATGCGCGCATGCGCACTGTAACCGTGCGCTTCGATCTTCAAGCGCGGAGCAAGATCGAGATCGAAGGCGAAGCCCGGCAGGCGAGCGCGAAACTCCCGAGGGGTGAAGCCGATACGCGTGGGTGACGGCGAGAATGTCTGGTGACGGCATCGTTAGCCGCATTGGCGTCACTGAGCGAGATGCTGTAGGTCGCTGAAGGCTTCTACTAGGAAGGTCAGATATAGCCGCTATCGCACAGGACACCGCATTGGGCAGCCCGCCACAATCGGCCATTGCGTACGATAGTGGGGTTTGAAGTGGTAGCGGGAGAGGGACTTGAACCCCCGACCCCAGGATTATGATTCCCGTGCTCTAACCAACTGAGCTACCCCGCCAGGGCGGCGAAAGGCCCGAAATCCGCCTCAAATCGAAAGGCATGTCGGAGGCGTTCGCCAAGGTCGCGCGGATATAAGGTTGGGAGGGTGAGCCTGTCAAGCTTCGAAGCAACCGGCTTGCCGGCTTATCGTCATTATCGAAAAGCTTTGCCGTGCGGACATTTGGTTGCCGCCGCCGGGGTTGAGTTCGAAGGGGCACGTCGCTATGTCTCGGCCAAGAGTTTTTAGAGTTTGAAACAGATGAAGCCGCGCATAGCAGTCCTCGGTTGCGGATACTGGGGCAGCAACCACATCCGCACTCTCAAGGCGCTCGGCGCGCTGTACGCGGTCTCCGACACCAACCGGGCCCGCGCAGAAGGCTTCGCCAGTGAGCAGGACTGCCTGGCGATCGAGCCGGACCAGTTGTTCGTCCGTGACGATATCGACGCCATCGTCATGGCACTGCCGCCGCAATTCCATGCCGACCTTGCCGTGCGTGCCGTCGAGGCCGGCAAGGACGTGCTGGTGGAAAAGCCGATCGCGCTGACGGTTGCCGATGCCGAGCGTGCGGTGCGGGCGGCCAAGGACAATGGCCGCGTCTTCATGGTCGGCCATGTCCTGCGGTTCCACCCCGCTTTCGAGACGCTGAAAGGGCTCATCGACAAGGGCGAACTCGGCGAAGTCCGCTACATCCACTCGCACCGGCTCGGCCTCGGCAAGTTCCACACAGAGAACGACGCGCTGTGGGACCTGGCGCCGCACGATCTGTCGATGATCCTGGCGATCACCGGCACCGAGCCGATCGAGGTGCGCGGCGAGGGCGCCGCTCTGCTCGACAGTCTCAGCGATTTCGCCCATCTGCACATGCGCTTTCCCAACGGCCTGCGCAGCCATCTCTTCACCTCGCGGCTCAACCCCTATCGCGAGCGGCGGCTGACCGTGGTCGGCACCAAGGCGATGGCGGTGTTCGACGATGTCGAGCCATGGGAACGCAAGCTTGCCGTCTACCGTCACGCGGTGTGGCAGGACAGCGGCCAATGGGCCTTCACCACCAATGAGCCGTCCTATGTCGCGGTTGCCCAGGGCATGCCGCTGACACGCGAGTTGGAGCATTTCATCCAGTGCATCGAGACGCGTGCCGAGCCGCGCACCAGCGGCGAGGAAGCGATCAGGGTGCTGCGCATCCTGACCGCCGGCACGGTCACCCACACCAAGTCGAATTCCTGAAGCGCGGATTATTCGGCGGGAATCTTATTCGGCAGGAATTTGGGCCGGCCTGGCGGCAAGCCGGGTCAGCATCGCCTCGGCCTCGGCGCCACGCTCCGAACGCTCGATGAAGCCGCCGCCGAACACGCGAGCTTCGTTGCCGTCATCGGAGTAGAGCACGCAGGCCTGGCCCGGCGCGATGCCGGACTCGCCGTCGATCAGTTCCACCCATGTGGCACCGGCACGATGATGCAGCACGGCCGGGCGCGGCGGCCGCGTCGAGCGGACCTTGGCGAACAGCTCCAGGCCGCCAGCAGGGACGTCTGTGAGCGGTCCGTCGCCCAGCCAGTTCATATTGCGCAGATAGATCTTGTGCGTCTCCAGCGCCTCGCGCGGGCCAACCACGACGCGAGCGCGGTCGGCATCGAGGTGGACGACGTAAAGCGGCTCGCCGGAAGCGATGCCGATGCCACGGCGCTGGCCGATCGTGTAGCGCAGGATGCCCTCATGGCGGCCGAGCACGCGGCCGTCGATGTGGACGATGTCGCCCGGATTGGCGGCGGTTGGCTTCAGCTTGGCGATGATGTCGGAATACTTGCCCTGCGGCACGAAGCAGATGTCCTGACTGTCCTGCTTGGCGGCAACCGCCAGCCCCATCTCCTCGGCAATGGCGCGAACCTGAGGCTTCGGCAGGCCGCCAAGGGGAAAGCGCAGATAATCGATCTGTGCCTGCGTGGTGGCGAACAGGAAATAACTCTGGTCACGGTCGGCGTCGACCGGCCTGTAGAGCGCGCGGTGGGCGCCGTTGGCGCCGGAACGGATGTAGTGGCCGGTGGCCAGCGCGTCGGCGCCGAGCTCCTTGGCGGTGGCCAGGAGGTCGGCGAACTTCACCGTCTGATTGCAGGAAACGCACGGGATCGGCGTCTCGCCGGCGACGTAGCTCTCGGCGAAGGGATCGATGACCGCCTTGCGGAAGCGTTCCTCGTAGTCGAGCACATAATGGGGGATGCCGAGCGTCTCGGAGACACGGCGGGCATCGTCGATGTCCTGCCCGGCGCAGCATGAGCCGGCGCGGTGCGTCGCCGCGCCGTGGTCGTAGAGCTGCAAGGTGACGCCGACGACGTCGTAGCCCTCACGTTTCAGCAGGCCGGCGACGACAGAGGAATCGACACCGCCCGACATGGCGACGACGATGCGGGTGTTTTCGGGACGTCCGGGAAGATCGAGACTGTTCATGATGCTTTCGTTCTGCACGGCGCCTCAATGCCAATGTCGAGAATATAGGTCAAGCTTTACCGGCGCGCCAGCGTGCAGGGCGATTCACCGGTTGCGTCCGATCTCCGCCAGGGGATGCATTTTCCCCGGCAAATCAGGGTTTGCGGGCAGATGTTTCAAATGCCGGCGAAAAGACTAACGCGGCGTTCATGATCCTTACCTAGTCATTAGGGTCTGCTTAGGCAATTTTTAAAGCTGTGGCGGTAACGTGGCGGGGATTGGGTCTTTGAGTTTTTTGTAGAGAGTACGATGACCGATCTGGTTAGACCGAGAGTCAAATATGTTATCGGGCCTGACGGCAGCCCTCTTACGATTGCCGATCTGCCGCCGACCAATACACGTCGCTGGGTTATCCGGCGTAAGGCGGAAGTGGTTGCGGCCGTGCGCGGCGGGCTTTTGAGCCTGGACGAGGCATGCCAACGCTACAAGCTCACCACCGAGGAATTCCTGTCCTGGCAGGCGTCGATCGACGAATATGGCCTTGCCGGGCTGCGCACGACACGCATCCAGCAATACCGGCACTGACCATCGCGAATTAGACGAAGGGCGCGGCTAACCCCGCGCCCTTCTGTTTTTCACCGCTCCCGCTCAGAGCGATAGCACAACCTTGCCGATCGGCTTGGTGGCGAGGAAGGCGTGAGCGGCCCCCGCCTGGTCCAGCGGGAAGCTCTTCGCCACATGGACGGCAAGCTTGTTGGCATCGATCAACCGAGCCAGTTCCAGCAGGCCCTCACTGTCGGGCACGACGGACAGACGCTCGACCCGAATGTCTCGCGCGCCGGCCTGGGCCCTTGTGTTGTCGCTGACATCGAGCAATGACACCAGCACGCCGCCACGCTTGAGCACCTTCAGCGAGCGTTGGGCGTGGTCGCCGCCCATTGGATCCAGCACCAGATCGATGTCGCGGACCTGATCGGTGAAATCGCCCTTGGTGTAGTCGATGACTTCGTCGGCGCCGAGTTTGCGGACGAAATCGAGTTTTTGCGGGCTGGCGGTGGCGATGACGTGAGCGCCGCGCGCCTTGGCGATCTGCACCGCGAGATGACCGACGCCGCCGGCTGCGGCGTGAACCAGCACGCGCTGGCTCGATTCCAGCCTGCCATGACGGACGAGACCTTGCCAGGCAGTGAGGCCAGCCAGCGGCAAGGCGCCTGCCTCGAGGTGGTCCGCGCCCTTCGGCTTCAGTGCGATTTGATCGGCAGGCACGGCAGCCAGTTCGGCATAGGCCGCCGCCTGCTTGGGGAAGCGCGGCATGCCGAACACCTCGTCGCCGATCTTGAAGCCGATGACGCCGGGGCCGAGTGCTTCGACAGTTCCCGAGATGTCCCAACCCAGGATGAAGGGCGGCTCGCCGAGCAAGGGGTAGTAGCCGGCACGGACGGCGCCGTCGACCGGATTGATGCCTGCGGCCTTGATACGGACCAGCACTTCGCCGGCCTCTGGCGTGGGATCCGGCTGATCGGCGATGACAAGGACGTCGGGTCCGCCGACGGAATTCTGGATAACGGCACGCATTGAGATGTCTCCTGCTCGGTTGATGCCACTATCATTTGGATAGTAATAGTCTCTTGTCCAGTATGTACCTTCCTGATATATACGCACCCTATGGATAGTGAAGATGATTGCGGTTTCGGCTATGATGCGTTCCGGCGGACGTGTCCTTCGCACACCGTGCTGGAGATGCTGGCCAGCAAATGGGTCTATCTGGTGGTTTGCGCGCTGCGCAAAGGCCGGCTGCGCAATGGCGAGCTCGCCCGCAAGCTCGAAGGCATCACGCCGAAGATGCTGACGCAGACGCTGCGGGTGCTCGAGCGCGACGGCCTGGTGCGGCGCGAGATATTCCCGGTCATTCCGCCGCGCGTCGAATATGAATTGACCGAGCTCGGCCAGAACCTGGCGGGACTGCTTACCCAGATCAGGTCATGGGCGGAGCAGCATGCGCCGGATATCAAGGATGCCCGTGCAAGGGCAATTGCCGAGAGTGAAGGGGATTGGGCCGCGTAGGGCGGATTCATTTTTCCCGCCGGAGCCGCAAGCCGCGACAATGCGCCAGCCTGATGGCGGGCGTTGGCGCGGCAAACCGCCAGGTCTTAGCCGATCATGGCGCTGCGGCCACCGACTTCCGCTTCGCGGATCTTCGTGTCGCGCGATTCCAGCATTTCCGCCTTGGAAAGCTCCGCTTCAGCTTCGCCGAGTAATGATTCGGCGGCGCTTCGCTGCTGCGCGAGGTCGCTTTGGGAATTCCTGAGGTTGTCGCGGCGCAGGCGAGCCGCCTTGGCGAAGGTTGGATAGGCGAAATGGTTGATGTCGGTGATGCCGGCCTTCTTTTCCTCGGCGGTGATCTGAAGCTCCAGTTCGACGGCCATGCGTTCGAACTCGGCGATCATCATGTCGAGCTGCAGCAGCTGCCGCCGCTTCTCATTCACCTGAAACTGTTTCAGCCGAACGAGGTTTTCACGTGACTTCATGATTCGGTACTCCCGGAAACGCACACCCGCATCTATCGTCCAAACCACCTGGAAACGCCCAGGCCGCACCCGTGTCCACCGCCTTTCCCCGAACTATGGGAAACAAAACCCTAAAGTTTTTTGCCGACGGTAACCATTCGTTTACGGGCATTGTTAATCATACGGGTCAGGACTTAAGGCCGGGTAAAAATTCCGGCCACCGATGCGGAAGCGACGTCGATGAGTCCCTGGAGTCGCTTAGTCCAGGTTGTTAATGTGTTGCATTAGGAATTTGGTTCTGAGATTCGTTATTAGATTCAAGAGGGTGTAGAAAGAGGTTAAAAAATCTGGTACCGTCATCGACGGGAAATTAGGATTTGTTAACCATTCAATGGCAGCCTCTGCACAAGGCAACCACTGCTCCGGGTCCGGACGGGTCGTGAAATGGTCCGGCAGCAGAAAAGGGGAATGAAATGCGTGTTCTGCTGATAGAAGATGACAGTGCAACCGCACAAAGCATCGAACTGATGCTGAAATCGGAAAGTTTCAACGTCTACACGACCGATCTCGGTGAAGAGGGCGTCGATCTAGGCAAGCTCTACGACTACGATATCATTCTTCTCGATCTCAACCTGCCTGACATGTCGGGCTACGAGGTCTTGAGAACGCTTCGCCTTTCCAAGGTCAAGACACCTATTCTCATCCTCTCCGGCATGGCCGGCATCGAGGACAAGGTGCGCGGCCTCGGCTTCGGCGCGGACGACTACATGACCAAGCCGTTCCACAAGGATGAGCTGGTTGCCCGCATTCATGCCATCGTGCGGCGCTCCAAGGGCCACGCCCAGTCGGTCATCACCACCGGCGACCTCGTGGTCAACCTCGATGCCAAGACCGTCGAAGTCGGCGGCCAGCGCGTGCACCTGACCGGCAAGGAATACCAGATGCTGGAGTTGCTTTCGCTGCGCAAAGGCACCACGCTGACCAAGGAAATGTTCCTCAACCACCTCTATGGCGGCATGGACGAGCCTGAGTTGAAGATCATCGACGTCTTCATCTGCAAGCTGCGCAAAAAGCTCGATGCGGCATCGGGCGGTCAGAACTACATTGAAACGGTCTGGGGGCGCGGCTATGTGCTGCGCGAACCGGAAGACATTCGCGTCAGCGCCTGAGCGACGAATCGTTCAAATCTTTTCAATAAAAAACCCGGCTTCGGCCGGGTTTTTGCATGACGGGCTGGTAACGGTCTGTTTTTGGGCTTCCGAGCAGAAAACCGTCACGCACTTTTTCTGGAATTGCTCAAGGGTGGCGAATCAGGTGCGCTCTTCAAGGTGCGAAAGCGCTCGAGCAGTTGCGGGCGGTTGAACGGCTTCAAGAGATAGCCCTGGGCGCCGGCGCGCTTGGCCCGCATGATCGAAGCAATATCGAGCTCGACCAGGGAAATCAGGATCTGCGGCCTTATCGGGCTCTCCATGGCGCGGACGCGACGGATGAGATCGACCGCCGGTACGTCGGGCAAGGCGCCATCGACGACGATGATGTCGGGCATGTCGGCGGCGCACATCTCCAGCGCGTCAAGTCCGCTGGCGGCCTCGATGACAATCATTTCGGAGCCGCCCAGGATGCGTTTTGCAACCTTCCTGATGACGCTTGAATCGTCGACGAACATGCAGCGTTTCATTTCCGGGTCCTCTTTGCCTTCTGGCAGTCCGGTAGCGTCGGGGGCATCCAGGGCGGACCATAGGCCAATCTGGTAAAGAAGCCGAAAAGGCGTTAGGTAAAATTTTTACAAAGATAGGCAGGTGCCTGCTTTTATTCGCGAATGCTTTGGCACTGCCTGGACGACCAGATGCATCTCAAGTCGATGAGCTGGAATTACAGATTTCAATGTAGAAATACTTCGCTTTATCGGCTGCGCAATCAGGCCGCAGAAAGGACGATTTCTTCCGGCGTCGCGTGGATCGATATCGTCATGCCGGCTTCGCGCGCCAGAAGCAGCGTGTAGTAGGGCTGCACGGAATGCGCGTCGATCGGTTCCTCCGGCTTGTGGCCGGAATGCAGTTCGAGGAACTTCGGCGGCACACGCAGCATCGGGCCGGCCGACGCAAGCGCGAAACGCGGTTCGGTCTCAAGATTTTCCAGCGTCACGGAAAGCTTGCCGCCGCGCGGAATGGCGGCATTGGCGACGAGGATCAGGTTGAGCAGCAGCTTGACCTTGTTCTTGGGCAGCAACGCGCGGGGCCCGTTCCAGGTCAGTTCCGGCTTTTCGTTCTTGAGGAAGGCGATGGCGACCGCTTCGGCATCGCCGGTATCGATCAACATGCCGGCCGAGCCGGCGGCACCGAAGGCGATGCGGGCGAACTGCAGGCGGGCCGAAGCGTTGCGGGCGCTCTGGCGGATCAGCTTCATCGCGTCCTCGTCGGCGCCGCCTTCATCAAGCAATTCGAGCCCGTTGTTGATCGCGCCGACCGGCGAGATGATGTCGTGGCAGACCCGACTGCACAAAAGCGCTGCCAGATCGGGTGCGGAAAGGGTGAACAGATCGGCCATCGGCGAAAAATCCCTGCAAAATCTCACAACTCATGGCCGGGCGATCGATCGTCGCCTGCCACACGAATCACGCACTCTCTCCTCGGGCTTTCTGAATACACAGCGCCCGTGCGTGCAGCAACAAATCCAAATTGTGGTTGTGGCAAATGGCGTGTTCACGCAGGCTGCCGGCCCCACTTGAGCGACCCCAAACAGCCTTCGAACCGCCATGTTCATGTGTGAGCTTAATGGTTGAAAAAGGATTACGGCATAGTTTGCCCCTAACAGTTACCCTTAACGGCCGGCTAAAAGAGCCGTACGGGGTGCGAGGCGTCGGCGAAGGTGCTCCCTGACGGAGATTGGAAGCATGTTTTCCCGATACTACGACCGGAGCTTTCTCCGTGTCTTCTCAATGGCGGTCACGCTCCTGGGCGTTCTCGTCTTCTCGACTTCAGCCCTGCGGGCCCAGGAATACACCGCTCAGGAGATTGTCGATTCCGGTCACAAATTTTTTGGCGCGACATCGGGCGGGCTCGCCACGGTGATCGAGAAGATTTTTGCCTCCTACGGCCTGCCCAACGGCTATCTGCTGGGCGAAGAAGGCTCGGGTGCGCTGATCGGTGGCCTGACCTATGGCGAAGGCACGCTCTACACCAAGAATGCCGGCGACCACAAAGTGTTCTGGCAAGGCCCGTCACTCGGCTGGGATTTCGGCGGCGAGGGGTCGCGGGTGATGATGCTGGTCTACAATCTCGACGATGTGGGCAGCCTCTACAACCGCTATGGCGGCGTCGCCGGTTCGGCCTATGTGGTGGCTGGCGTCGGCTTCAACGTGCTGAAGAACAACAATGTGATTTTGGTGCCGATCCGCACCGGTGTCGGTGCCCGGCTTGGCGTCAATCTCGGCTATCTGAAGCTTACCGAGCGCGCCACCTGGAATCCGTTCTAAGCTGAAGTCCTTGGCTGTCGTTGCCCAAAACCGGGACCGCTTTTGGGTCGACATGCATTAAACTCGTGGCGTTGCGGCAAACCCTTGCCGCAACGCTGGATTTCCGCCATGTCAACGTGGCACAGTCAAGCGCTCTATGCGCTTTTGGTTTATCTTGTTTGATGCTTACCGGCCACAACGGGTAGTCACTTGGTCCAGTCGGTCCTGTTCTTCGTCCTCGGCTTTCTCTGCGCTGGCTTTCTGGCGCTCATGGTGGCTCCGGCCATATGGCGTCGTGCGGTCGCGCTTACACGCAGACGCGTCGAATCCTCGATCCCTCTGACGCAAACCGAGATCCAGGCGGACAAGGATCGCATCCGCGCCGAATACGCTATGACGACGCGCCGCCTGGAAATCAGCGTCAAGGCGTTGCGAGAGAAGGCGGCCGAACAACTCGTCGAGATCAATCGCGGTCGCGAGGCCATGAAGGGCCTGGCGGTCGAGCGGACGGACAAGAACCAGGCGCTGACCGAGCTGGGCGCGAAGAACGAAGCGCTGCGTCAACGAGAGGGCGAGTTGCAGCAGCTTTCGGAGCGGTTGAAGGAAACCGAGCGCAAGCTGGAAAAGCGCGCAGTTGAGCTGGAAAAGCTGGAGCGCATGTATGACGATGCCAGTTTTTCCTCGAGCAGCCGGCAGATCGAGCTCGTGGCGCGAGAGTCCGAAATGCAGAAACTCGCCAGTGACATTGCGATGCTGCGCGGCCAGCGCAAGGAAGCCGACAGGCGCGGCCAGGAAATCGCGGCCGAAAGCAAGGCCGCGCGGGACGCTCTGAAAGCCGAGAAGAAAAGGACCGCCGAGCTCGACAAGAAGGTCGAGCGGCTGCTGGCCACACTTGCCGATCGCGAAGACAAACTCGACCGCCGCGAAAAGGAACTGGCACGCATGCGCGAAAGATCGAAATCCGAAGACAGCGCGCCAGCCTTGCGGCTGGTCGGCAAGGGCGGCGATGTCGCCAGGAGTGATGATTTGGACAAGGCAATCGCCAAGCTCGACAGTGACCGTGAGCAGTTCGAGGCGAGGCTGACGGCGCTGGCGCGCGAGAACAAGCGGCTGAAGGCCGACCTCACCGCACTGGCCGCGTCCAAGGCCACGGACAGCAGTTCTGCCTTGCGCGAGCAGATGAACGCGCTGGCGGCGGAGGTCGTCCATCTGACGGCGAAGCTCGAGGGGCCTGGTTCGCCGGTCGCCAAGGCATTGGCGGTACCGTCGGACGCCCGCTCCGGCAACGGTGACCGCAGTCTTGCCGACCGCGTGCGCGCGCTGCAGAAGGCTGACGCCACAAGCTGAATCAGGCTTCTTTAGAGTATTTCACCGTTTCACGGAAACGGCGAAATGCCCTAACTCTTTGCTTTGACGCAATTCTGGACGGAAAACCGCTTCACACTTTTCCTAGAATTGCTCTAGCCGAAAAATGATGCAGCGCGATGGCTGAAGCCGCGGCGACATTCAGGCTGTCAAAGCCTTCCGCCATGGTGATCCGCACGTTGCGCAGGCTTGTGAGCAGGTTGTCCGGCAAGCCTTCGCCCTCGGTGCCGAGATAGAGCGCCAGGCGCTCGCTACGCTGCGCATCGCGGATGTCGGTCCTCCCGCGGGGCGACAGCGCGAATTGTTCGAAGCCACGCCGGGCGAGCATCGTTGTGAAGCGGGCGGTGTCGGAGAACGATGCGAAGGGGATCTTGAGGGCGGCGCCGACCGAAACGCGGATCGCCTTGCGATAGAGCGGATCGCAGCATGTCGCATCCAGCAGAACCGCGTCGGCGCCAAAGGCGGCGGCATTGCGGAAGATCGAGCCCATATTGTCATGGTTGGCGATGCCGACGAGCACTACGACGAGCGCCCGAGGCGGCAAGCCATCGAGCAGGTCTTCGGCCGGCTGCGGCTCTCCCTTGCGGCCAATGGCCAGGATGCCGCGATGCATATGAAATCCGGCGATAGCGTCCATCACCGCGCTGGTGGCGACATAGACCGGGAGGTCGGCGGGCGCCTTGCTCAGGATGTTGTCGAGACCTGCCAGCCGGTTTTCCAGGACCAGGATCGATTCGGCGGCAAAGCGCCCGGTCGAGAGCAGCAGGTCGAGCACCACCTTGCCTTCGGCGACGAAGCGGCCTTGCCGGCCGGCGAGGTCACGCTCGCGAATGTCGAGATAGGCAGCGACGCGCGGATCTTGCGGGTCGTCGATGCGAATGGGATCCATGCATTCCTCGCGACCGTCGCATCGGCCCGAAAATCCGGACCGCTTCCCGGCGCTCATCTTGTTTGGAAAGCACGATGCGACAATTCGGGACGATCAGCTACCTCTGTGCGCCCCGGATGGCGCATGTCGCTCTGAAATCACCGGCGAGATCGGCGCTATGTGGTCAGGTTCCAGCACGGCGCAAACGGTGCGCCATCTGGGAGAGGTCATCCTTGCCGCTGCCGAAAATGCCGTCCAGCATGACAAGCAGTTCTCGCACGGCGTCGGATTTGCAGGAGTAGTAGATCATCTGCCGGTCGCGGCGGGTCTCGACCAGGTCGAGCGCCCGCAACTTGGCGAGGTGCTGGGACAGGGCGGATTGGCTGAGCATCACCTTCTCAGCAATGGCTCCAACCGACATTTCACCTTCGGCGAGATAGCTCATGATCAACAGTCGCTTCTCATTGCCCATCAGCATGAGAAACTCTGCCGCCGATTCGGCGTTCACGATTAGCTTTGTCGAGACCATCGATCCCCCATGCTTCCTGTTCATCCCGACGCCATGGGGGCAATGGCGTCTGATTCCATAAATTCACTTGTCGATCGGCGCTGGCGATTCAGCGTCACCAAAAGGTAGAGCATTTCACTTAAATCTCAAGTGTTGCTTTTGATCCAGCATAATTAAGTCTCAGTCCCGGCGTCGGCCATGGCTCGGCCGGCCTTGGCCATATCGACCAGAACGTGCCGCAATTCACCTGCCGCCGCCAAAGGGTGTGGGTAAAAGACCCGGCAAACATCGTCGCCCGACACCAGGTCCATGCCATCGGCATCGAATCCGGCAACACGCCAGCCGTTTCCGGATACTTTCGCGAAATGCTGTGCGTAAACGGCGATTGCGTCGAGATGGTCGGCGTTCATGTGGTCGATGGCGGATTGTTCGCGCGCCGCGAGTTCCTCGACGACCGGTCCGCTGGCGAGCAAATCCGATCGATCGAGCTGATAGGCCTTGCCGAAGCCGCCGTTGAGGCTGGCGCGTTGCGGATCGAGGCGAAAGATCGAAAAGTCGCCGAGACCGGCGTAAAGATTCGCCCTGGGATTGTGATTGAGATAACGGCGCTCGGTGCGGGCGTGTTCGGCTGATCCGCGCTCAAGCCGTGCCGCCTGGCAGATCAATGTCAGGCGCGGGTGCGCCAGCGGGTCGCCCTTGCCTGGTTCGCCGAGCAACAGGGAACAGCGCGGATCGGCAAGCAGCGCGCCGGTGTGCGCCGAAAGCATCGAAACCAGGATCAGCGGCGCGCCGTCGATGTCGGTGGCCACGCCGACCCTGCTGGCCAGCGGCGAGCCGGTTTGCGGTTCGATCACCGCCAGGGCGCCAAAGCGGGCGCTGCGCAGAAGCGTCTTCGCCAGCCGGATCGCTTCGGCGTCCGTCTCGCGGATCACGTCCTTTTTCGGCTCGTCCAAGGCAGCACCACAGTAAGGTGATCTTTCTTCTCTAGTTATCGGTCAGCAAGCCGGATTTGACAAGGTCGTCGATCTCGGCTTTCGCAAAGCCGAAACGCGCCAGCATTGCCGACGGCGACAAATCCTCATTGCCTGGCATAGTGGCCAATGTCGGTTGCGAGCTCGAGAAACGCGGCGCGGGGGCCGGGCGCTCAAATGCACCTGTCGTCACAGAGGCGTTGCGTGCCCGATTGTGCGGGTGGTGCTTCGCCTCTTGCAGCGACAGGACGGGTGCAACGCAGGCATCGGTTTGCGCGAACAGCCGGTCCCAGTCGTCGCGTGGTTTCTGCCGGATCCGATCGGTAATGGCGGCGCGCATCGGCGGCCACAGGGCCTTGTCGTACTGGCCGGACGCAAAGCGCTCGTCGAGCGGCAGCAGCCTGGCGAATTCGGCGAAGAATTGCGGCTCGAGACAGCCGATGGCGATATGGCGTCCGTCCGACGTCTCATAGGTATCGTAGAACGGGGCGCCGGAATCGAGCAGGTTCGCGCCGCGCTTGCCGCTCCACAAGCCGGCCGCCATCAAGGCGTGCAGGGGCACCGCCAGCATCGAGGCACCGTCGACCATCGCGGCGTCGATGACTTCACCCTTGCCCGTGCGCGAACGTTGGAACAGGGCGGCCAGCACGCCGGCAATCAGCATCATGGCGCCACCGCCATAGTCGGCGACAAGGTTGAGCGGCGGGACGGGACGGCCGTCGGCATGGCCGATGGCGTGCAGCACGCCGCTATAGGCGAGGTAGGTGATGTCGTGGCCGGCGCGGCCGGCGAGCGGGCCGTCCTGACCGAAGCCGGTCATACGGCTGTAGATCAGCGCCGGGTTGCGCGCCAGCACCGCTTCCGGGCCGAGGCCGAGCCGCTCCATGACGCCTGGGCGAAAGCCTTCGAGCAACATGTCCGCCTTTTCGGCAAGGCGCAGCAACAGATCGGTGCCTTCACGGCGTTTCAGGTCGAGGCGCAGGACGGCGCGGCCATGGCGGTCGATGTTGTACTCATCCGGCAGCGACAGGAACTGGCTCGTCCCCGCCCGTTCGATGCGCAACACTTGCGCGCCCATCTCCGACAGCATCAGGCCGGCCAGCGGCACCGGGCCGAGCCCGGCCATCTCGATCACCTTCAGCCCGGCCAGCGGACCGGTTTTAGCGGCAGCGGACAGGCCGGCGCTCATGACCTTCTATTTCGGCGCCATGCGAATGGCGCCGTCGAGACGAATGGTCTCGCCGTTCAGCATCTGGTTCTCGACGATGTGCAGGGCGAGAGCGGCATATTCGGATGGTTCGCCCAGGCGCGACGGGAATGGCACGGCGGCGCCCAGCGAATCCTGAACTTCCTGCGGCATGCCGGCCATCATAGGCGTCTTGAAGATGCCGGGTGCGATGGTGCAGACGCGGATGCCGGAACGGGCAAGATCGCGCGCCACCGGCAGCGTCATGCCGACGACGCCGCCCTTGGAAGCCGCATAGGCGGCCTGACCGATCTGGCCATCATAAGCGGCAACCGAAGCGGTGTTGACGATGACGCCGCGCTCGCCGCCCTGCAGCGGCTCGAGCTTCGACGCGCGCTCGGCAACGAGGCGGATCATGTTGAACGTGCCGATCAGATTGACCTCGATCACCTTGCGATACTGATCAAGGGGGTGGGGACCATCCTTGCCGATCGTCTTCACGCCGATGGCGATGCCGGCGCAGTTGACCAGGATCCGTGGCTGGCCAAGCTTGGCCGTAACGTCGGCGAGGGCAGCGGTCCCGCTGTCGGCGCTGCTGACGTCGCACTGGACGGCTATACCGCCGATCTCGGCCGCGACCTTGGCCGCGCGATCGATACCGACATCGAAGATGGCGACGCGGGCGCCCTTGGCCGCCAGCGCGCGCGCCGTTGCCTCGCCAAGGCCGGAGCCGCCGCCGGTGACGATCGCGATCTGGCCGTTCGGGTTCATGGCGTCATCCTTTGATCTCGGGAACAGTGGGATGGATCAGGCGCCAGATCGAAGGGAAAGGTCAAGCCATCGCCGCGGTAGGATCGGCCACCCTGGCCTGATCGGCGTGGCCGACCTCGCCCAAGAGCCTGGCTACCGCGCCCGGCGCGATCTCGTGCGACAGCAGCCGGTCGAGATCGACGGGGCGCGGCATCGAAATCTGGCCGCGCGGAATCCGCTTGAAACCGAGCGGCCCGTAATAGGGCTCGTCACCGACCAGCATTACGGCAGGTGCGCCGGCCCGGGCGGCGGCCTCCAGCGCGATCGCCACCAGCCGGCGGCCGATGCCGAGATTCTTGAAGGCCGGCCGCACCGCGAGCGGCCCGAGCATCAATGCGCGGCCGGCGCCGGCGGCGATGCGGGTCATGCGCACCGAGGCGACGACAAGGTCGCCGTCGACGGCGACAAAGGACAGCGAGCGCTCGTGCCCTCCGGCTTCACGGATCTTGTAAGCGGCCAGCACAAAGCGGCCGGGCCCGAAGGCTTCGTCGTTGATGGCTTCGATCTCGGGGTCGTGCGCCGGGGTTTCCGGCAGGTATTTCACGTCGGCAAGGCTCATGGTCGTTGCGGTCCGATACAAGGAGGAGAGGTTTGCTGCAAACGGCAGCATTCGCCAGTCAGCGCTTCATCAAGCGCGGGCGCCCTTTCGTCGTCGGTCAAACCGGATCAAAGCAAAGTCGAACATGCGGATTGTCCGCTAGCATCAATTTCCCGCCGCTGCAATCGGCCGTTTTTGTCCGTCATTTCTGCCAAGTGACGGTCTGTTCAGCACCTGACGTCTTCGACAGGGCAGCCTTGTGCCTACATCAACCAACAGGACGCAAGGAGATTTGCATGGGATTGCTGGTTGAAGGAAGATGGCAGGATCGCTGGTATGATACGGCGGACAATGGTGGCAGCTTCGTGCGGACGCAGTCGCAATGGCGCGACTGGATCACTGTTGACGGCAAGCCGGCTGAAGGCCGGACGCGCGGTTTCAAGGCCGAGCCCGGCCGCTATCACCTCTATGTCTCGCTTGCCTGTCCGTGGGCCCACCGGACGTTGATCTTTCGCGCGCTGAAGAAGCTGGAAGGCGTCATATCGGTGTCGGTGGTGCATCATTTCATGGGCGCCAACGGCTGGACGTTCGTGGCTGAGGACGGCGCCACGGGCGACACGCTTTACGGCCTCGACTTCCTGCACCAGATCTATGCCAAGGCCGATCCCGCCTATTCGGGCCGGGTGACGGTGCCGGTGCTGTGGGACAAAAAGGAGCAGACCATCGTCTCCAATGAGTCTTCCGAAATCATCCGCATGCTGAATTCAGCCTTCGACGAATGGGGCGACGCCAGCCTCGATTTCTATCCGAAGGCGTTGCGCGGCGAGATCGATCGGATCAATGCGCTGGTCTATCCCGCGGTCAACAACGGCGTCTATCGCGCCGGCTTCGCCACCACGCAACGTGCCTATGAAGAGGCGTTCGGTGAATTGTTCACAGCGCTGGATACGCTGGAGGAGCGGCTGTCGAAGCAGCGCTATCTCGTCGGCGATCGTATCACCGAAGCCGACTGGCGGCTGTTCACCACGCTGGTGCGCTTCGATCCGGTCTATGTCGGCCATTTCAAATGCAATCTGCGCCGTATCGCCGACTACCCGAACCTGTCCAACTATCTGCGCGATCTCTATCAGGTGCCTGATGTGGCCGGGACGGTGAATCTGCATCATATCAAGGCGCATTATTACGGCAGCCACCAGACAATCAATCCGACGCGGATCGTGCCTGTCGGACCGGATCTGGATTATGCCGCACGGCATGACCGGGCGCGCTTCGAGAAAGCGGCAGCCTGATCTACCAGTAGGGCGAGGGCTGCTCGCCGTCAAAAACCTCGGCGATCCGGCGCAGCGTCGCCGGCGTCGTGCCCTGCGGCAAGCCGTCGAGCGGGAAGAAGCCGGCTTCGGCGATTTCGTGGTCCGGCAGCTTCGGCGCCGTCTGGCTGAAATGCTCGAGCAAATAAAAGCCGACATGGTCGCGGCGGCTGGAGCGGCGGTTGAAATGCATCGATTTGAGCACCGGCGGGGCGGTGAGAGCGATGTTGCCTTCCTCGGCCAGTTCACGGGCCAGTGCCTCGTTCATCGTCTCGCCGACTTCGACGCCGCCGCCGGGAAGCTGCCAGCCCGGTACATAGGTATGGCGAATAAGGAAGACGGACCTGGACGCCCTGTCGTGGATCAAGCCGCGCACGCCAAGCGTCATCGGCCTCCGCAGCACGAAATAGAGATGGAACAGCCTGGCCCTCAAACCTGGCCAGCCGGTCTGGCGGAAGGCATCTTCAGGGCTCGTCATTGATAGCGAAACCGTGGGTGGAAAGCCGCGCGCGGGTCGCCTATGAAGGTTGTATGTTCAGGCTCGCGCATATTTCCGATGTCCATCTGGGGCCGCTCCCCGATGTATCCTATCGCGATCTCGCCTCCAAGCGCGTGCTCGGCTATGTCAACTGGCAGCGCAACCGCCGCCGCCATATGCATGATGCGGTGATTGACACGATCGTCGCCGACATCAAGGCGAACACGCCTGACCACCTCGCCGTCACCGGCGACCTGGTCAATCTGGCGCTCGACGGCGAGATCGAGATGGCCAGGCACTGGTTGGAGACGCTGGGGCCGGCGCATGATGTTTCGGTCGTTCCGGGCAACCACGACGCCTATGTGCCAGGCGCCTTCGACAAGGTCTGCCGATCCTGGGCGGCGTGGATGAGCGGCGACGGCGTCAACACGCCGGTCGATCGTAACGCATTTCCCTATCTGCGCGTGCGCGGCAACGTCGCGCTGATCGGTGTCTCGACAGCGCGCGCCACGGCACCCTTCATGGCCAATGGTTTCTTCATGGAAGGCCAAGCGAAGCGGCTCGGCAAAATCCTCGGGGATACCGCCGGACAGGGGCTGTTCCGCGCCATCATGATCCATCATCCGCCGGTGCGCGGCGCGGTCCCGCAGCACAAGCGGCTGTTCGGCATTGCCCGCTTCAACAAGATCATTCGCCGCCACGGCGCCGACCTTGTCCTGCACGGCCATTCACATCTGCCGTCGCTGTTCTTCATCGGCGGTCGCGGCGTCAGGATTCCAGCGGTCGGCGTCGCCGCCGCCGGCCAGGCGCCGGGCGGCAAGAACCCGGCGGCGCAGTACAATCTGTTCGACATTGACGGCGAGACGGGCAACTGGCGGATCCGGCTGACGCGGCGCGGCCTGACCGGGCCGTCCATGCCGCCATCCGATCTGCAGACGCTGGAACTCGGTGCCGTGACTGGCGCCGCTATGGCCGCAAGCTGACTACCATGGCGACGATGCGGTCCCAGAACAGGACGATGGACACGAGAAGACCGACCAGGGCACCGGCAGCCACAAGGCCAAGCCCGGACAGAAAGGCCGACCAGCGTTTGCCGCGCGCCGTCGCGCGCAGCGGCGGTTCGGCTTCCGGCACATAGGCACGTTTCATGCCGGCGACGGCCGGTTCGACGCCGCCTTCCAGCATCCTCTGACGCTCGACAATGCGCTCCGCGACATAGCGTGTCACGGAATGGGCAACCGGCTTCATCTCGGTGGATTCGGCAAGCACCACCCGGCCGATACGGGTGTCCTTGAGGAAGCGATAGGTCCGGCGGTCGCGCCCCATGGCGACATGACTGATGGCGTCGATCCACAAGCGCGGCTGCAAGCCGGACGAGACGACAAAGTCGAAATTGTCCATGTCGGCCGGAACATCGGCAAAAACCGGTGCCAGTTCGGCGGCGAGCAGATCGAGGCGCATGCGATGCGCCTCGCGCATGTCGACGACGACGTCGTCGCGGTCGGCGAAGGCATTTTTGACATCACGGATGGCATCGGACAGTTTCTTGGACTGGTCGATGGTCTTCTCGCCTGCTTCCTTCATCGGCGTCTGCCTCGTGGGTTTGGTTAACACCGGGTTAACACAGCCGCCGGCAAAATGCACTGGCGAGATCGACGGCCCCCGGGGTGCCCAGGAAGGTTGTCGTGCGAAAAAGGTCAGCTGGCTGCTGCGGCGAATTTCTGGCGATGTGGCCCGGCGCGACGATTGGTGTTGCGGCGAATGATCTCGGCAACAAGGCCGGGGGCTTCCTCAGCCAGCATATGGCCGGCCTCCAGCACGTGGTGCACGTGAAAATGCGCCGGCAGGTCATCCGCCTGGGTAAAGGGCAGCACCGCATCGTTGGTTCCCCATGCCACCATCACTGGCATGTTCAGTCCATCGAGGCGATCGTGCGGGATGACGCCTTGCCGACCGTCCACGGTCATGGCGGCTGCGATCTCGACCAGCTTTTCGAGTTGGCCGGGTCGCCTGCGCATTTCCCAAAGGGTGTCCACCATATGTTCGAGTGGCGGGGCTGAAGGTCCCGACATGACGGCGAGGCAGGAGCGGATCTCGGACCGATCCGAGGCTTCGGCATAGCGGCGCAATAGCGGTCCATTGATTTCGGGGCCAAGGCCGCCCGGCGCCAGAAGCGTCAGCGAGGCTATCTTTTCAGGCTCGGCCAGCGCCATCAGCGCCGCCACGGCACCGCCCATCGAGTGGCCCACGAGATGAACGCGCTTCAGGCGACGCTCAGAGAGATCGGCGAGCACGGCCTTGGCCGCCACCCTGGCCGGACCGGCGGCGGGAAAATCGAGCGACATCCCATACCCAGGCAGATCATAGGCCAGCGTATGCGTGGAAGGCGTCAGGGCGGAAATCACCTCGCGCCATACATCATGGCAGCCGCCGAAACCGTGCAGCAGGACGATGGCCTTCGAGCCAACACCCTCTTCGGCGGCAAAAAGTGATGCGGTCATGAAAGCTGATTTTTTTGTTATTGCAGAATGCGCGACACCAATGATGGCTGAATTGCTCCTAGTCCAACGTGATGACCAGTAAAATTTTCGCGATTTGTACGGTTGTGTACAGAACTTGGCCACCAATCGGCAATCGGCGATCGGAGCGCAGGAAATCCATCGGGACGCGGCGCAGCCAGTGCGCGGACGTCGATGGTGTCAGCTTGGGCTGCCGAGCCCGGCAGCGCGGAGTGCCTGGACCAGCCGGTCGGTCAGGTCGGCCGGATATTTCCGCTCGACGAAAGTCGCCCGTGGATCGGCGGCAAATTTGGGGAACTCGGTGGTCAGCTGTTTCAGCAGCGTGCTCACCAGATGGTCCTGTCCGGCAGCCTTGGCGCCGACCAGCCGCGCCGCCAGATAGTGTGATTTCGTTGCCGTCGTTCTCAGTGCCATGCTGGCCGCGACCGCCTTGTTCATGTCGCCGAGCATGAACTCACCAACGAACAGCCCGTAGTCCCACCATGTCGGGTGCCCGCTGAAGGTCTCCGCCGCATGATCGAGGATCGGCGTTCCCTCGGCATATCGTCCGGCGAAGATCAGCCCGTAGCCGTAAGCGGCGGCCATGCCGAGGTCGTAGGGGTTGAGTTCATAGGCCTTGCGCATCCAGCGGATCGCTTCGTCCGTATTGCCGAGGCGCGAACTGACATAGCCGTAGGAGCGATGCGCATAAGGGCTGGTCGGACCCATCTGCACGCCGCGATGGGCAAACTCGACGGCTGTCTCAATCGTCGCATTGGGCGGATAGGCGTAATGATCGGACACCGCCTCGAGATGCAGGGAAGCAAGTTCCGAATAGACGAGCGAGGACTTGGTTCCACCATTGGCCAGCTTCTCGAGGCAACGGTAGGCTGCCTCATGGGTCCTGGCGTTCTGGTCGAGATAATATTTGCCGTTGAGCAGCAGACATTGCGTCAGGCCGTTTGGCGTGCCGGTCTGCTCGATATAGTTGTAGATGGTGCCGGAGGCGGGGAGTGCCGAGCTCAGCATGTCGGCGATACGGTCTTCGACCGCGGCAGGTGCGCTGTCGGCGGGGGTGAGATTGCGCGATAGAAGCACCCGTCCGGACGCCATGCTTTGCAGTTCGATCGTGATGTCGCCCGCGTCCGGTCCGGGCAGGACGTCGAATATGAAGCTCGCAGCGTCGTCAGCCGGATCGCCGACGGTGTCGCGGCCGATGAAGTCGATGGTATCGAAGCCACTCAGGCCGGCGCGCAGCGATGCGGCGACACGGCTGGCGTCGGGGCCGTCAGCCTTGAGTCCGATATAGACTTGCGGAAGGGCGTCAGCCCTTGCCGATGCCGTGACGCTTGCGCTTGCGCCAGCGATCTCCGGCGTTGCCGAGATGTCGCCGCCTGCCAGCAAGGCAGTGCTGCCCTGGCGAAGGATCAGTACGCCCAGCATGGCGATGACCAAGGCGATCGCCATCCAGAAAAAGCGGAGATGGCGCGCCACCGAGGGGGCAGGCGAAATCGGTACGGAAGCCAGAGACATCGCGTCCAGCATGCCCGTGCCGGCTTCGTTGGACCGATCGGCGGATACGACGCCGTCCAGCCTGAGTTCGGGAACAGCCTCGGCAATATCCGGCAGGCGGATCGCGTTCAATTCATAGGCAGGAACATAGCCGCCGCGCGGAATGGCGATGCGGACCGGCTCGGCAATTCCCTCATTGGCAAAATAGTGCTGCAGAAGCTCGCGCAGCCTGCCTGCCTGCACACGCACCACGGCATCGGTGGACGGATCGAAGTCGCCGTCCTTGCCGAAAACATCCATGGCAATGGAAAAGCCCTTGAGCCTGTCGGCTTCGCCGGCCTGTTCACGTTCGACAAGATAACGCAGCAGCTTGCGCGCGCGTTCGGATCGGCCGAACGTTTGGCTGGCAAGCAGTCGCTCCAGTGTCTCGCGCACTGCGGGGGCGGCAGGCGTGGCATGCTGCAAGTGTCGATCCTCTCGAAGTCGGCACAGGTTGAGGCGCGATCATATAGGTCCCGCACCACCACACAAGTATACACCCCGTTATGCGATCACGTACCCACCGGATAATTCCGCGGTGGTTAATGGCCCGAAAGATCGGAACCGTTCACCAGGTTGGGAGGGTTCCGATCTTTGTTCCCGTCGGGCGTCAGCCGGCTTTTTTACCGACGATACGGTTCGCGGCAGACATCACCGCCTCCAGTGAGGCGGCGACGATGTTGGTGTTGATGCCGGCGCCGAACAGCTTGCCCTGGGGATACTCCATCTCGACATACGAAATGGCTGACGCGTTCGAGCCGCGCTGCATCGAGTGCTCGGAATAGTCGAGCACCGACATCTCGACGCCGACATGGCGCGACAGCGCATCGACGAAGCCGTCGATCGGACCGGTGCCTGTGCCGGAGATCGTCACTTCCTTGCCATTGTCCAGGATGACCGCCTCGACGACGCGCCGGCCCTTGATTTCGGTGCTGGGATAGGTGTGGTGATCGAGGAATTTCAGCCGCGCGGCCGGCTGATCGACATAGGTCTCGAGAAAGCGCTCGTAGATACGCCTGGCCGGCACTTCCTTGCCCTCGGCGTCGGTGATCGCCTGGATTTCCTGGCTAAATTCGATCTGCAGATTGCGCGGCAAGTTGAGGCCGTAATCGGCCTGCAGCACATAAGCGATGCCACCCTTGCCGGACTGCGAGTTGATGCGGATGATGGCTTCATAGCTGCGGCCGACATCGGCCGGATCGATCGGCAGATAGGGCACTTCCCACAGGCTCGTATTGGCCTTCTTCAGCGCCTTCATGCCCTTGTTGATGGCATCCTGGTGCGAACCGGAAAAGGCGGTGTAGACGAGTTCGCCGACATAGGGGTGGCGCTCGGGGATCTTCAACTGGTTCGAATATTCGTAGACGTCCTTCATCCGGTTGATGTCGGAGCAGTCGATCAACGGATCGACACCTTGCGTGTACATGTTCAGCGCCAGCGTGACGATGTCGACATTGCCGGTGCGCTCGCCATTGCCGAACAGCGTGCCTTCGACACGGTCGGCGCCGGCCATCAGGCCGAGTTCGGTGGTGGCGATGCCGGTGCCGCGGTCATTGTGCGGATGCAGCGAGACCAGCAGGTTCTCCCGGTTGTCGAGGTTGCGGCACATCCACTCGATGCGGTCGGCATAGATGTTGGGTGTCGACATCTCGACCGTCGAGGGCAGGTTGACGATCAGCTTGTTGTCCGCCGTCGGCCTGACGATCTCGGTGACGGCGTTGCAGATCTCCAGCGCCACTTCGAGTTCGGTGCCGGTAAAGCTCTCCGGCGAATACTCGAAGCGAAAGCCTCCGCCGGCCTTGGCCGCCATGTCGGTGATCATCTTGGCGGCGTCGGTGGCGATCCGCTTGATGCCGCCGACGTCCTTTTCGAAGACGACGCGACGCTGCAGCTCGCTGGTCGAATTGTAGAAATGGACGATCGGGTTGGTGGCGCCCTTCAGCGCCTCGAAGGTGCGGGTGATCAGCTCCGGCCGGCACTGCACCAGCACCTGCAGCGAGACATCGGCGGGCACGTTGCCTTCCTCGATGCACCAGCGGGCAAAGTCGAAATCGGTCTGCGAGGCCGACGGGAAGCCGATCTCGATCTCCTTGAAGCCCATGTCGAGCAGCAGGCCGAACATGCGTGCCTTGCGCTCATGGCCCATCGGATCGATCAGCGCCTGGTTGCCGTCGCGCAGGTCGACCGAGCACCAGATCGGCGCCTTGTCGATGACCTTCGAGGGCCATGTGCGGTCGGTGAGGCCGACGGTCGGATAGGGCTGATATTTGCGGGCTGCGTCGGACATGCCCTTGTTCTGGATGCTTCGTTCCGCATCCTTGCCGGCTACCGCGGCATCGGAACGGATCTCTTCTCGTGCGTTCATCGTCTTTTCTCCCGGCGGCTCATGGATCCACCCTCAGGTGGATTGATGGCGAGCGGCGCCTTTACCAGAATTTCGTTCGCTTGATGTGATTGCCAAGGAGCATGCGCTTGCGCGGCGGTTCGACCGCCGGGCGCTCCTTCAGCGAACCCGGCGATCGCCGATAAGGCCGAGAAGAAGCAGGGTCGAAGCCAGCGCGCGCACGGTCTCGCCGGAAAAACCGGTCGGACGGGAAGCGTTGGTGGTGCGCGTGTTCATGGCTGATCTCATATAGGAGCGGCTTGTGGGAGGCAAGTGGGGCCGCATTGCGAGTAATGCTGATGACTGCGAGTTCGGCAGTGTTGGCAGCTTTTGTGCCGGCAGCTTTCCACGATAGGAATGTTTTCTTGACTCGGTGACCTCAGCTATGGTACATATTCGTCCATGGTGCTGATCTGCGCCAGTGACCCGCCGCACAGGCGGGTTTTTCGTTTGATGCTCCGTCAGCCAACGCGCCGAAGGCTCCGAGGGAACCCGAGTTCGGTGCCTTGGCATTGCTGGCCGGATCTTGCTGGATATTGTCCCCACCGCACGTGCCCTTCCCCAGGCGCTGCAAATGCGCCAGACTTGGGCATCGACGGGTTGCGATGGGGTTGTCCATGAATTTCGTGTTCTTCTCGCCGCATTTTCCCGCCAACGGCGCGGATTTCTGCGACCGTTTGAAGAAGGCCGGAGCCAGGGTGCTCGGCATCGGCGACGCACCCTATGACGCACTCGACGCCAAGCTGAAGGCGGCGCTTTCAGAATATTACCGTGTCGCCGACATGGAAGACTACGATCCGGTGTTCCGGGCGATGGGGCATTTCATCCACAAATGGGGCCGCATCGACCGTTTCGAATCGCTCAATGAACATTGGCTGGAGCTGGAAGCCAACATCCGCTCCGACTTCAACATCTACGGCACCAAGCTCGATTTCGTGAAGAATCTGAAGCGCAAGAGCCGCATGCGCGCCTTCTTCCGCAAGAGTGGCGTCGACACCATCGCGCAGCGCAAATGCTCCGACCGTGCCGGGGCCATGACTTTCATCCGGCGCGTCGGCTATCCGGTGGTGGTCAAGCCCGACAGCGGTTCCGGCGCATCGAACACCTTCAAGATCTCCAACGCCAAAGAGCTCGACCAGTTCTTCCGGGACAAGCCCGAGGACGTGACCTTCGTCATGGAGCAGTTTATCGAGGGACTGGTGGTGACTTATGACGGGCTGGTCAACCGCGACGGCGAGGTGGTGCTGGCGGCCAGCCACCGCTATGACCAGAGCATCATGGAGGTGGTCAACAAGGACCGCCACATGAGCTACACCTGCTTTCCCAAGGTTAGACCGGCGATCGAGGAGGCCGGCCGCAAAATACTGAAGGCGTTCGACGTGCGCGAACGCTTCTTCCACATCGAGCTGTTCGAGACCAAGGACGACCGGGTCATCGCGCTGGAGGTCAACATGCGCCCGCCCGGCGCCTGGATGACCGATGCGATCAACTATACGTTCGACGTCGACGTCTATGCGGCATGGGCCGATATGGTGGTCAGAGATGCCGCCGGCGGCCCTTACGAGGGCAAATACTTCACCGCCTATGCCAGCCGCAAGCGACGCCTCCACTATTTGCACAGCCATGAGGACGTGCTAGCCGCGCACCGCGACAAGATCGTCCACCATCAGGCCATCGAAGAGGTTTTCAGCCGCGCCATGGGAAATTACGCCTATCAGATGCGCTCGAAGGACGAAGCAGCGTTGCGCGAGGCAGTCGCCTATATCCACGCGGAAAAGGCGTGAGGCGATGGACATTTCCTATCACAAGAATTTCTCGAGCCAGCTCGGCCGCGACATGGAATACAAGCGCTACGGCCATGCCGGCCGGCCGGTGGTGGTGTTTCCGACCTCGCAGGGCCGGTTCTACCAGTTCGAGGATTCCGGCGGCGTAGGCGCACTGGCCGAATTCATCGACACCGGCCGCATCCAGCTGTTCACGGTCGACGGCGTCGATTCGGAATCCTTCTTCGACAAGCATGCCGACGCGGCCCATCGCATCGCCCGCCACGAAGCCTATTTCCGCTATGTGCGCGAGGAGGCGCTGCCGGAGTTCCTGTCCGCAGCCGAGCAGGCCAATGGCGGCCGCAAGCTGAAGCCGCTGTTCTCGGGCTGTTCGATGGGCGGCTATCACTCGTCGAACTTCGTCTTCCGCTTTCCCGAACTTGCCAGCGGCGTCATCGCGCTGTCGGGCGTCTATTCGGCGCGCGACTTCTTCGGCAAAGCGCTCGAGGGCGACATTTTCTACAACTCGCCGCTGGACTATCTGCCCGGCATCGTCGATCCCAAACTGCTGACCCGGCTGAAGGCGCTCAGGCTGATCTTCTGCTGCGGGCAGGGCGCATGGGAAGAGCGGATGCTGGTCGAGACGCGCAGGTTGGAACAAATCCTGCGCGACAAGTCCATTCCCGCCTGGGTCGATTATTGGGGTGGCGATGTCAGCCACGACTGGCCGTGGTGGCACAAGCAACTGGTCTATTTCTTCGGCCGCTGGCTGGATGAGGACCTGATGCACAGGCTCGATTGATAGCGGGGGCCGTCCGCTGACTGCTACCCTTCCTGCGGCACTGCCTGGACGTCGACACTTTCACCTGAAGCCGATCCGCGACGCAGGCCAAGGAAGACGACGATGGCGGTCATGACGGTGATTGCCGCCAGCACGATCAGCAGCCTGTCGAACGCCGTCTCGTAGGCCTGGACCAGAACGATAGCTCCGGCCTGGGGCAGATGTTGTGCTGCTTCGCCGAGATTGCCGGTCACCAGCAGCTGGGCTGCGGCCGCTGCCTCCGTCGAAGATGCCATTCCTTGTGAGGCGAGCTGCGCGGCGGTAAAGCCGGAAAGGGTCGCCATGACGATCGCGAGCGCCACACCCTCGCAGGCGACGCGGGTGGTGTTGAAGATGCCGACCGCCATGCCGGCGCGCTCTCTCGGCACGACACTGACGGCAAGCCCGTCCATCAATCCCCAGGGCAGGGCGATGCCGACGCCGATCAGCATCAGCGGCGCCACCAGCGCACTATCGACCGGTGGTGTCAGGCTCAGCCAGACAAGCCCGGCGGCAGCGACAAGCAGGCCGACGCCGCAGATCGTGGCCGGCGCGATCCAGCGCGCCAGCTGTCCGGCGAGCATCGGCAGGATCAGCAGCGGGCCTGATAGGCAGATCATCAATTGCCCGGCCTTGATCTCGCTCATGCCCTCGATGCCGATGAAGCGGATCGGCAACAGGACGAGCAGGACGACGAAGGCGTAAGCGGGTGCCGCAGCCAGAAACTGGACGCCGACGAAGCGGGGATAGGCAAACAGCGTGAGGTCAAGCATCGGCCGTTGTGCGCGCCGCTCGACAAAGACGAAGGCGACAAAACAGATGACAGAAGCGGCCAGAAGGGTGACGACAAGGGGATCGGCCCAGCCGCGCTGCGGGGCCTGGAGCACGCCATAGGTCAGCGACGCCAGCGCGATCGTGAAGGTGCCGGCTCCCGCCCAGTCGAGGCCAGTCGCATCCGGATCTCGCGATTCCCTGATGGTGCGCAGGCCGAGCATGGCGGCGGCAATCGCGAGTGCTGCAACCAGAATAAAGATCGACCGCCAGCCGAATGCAGAGATAAGCAGGCCCGACGCAATCGGGCCGAAGGCGAGGCCGATGCCGAAACTGGTGCCGAGAAAGCTGAAGGCGCGCAGCCGCAATGGCCCTTCGAATTCCTGGGCGAGTGCCGAGGCGCCGCCAGCGAAGGCGGCCGCACTGCCGATCCCCTGCGCGGCCCGGAAAATGTCGAACCAGATGATGTCCGGCGCCAGCATCGCGCCCAGCGACGCCAGGACATAGAGGGAGAGGCCGACGAGGAAGAGACGCTTGCGGCCCTGGTTGTCGGCCAGAGCGCCCGACGCCATCAGGGTGGCGCCGAAGGTCAGCATGAAGGCGTTTGTCACCCAGTTGAGCTCGATCGGACTGCCGCCGAGATCGGCCGCGATGCGCGACAGAGCGACGGCCGGACCGGTGAAGGTCAAGGGCATCGTCATCGCGGCAAGGCAAACGGACAAGAGCACGAGCCATCTCTCGGCAGAGCCGGTTGTGGTCCTAGAAGTCATGGATTTCCCTATCTGAAACAGCACTCGCCGGTCGGCCGCGCGTTTGCGGATCCGGTCGTGACGACAAGATAGGTCGTCGGCATTTCAGGAAAAATGGTGTTATATCTCCTGGTATATCGGACTGAAACGCTCGAATGGAATGACACGATGGATCGTCTCAACGGGCTCCTGGCCTTCGTCCGCACCGCCGAATTCGGCAGTTTCGTCGCTGCAGGGCGGGCGCTCGGCATCTCGGCTTCCGCCGTCGGCAAGAGCGTCGCGCGGCTCGAACAGGAGCTCGGCGTGCGGCTCCTGCAGCGCAGCACGCGGCGGATTGGCCTGACGGAAGAGGGCAGACTGTTCAACGAGCGGGTGCGCCGGATCCTCGACGACATCGGCGATGCCGAGGCGATGCTGTCGCGGACACGGGAAACACCGCGTGGGCGGCTGCGCATATCCACCCCGATCGTCACCTATCATCTGCTGCTGCCGGTGCTGTCGGAGTTCATGGCCCGCTATCCCGAGATTGAGCTCGACATCGATTTCAACGACCGGATCGTCGACGTCATCGACGAGGGCATCGATGTCGCGATCCGTAGTGGCGAACTGCCGGATTCGCGCCTTGTGTCGAGACCCGTTGCGCCCTTTCGCATGCTGCTGTGCGCGGCGCCCTCCTACCTCGACCGCCATGGCGCCCCCAGCGTGCCGGCTGATCTCACCAGGCATTTCGGCATAAACTTCCGCTTCCTGAACAGCGGCAGGCTGCTGGAGTGGCCGTTCACTACCGGAAGCGCCGAACCGCAGATACGCTCGATGCTGACATGCAACAACATGGAGGCGTTGAAAGGCGCCACGCTCGCCGGGCTCGGCATCGCCTGCATGCCGGATTTCCTGGTGCGCGAGGCGCTGCACGAAGACAGACTGCGTACCGTCCTCGACGGTCATGTCGACGGCCGTGGCCAGTTCCGGATGCTGTGGCCCTCCAATCGCCATCTGTCGCCGAAGGTGCGCGTCTTCGTCGACTTTCTTCCCGAGCGGCTTGCTGCGCGGTAGGCGTTCATCGCTAAATATGAATTTTATAATCAAGTTTATGTGGAAACGCCGCAGCGGCTGTGGCATGTCGCTGACGGCGGTGGCGCTGCGGCGCTTGCCGAATTGTTGCGAAGGACTGAGCGATGGACCAACTGAACGCGCAAACCCGGATCAGCGACGCGGCGATCAGGTTGGTGATGGACCGGCTGCGCGCAGAGCACAGCGAATTCGAGATTGACACTGGCGTTGCCGACCAGTGGGAGCTCCGCCTCTACTACGGCTCGTTGAGCGCTACGCTTGATGATGAAAGCGTGCTGATCCGGGTCGCGGCGACAGACGAAACCTGCCTGTCCTACATGAAGATGACGGTCGCCGGCCATGTCGCCGAACATCTCGGCACGACCAAGGGCATCCATTGGCAAGGTGACGGCAGCGACGCCGGTACGCCGGTCTTCTTCCGCGAGATCGCGGTGATGTCGTCAACGCGGATATCGGCGCACATGCAGCGCCTGCGCTTCGCCGGCAAGGATCTCGGCCGATTTACCCATGGCGGCCTGCACATGCGGCTGCTGCTGCCGCCGCCTGGCCGCCGGCTGGTTTGGCCGACGATGGGCGCTGACGGCTTGATCGTCTGGCCTTCTGGCGACGATGCGCTTGCCGTGCGGGTCTACACGATCCGGGCGGTGGACGCCGCAAGCGGTTGGCTCGACGTCGATTTCGTGTTGCATCCAGGCCAGGAGACGCCCGCCGCCGCCTTCGCGCAAAGCGCACAGGCAGGAGACGTGATCGGCATGATCGGACCCGGTGGCGGCGACGCCCCGGTGGCGCAGACCTTGCTTCTGCTCGGCGACGACACCGCACTGCCAGCCATCGGCCGGATTTTGGAGCATTTGCCGGCGTCAACCCGCGCCGAGGCACTGATCGAGGTCGATGGCCCGGATGACCGGATCGCGCTGGCGCAAGGGGACAATATCGATATCACCTGGCTCTACCGGCACGGCCGAGAGGCCGGCACCGCCGGCCTGTTGCCAGCCGCCTTGCGGGAGCGCAGCCACATGGCGCTTGCCGACGGTCTTTATGTCTGGGCCGGATGCGAATTCGGCGATTTCCGGGAGATCCGCAAGATCGTGCGCAAGCAATGGAACCTATCGCGCAACCGGCACCTGGTCACCGCCTACTGGCGCCGCGACGCGCAAAGCGAGGATGAGGGCGGCGAGGAATAATCCGCGGCTTATGACCGTCTCTGGCGTCGGTTTTGCCTATTGCCTGACGCTTCTCGCCACCAGCCGCGCGACGCTCGGGCCGACCAACAGCACGATCAGGAAGCGTGCCGACTGCAGGGCCATGACGAAGGAGATGTCGACGTTCTGCGCTGCGGCGGCGATGATGGCGATGCTGTCCATGCCGCCAGGGCTGGTCGCCAGATAAGCGGTCAGCGGATCGATGCCCAGGAGATGGCTGATCATGAAGGCAAGGCCGCCGCAAAAGGCGATCAGCGCCACGATCGAGGCGATGATCTGCGGCAGCGCGCGCGTCGCATGGCGCAGGATCGCCCTGGTGAAATTCAGGCCGATCGACCAGCCGACCATGGCGTAGCTGACGGCCAGCAGCCATTGCGGCAATTGCATTTCCACGCCCAAGCCGAGATGGACGACGGTGCCGAAGATAAAGGTGCCGAGGAAGAAGGGCGAGGGCAGCCGGCACAGCTTCCCCGCCAGGCCGCCTACGACTGCGACGCCGATGGTGGCGGCGAAGGCTTGAGCATCGATCGGCGGAAACCAGATGAGGGCGGGGATTTCGACGCCCGACGTGTCGACCCACATCTTGGCAACGAGCGCTGCCGTCATCGAGACGAAGATGACGCGCAGATATTGCATGAAGGCGACGAGACGCTGGTCGGCGCCGAACGCACCGGCCATCAGCACCATGGCGGTGGCCGCGCCCGGCGACGAACCCCAGACGGCGGTGGTGCCGGGCAGGATGCGCCAGCGGCTGATCAGCCAACCGAGCAGGCTGGAGGCCGTGACGGTGGCCACCACGACACCGAGAAACAGCGGCCATTCCCGGTAGAAGACTGGAAAGATGTCGGCCGAGATCGAGCTGGCGACGAGGCAGCCGACGATCGCCTGGGCGGCGCCGAACAGAAGGCGCGGCACACGCACCGTGGCGCCATTGGTGCCGGCGACGATGGCCGCCAGCATCGGCCCGATCAGCAACGCCGCCGGCAGGGTGGCGAGTTCCAGCGCGCCGGCAAACAGGAGAGAAACAACCAGCAGGGCAAGCCACTGCCAGAGCTTGCGCATCCGCGCCATGCGCTCGAGTGTGGGCAGGTCCGGGGAGGGCTGCTCGGCCGAGGAATCCATGTTTCGCTCTTAGACCCGCAGGGCGAAAAATGCGAACCGCGGTTCATAGAAAACTATTGTTTCACCCGTCCAGGTGTCGAGTAACAGGTTTCATAAGCCGGCGTCGAACCGTTGCTCGATCTCATTGCGACCCATGCGGTCGAAATCGTCGGGGACGGAAAACTGGCCGGCCATAAAACCGACCCGTCGCGCCTGCAGAGCCGGTTGTTCGATCGGCACGATTCTGGCCAACGGCTTGCCGGCTTTGGCAATAACAAACGACTCGCCTTGGGCTGCACGTCTCACAAGGCGCGACAGATGGGCTTTCGCATCGCGAATGTTTACTGTCTGCGTCAAAGGTTGCTCCTCAAAGTTGGCATCGAACTCACCCCGTCTTGCCGTCGGCCAGGCCGAAG
Source organism: Mesorhizobium sp. M0715 (assembly GCF_040320355.1). Lineage (NCBI taxonomy): Bacteria > Pseudomonadati > Pseudomonadota > Alphaproteobacteria > Hyphomicrobiales > Phyllobacteriaceae > Mesorhizobium > Mesorhizobium sp. M0715. The sequence continues at coordinate 260,977 of NZ_JAMYPL010000004.1, read as the reverse complement.
CCGCCGACAGGGTGGGTTTCGACCTGAAATTCAAAGCCGGCGATGAACGGCCGCGCCCTGGCGATCGTTGCCTGGACTTCGGGAAGCTGCAGCGAGGCTTTGTGGCTTTCGGCGTCGGTCCACACTTCCGTGACCCAGATCGCATCGGCATCCGCGGGGTCGCGGGCGATGATGTAGTTCAGGCAACCCGGCAGGGCGCCGGTGCTGGCGCGCAGGAGGTCGATGACCGCGTCACGCTGGCCGCGCGCCGCCCGCATCTTGCCGATCAGTCCGTACATTCCGTTGTCTCCCTTTGAGGTTTCGACAAGAGCGTGCAGATCGCCAGTATGCCGATAGCCGCTCAAGGCATCAACTGGCCGCCATTCACCTCGATCACCTGGCCGGTGATGTAGCCGCTCAGAAGATCGGAAGACAGGAACAGATAGGCGCCGACGCAATCCTGCGCCGTGCCGGCACGCCCCTGCGGAATGGTAGCGATCATGCCCTTCATCTGCTCGTCGGTCGAATAGCGCTCGTGGAACGGCGTCAGGATAGTGCCGGGCGCCACCGCGTTGACGCGGATGCCGAAGCCGATCAGCTCCTTGGCCATGCCGCGCGTCACATTGGAGACGAAAGCCTTGGCCGAGCCATAAAGTCCGGCGCCGCCGCCGGCGCCATTGCGCGCGGCGATCGACGAGGTGTTGACGATGAAGCCGCCCTGTTTCTTCAGCCATGGGATCGCCTTGCGCGAGGCGGTCAGCACCGAACGCGCGTTGAGATCCATCACCGCGTCGTAATGCGCCTCGGTCTGCTCGGCATAGGGCACGCGGCCAAGCATGCCGCCGGCATTGTTGACCAGCCCGTCGAGGCGGCCGAAAAACTTCGCGCTGTCCTCGACAACGCGTTCGACATCGGCGGCAACGGAGAAATCGCCCTGAACGAGAAACACCTCGCCGCCCTTGTCGGCAATCGTCAGGCCGAGCTTCTCGGCGGCGTCTTGACTCGAATTGTAGTGCAGCGCCACCTTGCATTTCTGCGCGGCATAGGCCAGCGCGAGCGCCGCTCCGATGCCGGTCGACGCACCGGTGACCAGCACTGCCTTGCCGGCAAGATCGGGTATGCTGAGTGTGGTGGCTGGCACGGTTCTTCCTCCGGGACGTCTGCCTGTCCTTCGTAGGCCCTTGCCACCCCGGTGTTCAAGCCTTTGAGCAATTCAAGGAAACGTGTGAAACGGTTTCCCGGGAAAAGGAGTAGCGCTTTCCCTTGGGGAATTTGCGCCAAACAAACCGCTCTACGGGTGCAGATAGGCGTAACCTTGGCCTTGCAGTTCGGCGAGTTTGACGACGCCGCCCTTGTCGGCGGCATGAAACCCGGCGAGCAGGTCGGGGAGCGAAATATCCATGCCTTGCATGGTGTTGGCGCAAGCATGGGATTCCAGCCCCTGCCGCACCAGGCCGGCGAAGCGCCCGGAAATAGCGGCCGATATTCCCTTCGACTTGAAGCTGGCCAAGGCCGGACCATGCACGACCAGCACGATGTCGACATTGCCGCCGGTGCCCTCATAGTGGTTCTTGATGTTGCCGAGCACGAAATTGACCTTGTCGGTGTCGCTCAAGTGGTAGGCGACTTTTTGCCTTGTGGGCTCGGTGGCGGCGGCCTGTGCTGCCCGCAAACCAAGAAGCGTTCCGGTTCCGGCAAGAACCGCGCGAAACATATCGCGCCGACGCATGGCATCCTCCTTCGCTTGGCGGCCCGCCGCGAATTGCGTGGCTGCGGCCGCAATACTAGCATAAATTGACGTTGCGTCCTGTCGATGCGGAGGAGAGATCACATGGCGTTCAGGGCAGGGGAATGGAAGACAGTCGCCGGCGCCGGGTTTGGCGCGGCGCTGCTTGGCTTGCTTGCCGGACCGGCCTCCGCCGACGATGCGCTGAAGCTCACCGAACTCAGTCCGAACGGCGCTGATGCCTGTTTCGGCCGCGTCTATGATGCGGGGCATCTCAAGGCGCACCCGAAGCAGAAGGTGGCGCGGATCTTCTTCTACTACGGCCATGATCCGGTCAGCCGGCCGAACGAGGAACCGACCGCGAATTCCGACACGTCCTACAATGCTTTCATCGCCACCACCGTGCGCGGCGCCAAGGCGCCTGAATGGGCCGGCGGCTGGTGCAATCACGCATCCGAGGACGGCAAGACAGGCCCGATCCATTGCGGCATGGAATGCGACCGGACGCTTGCGTCGCTGAAGGTCGACGACAAGGGCCGGCTGTTCCTCTCGGATCTGCAGCCCGACATCTATCTCGATGCCGGATCGGAAGAGGAGCTTGGCGCAGCGGAGTATGACAGGCAGGCGCTCGGCTCGGAGGACGACAATTTCCGCCTCGACCCGATGCCGGCGGTGACCTGCAAGGCCGAGTTCGCGCGCATCGATCCGATCGCCCCTGCGCTCGGGGTTCCACTGCGCGAGCGGCTGAAGCCGGACCAGACATTCTGCTATGGGCGCGACTACGATGCAGCGCATCTCGGCTCGCACCCCGATCAGCTCACCAAGTCGATCCGGGTTTTCCGCGGCAAGGTAGAGCTGGCGTCCTTCGCCTCGGGTGGCGACGCCGCCAACTGGCCAGACGGCGCCGACATTGCCGTTACCGTCACCACACAGCAGAAATCGGCTGAGGTGACGCAGACTTATTCCTGCCAGGGCGAAGCCGACCAGTGGCGCTGCGCGGCCAGTTCGAAGATGAGCGATTTCTCCTGCGACATCGCGCAGAAGGAGATTTTCCTCAAGCGTGGCGCCGATGGCACAATGATGCTGGCAAATCCCAACAGTGCACTCGCGATCGTCGACCTGTGTTCGAAGGCCGTCGACGGCAAGACGAAATCCGACGACAAGGTCTATCGGCTGCAGCCGATGCCGCAATCGGCATGCGCTCCGTAAGCACCCAGCGTTTTCGTCATCCTATGGCGGAGCAAGGAGCGAAGCGACGCGGCGCAGACCATAGGATCCATGCCGTGACATCCGAGCGCTGCTGCGGTGCAGAATTCTGTTCCGCTGCACTCTGAGGCCAAGGTCGCGGCATGGATCCTCGGGTCTCCGCGACGGAGCTTCGCTCCTGCTCCGCCCGTGGATGACGAAGTCGAGGGGCTTTGGCTAACTTTCCAAGGTCGTGACGGGAGACCGCCTCACGCAAACGGCACGGCCGTCGTGCCCTTGGGGAGCTTGGCCTCGTCGTCGGGCTCGACATGGATGGTGACGCGCACCGAGGGGATTTCGGCCTTCAGCGCGTCCTCTATGCGGTCGCAGATGACATGGCTGGCGCCGACCGACATGTCGGCATCGACGACCAGATGAAACTCGATGAAGGTGGCGCGGCCGGCGATGCGCGTCTTGAGGTCGTGCACCTCCAGCGCGCCCTTGCAATTGGCCGAGATGACGTCGCGGATGCGCATGTGTTCCTGGGTGTCGACGGCGCGGTCCATCAGGCCGTTCATCGACGAACCGATGACGTGCCAGCCCTGCCACAGGATGTTCAGCGCCACGAGGACGGCAAGTGCCGGGTCGAGAATCTGCCAGCCGGTCAGGATCGCTCCGACCAGGCCGCCGAAGACGCCGATCGAGGTGACCACGTCGGTCATGATGTGGTTGCCGTCGGCAACCAGCGCCGGTGACTTCTCCGCCCTGCCGGCGCGGATCAGCGTCCAGGCCCAGAAGGCGTTGATGACTGTAGCGACGCCGTTGACGGCAAGACCTTCCCAGGGCTGTTCGAGCGGTGCCGGGGTCTGCCAGTGGCGCCAGACCTCGTTGAGGATCAAAAGGGCGGCGAGCACGATCAGCACGCCTTCCAGCACCGCCGAGAAATACTCGGCCTTGTGATGGCCGAAAGGGTGGTCCTGGTCGGCCGGCTTGTGGCTGACCTGGATCGCCCAGAAGGCTGCAACCGAGGCAATGACGTTGACGATCGATTCCAGCGCGTCCGAATAGAGCGCGACGGAGCCGGTGACGTACCAGGCGACGAGTTTCAGGCCGAGCACGATTGCGGCAATGATGATCGACCAGAAGGCAAGATTGGCGACCTTGCGCTTCGCGGCCGCCTTGGCCGCGATCGCCGTCGTGTTCTCGGCTTCGGCCATGATCGTCAGGCGGCCTTTTCCTTGGCCTTGCGGGGCAGGTGGGCGACGATGTTCTCGATGATGCGCATGCCGGCATTGTGGCCGAGCGTCATGATCGATTCCGGGTGAAACTGTACCGCGGCGATCGGCTCCTTGCGGTGTTCGAAGGCCATGATGATGCCGTCCTCGGTCTCGGCGGTGACGATGAAATCGTCGGGCAAGCGCACCGGGTCGGCGAAGATAGAGTGGTAGCGGCCGACGGTGACTTCCTTGGGCAGGCCCGAGAAGATGATGCCGGGCTTGGAGACGCGGATGCGCGACGGCTTGCCGTGCATCGGTATGTGCAGCTGCCGCAGTTCACCGCCATAGGCCTCGGCCAATGCCTGCAGGCCAAGGCAGACGCCGAAGATCGGCAGTTCGCGGGCGCGCGCCTTCTTGATGGTTGCGGCGCAATCGAAGTCCTTCGGCGTGCCGGGGCCGGGCGACAGCACGACGAGATCGGGTTTCAGCCGGTCGAAGACTTCCTCCGGCACCGGCGAGCGAACGGTCGAGACGTTGGCGCCGGTCTGGCGGAAATAATTGGCCAGCGTGTGGACGAAACTATCCTCGTGGTCGACCAGCAGGATGTTGACGCCGTCGCCGACGCGCGCGGTGGTGCGCTCGGTGCTGGCGGAATTGCCGGTCTTGGCGTCGCGGATGGCGGAGAGCATGGCGGATGCCTTCAGTTCGGTTTCGGCTTCTTCTTCCTCGGGAATGCTGTCGAACAGCAATGTGGCACCGGCCCGCACTTCGGCAATGCCGTCTTTGATACGGATGGTGCGGAGCGTCAGGCCGGTGTTCATGTCGCCGTTGAAATTGACCATGCCGATCGCACCGCCATACCAGGCGCGCGGGCTCTTCTCGTTCTGTTCGATGAAGCGCATGGCCCACAGTTTCGGCGCGCCGGTGACGGTGACCGCCCAGGCATGCGACAGGAAGGCATCGAAGGCATCCATGCCTTCGCGCAGCCGGCCTTCGATGTGGTCGACGGTGTGGATCAGGCGCGAATACATCTCGATCTGCCGGCGGCCGATGACGCGCACCGAACCCGGCTCGCAGACCCGCGACTTGTCGTTGCGGTCGACGTCCGAGCACATGGTCAGCTCGGATTCGTCCTTCTTCGAGTTGAGCAGTTTCAGGATCTGCTCGGAGTCCGAAATGGCATCGTCGCCGCGCTTGATGGTGCCCGAGATCGGGCAGGTCTCGACGCGGCGGCCGTTGACGCGAACGAACATTTCGGGCGAGGCGCCGATCAGGTATTCGCCTTCGCCCAGATTGATGAAGAAGGAATAGGGCGAGGGGTTGATTGCCTTCAGCTTGCGCGAAATCTCGGATGGCTGCGTTTCGCAGCGCTCGTAGAACATCTGGCCGGGCACGACCTCGAACAGGTCGCCCCGCTTGAACGAATCCATCGCCTTGCGCACCAGATCGGCGTATTCGCCGGGTTCGTGGTCGCCGCGCGGCGGGATGCGGTCGGGGCTCTTGAACGGCTCGGCGATTTCGTCGCGCGGCAGCCCTTCGGTTGAAAACCCGTCGCCGGCATAGTCGTAGCGGTCGGTCCAGGCCTTGGCCGAATAGTGGTCGACGACCAGGATCTCGTCGGGCAGGAAAAGCACCAGATCGCGCTGGCTTGGCTTGCGCTCGAGCTTGTAGTCGACCGGGTCGAACTGGAAGGCGAGGTCGTAGCCGAAGGCGCCGTAGAGGCCGAGGTTGGCGTCTTCCTCGGTCTTGAACAGAGCGGTGATGGCGCGCAGGACCGTAAATACCGAAGGCACGCGGCTGCGCTCCTCTTCAGTGAAGACACGGCCGGGCTTGGCGACGTCGAGGCGGATCAGTTTCTCCGACGTCTCGGCGATGGTGACGTCGGCGAGGTCGCCCAGCGTCTTGCCGATGACCGGCAACAGCGTCTCGCCACGGCGGTTCAGCGCCTCGATGCGCATGGCACGGCCGCGCGCCGAGACGACCAGCGGCGGATCGATGATGGCGGTGTCCCAGCGCGTGTAGCGGCCGGGATATTCATAATTGGAGGAAAACACCGCACCGCGGCGCGAATTCAGGCCGTCGACATAGGCGTCAATCGCACCTGCATAGGGCCGGTCGTGGCGCGCGCGCGTGATGGTTATGCCACCCGCGGTCACGAAACTTTCCGCGCCGTTTTCCAGAACCTTCATCGTCATTGCCGTCTCCATCAGCTTCTTGGGCAACGGACCCGGGAATGGCTTGGAAAAAACAAATGGCCGCCCGGACTTTCCGTTGCGGCCACCCTCTCTTTTCACGCGCACGTGTTCGAACAGGCCGCTGTCAGCAGGCCCACCACCAAATGGTCTTGATCGAACGCATGTTCATGGCGAAATCCATAGCCGCGAAAAACCGGATGCGCAACTGATTTGAAAAGCCTGCGGTGGCTGTCGCTTCTGCGCCTCATGGTACATCGCCAGAACCGGCTATGGCGCTTAGAATGTTCATCAACAGCAGGAAGACGAGAAAACAATCATGACCGAGCAGATCGAGCGTGCGCGGACGTTCCATTCCCTCCACGTCAAGGGAAACCCGATCGTTCTCTACAACGTCTGGGATCCGGGTTCGGCCAAGATCGTCGAGAAAGCGGGCGCCAAGGCGATCGCCACCGGAAGCTGGCCGGTGGCGGCCGCCTTCGGCTATGCCGATGGCGAGAAAATCCCGCTGGAGCTGGCGCTCGACAACATCAAGCGCATCGTCACTGCCGTCGACCTGCCGGTGACCATGGACCTCGAGGGCGGCTACGGCGTCGATCCGGAAATCGTCGCGAGAACGGTAACGTTGGCGCTGCGGGCCGGCGCTGTTGGTTTCAACTTCGAAGACCAGATCGTCGGTGGCAGCGGCCTGCATGACATTTCTGTCCAGGTAAAGCGCATCGAAGCTGCTGCGGCGGCCGTCAAGGCTTCCGGCATACCGGCGTTCATCAACGCTCGAACCGACATCTTCCTCAAGGCGAAACCGGATGCGCATGACGACGTCCTGCTCGACCAGGCCATCGAGCGCGCGCAGGCCTTCGAAAAAGCCGGCGCACACGGCTTCTTTGCGCCGGGTCTTGGCGATGAGGACCTGATCGAGACGCTTTGCAAGGCAATCGCGTTGCCGGTCAATATCATCGCGCTGGCGCATGTGCCGCCGCGTCAGCGACTGGCGGAACTGGGTGTCGCCCGCATCAGCCACGGCCCGGTGCCTTACCGGCAGATGGCCGAATGGCTGGAGGCGAAGGCTAGGCAGGCCATTTCGGGCTAGGCGGTGATGCTGCATGCAACGGGTTTGGGATTGGCCGAAGCCTCGCAACTTCGTCATCCACGGGCGGAGCAGGAGCGAAGCGACGTCGCGGAGACCCGAGGATCCATGCCGCGACCTCAGTTGAAGGGCGCAGCGGAACAGAATTCTGAACGTAGCGACGCTTTGAAGTCGCGGCATGGATTCTAGGGTCTGCGCCGCGTCGCTTCGCTCCTTGCTTCGCCCTAGAATGACGAAGCTATGGAGTGCTTCGGCAAACTACGAGGCAAAGCTTTCTCAATCTTCCAGCGTCCCCGACCGGGCGTCGGTGCTCTTCCTGTCGCCGACCAGCTTCAAGAGATCCTCGCCGGCGCGGATGATGCGGCGAGAGCGGCGGGTCAGGATGATGCCGTCCTGCGGTGCGAAGATTTCGGTGCGGCCATCGGCTTCGCCGGGCGCATGGACGATGGTGGCGAGGCGCGCGCCCTTGGCGACGCGGTCGCCGGGTTTCACGTCGTAGAGCACGGCACCCGCCCGAGACGCCGGCATCATGTCGATGTTCTCCAATGGCGCCACGACGCCGGTGAAGGGGCCAGGTGCGGGCAGGGCGCTATCGGCGATCACGCCGCGCGCCACAAGCAACCGGTAGAGCCCGTCGGCATCAGAGGCGGCCAGGGCGCCGTCGACATCGAGGATGCCGCGATATTCGACCGTGGTGGCGACGCGGCGGTCGAGCTTGGCTACATGAGCTGGGACATTCTGGTAGGGCATGATCGAGGCGCCCTCGAAGGTGCCGTCGGTGTCCTCGCTCCACAGCACGACTGCGTCGACGCCCATGGCCGCGGCGCAATCGGCCATATCAGGCCACAGGCTGGTGTGGACGTAGAGATAGGCGAGGCCCTCGTCATCGCAGTGCAGGTCGAGCACGATGTCATGGCCGAACGACAGCTGCACCAGCCGCGTCTTCAGCCGCTGGTCGACGCTGCCAAGGGTGGTGTCGGGCAAGAGCGCTGTGTCGGGCGCGGCGAGCAGTGGAAAGCCGCGGTTGAAATTGGTGCGCGTGCCCAGATGGAAGCGGCCCTGATGCTCGCCGAAATGATATTGCGCCCGGCCGACAGGGTTGGCCCAGGGCACGACGGTGAGGTTGCCCTTGATGCGGCCTTCGGCCTCCGCCCTGGCAAGCATCGGCATCAGCGCGTCGATGGCGACGACGCCCGGCAACTCACCGGCATGGAGCGCCGCCTGCAGATAGGCCGAAGGAGCAGCCTTGTCGGAACCAGTGAAGCGGAACAGCGGGAATTCGTAGGAAACCCCTTCGCTTTCGCCGGCGATGCGCTCGATCGATTTCTGCATGACTTCCTCCATCAAGGACCAGAAGACATGCGATTTGAAGGCGCCTATGTCGATTGGTCCAGCCCGCCGCGCTATAGGCGCAAGAGACTATTCAGCCGGGAGCGGGATGACCGGCGCGCGCCGGTCCAGCGCCTGTGACAGCACGGCGACGGTCACTGCCAACAAAGCGAGTGCTGCGCCGACCAGCGGCAAATTGGCATAGGAAACACCGGCGGAAAGGGCCACGCCGCCAATCCAGGCGCCGCTGGCATTGCCGACATTGAAGGCGCCCTGGTTCAGCGTGGCGGCGAGGTTCGGTCCCTCGGAGGCCGCCTCGACGACCCGGATCTGCAGCGGCGGCACGACGACGAAGATGAGCAGGCCCCACAGGAAGACGATGCCGACGGCAACGCTGGCGATTGCGCCGAACTGCCTGAAGCCAACGAAAAGCAGGGCCATCAGCAGCAGCGTGCCGATCACCGTCGGCATCAGTTTCCAGTCGGCCAGTCTGCCGCCGATAATGTTGCCGATGGTCATACCCGCGCCGAACAGCAGCAGAACCCACGTGACTGCGGAGGTCGACAAGCCCGATACCTCGGTGAGGTAGGGCTTGATGTAGGTGAAGACGGTGAACAGGCTTGCGGAAGTCAGCGCCGCGATCAGCATGGCCAGCCAGACCTGCAGCTTGCCCAGCACGCGTAGCTCGCCGCGCAGGCCGCCACCGCTTGGCTGGGCGACATCGGACGGCACCAGCCAGGCGATCGCTGCCACCGAGATCAGGCCGATACCGACCACGGCAACGAAGGTGGAGCGCCAGCCGAACGCTTCGCCAAGTGCGGTTCCGGCGGGAACACCCAGGATGTTGGAGAGCGTCAGCCCGGCGAACATCAGCGCGATGGCGCTGGCCCGTTTGTTGCGCGGCACCAGGCTGGCGGCAACGACCGAGCCGATGCCGAAGAAGGCGCCATGGCCGAAAGCGGTGAAAACGCGCGCCGCCATCAGCGTCCAGTAGTTGGGCGAGATGGCGCAAAACAGATTGCCGACGACGAACAGCACGGCCAGCCCGACCAGCACCGGCTTGCGCGGCAAATGCGCGGTGGCCATGGCGACGATCGGGGCGCCGAAGACGACGCCCAGCGCATAGCCGGTGACCAGCAGACCCGCCGAAGGGATTGACACGCCGAGGTCGGCCGCGACCTCGGGCAGCAGGCCCATGATGACGAATTCGGTGGTGCCGATGCAGAAGGACGCAATGGCAAGCGCAAGGATCGGCAAGGGCATGGGGCGTCCAGACTGAATCGGTTCAAATTGAGACTGCGCGAAGGACGCCGCCGTGCGCAAGCGGCATTGCTGCATTGCAGCGATGCAGAAAAGGAAGAGCTTTGAAATGGGTCGCCAACAGGCTGTCAAGCCAGCGGCTTCAGTTCCTGAGCAATGGTGGGCAACAGTTCCGAGACATTCGGGTGGATATGCACGGCACGCGCGAGCGTGTCGACGGGCGCCTTGGCGTACATCAGGTCGAGCACGCAATGGATAACCTCGTCGCCGCCGGGTCCGAGCACCGAGCAGCCGAGGATCTCCCTCGTGCCTGCGTCGACCAGGATCTTCATGAAACCCTGCGTCTCGCCCTTTTCGATAGCGCGGCCGACGCGGGTCATCGGCCGCTGGCCGACCAGCGCGCGACGGCCGGATTTCTTCACCGCGGCCTCGGTCATGCCGCAGCGGCCGAGCGGTGGGTCGATGTAGAGCGCATAGGCTTCGATGCGATCACTGACCTTGCGCGGATCATTGTCCAGCAGGTTGGCGGCGACGATCTCGTAGTCGTTGTAGGAGGTGTGGGTGAAGGCGCCCCTGCCGTTGCAGTCGCCCATCGCCCAGATGCCGGGCACGCTGCTGCGCAACTGGTCGTCTACAGAGACGAAGCCGCGCTTGTCGACCTCCACGCCAGCCCTCTCCAGGCCGAGGTCATCGGTGTTGGGCGTCCGCCCCAGAGCCAGCAGCACGTGAGAGCCGACCACCGGCGGTTTGCCGGCGGAGAAGGTCACGGCAATGTCCTGGCCTTGTCTGGCGAAAGCGATGTCGTCGGCGCCGAGATGGACCGCGATGCCTTCGTTTTCGAGGATCGACAGGATGGCGGCAGAGACGTCCTCGTCCTCGCGGCCGGTCAGGCGTGGGCTCTTTTCGATGACTGTGACCTCCGAGCCGAAGCGGCGGAACATCTGTGCGAATTCGAGCGAGATGTAACTGCCACCGACGACGATGAGATGGCGCGGCAGCACGTCGAGATTCATCATCGAGGAATTGGTCAGATAGTCGATGTCGTGGATGCCGGGCAGGTCTGGGACCGAGGCGCGGCCGCCGGTGTTGAGGAAGATATTTTCGGCGGTCAGCAGATCGTCGCCGACGCGCACCGTGTTGGCGGATTCGAAACGCGCATGGCCGCGATAGAGGGTGCATTTGTCCATGCCGGCAATCCAGGTCTCGAGATTGGTGCGAGCTTCGATCGTCACCTTGTCCTTGCGCGCCTTGATCCTGGCATAGTCGACGCCGACGGGGCCACTGAGCGTCACGCCGTAGTCGGCGGCGCGGCGCGCCAGATGCGCGGCATAGGCGCTGGCGACCATGGTCTTGGTCGGCATGCAGCCGGTGTTGACGCAAGTGCCGCCGACCAGCTTGCGCTCGATCAGCGCCACGCTCCTGCCGGCGGCCGTCAGCCGGCCGGCCAGCGGAGGGCCAGCCTGTCCGGCACCGATGATGATGGCGTCGAAGGTTTTCGTCGTCATGCCACCGCAGCCACGATCAGCAGACCGCCGATGATCGCCACCGCGTCCTCGATGAAGGCGGCGGGCGGATCCTTGCCGAAGGCGGCTGCGAGCCGGCCGCGAGCTTCAGCGCCGCCCAGCGTGCCGATGACAGCGCCGATGGCGCCGGCAATCAAGCCGCCGATGGTGGCGCCGCCTGTCGCGCCGATCACCGCGCCGGTGAAGGCGCCCATGACGATGCGGGCGCCGAATTGCTGCGGCACTTTACGGCTCGGCGTCGACGGCAACTGGTCGGTGACCAGTTCGACGATGGCCAGGATGGTGAAGATGCCGATAGCCGCCCAGTGATTCATGAAGCTCGCCCAGGTGCCGGCAACCGGCAGCCAGCCGAGATAAGCGCCCCAGGCAACGGCAGCCGGCGCCGTCATGGCGCGAAGACCGGCAATGACGCCGATCAGAAGTGCGAGAATGTAAAGCATGGTCGATCCCCCTCGATCACCGGGCCATGACGGCCTTGAGACGACAGGCTACCATAGGTCCAATATTTGGCCAGTACTTGGATCGGCACTTTTCTGTTGGCTGCACTTGTGCTTTGCAATGACGTCAATTGGAGACCCTGCATGGTTGACAGCGAGCGCGCAAAGATGGCGGCCGGCCAATGGTACACGTGCCTCGACGACGAATTGGAGGCCTTGCGCGTCACAGCGCGCGACGCCGTGTTCGAGCATAATTGCCTGCCGCCGCGGCAGCGCGGAAATCTCGGGCCGGGCTTGAAGGCATTGCTCGGCAAAGCCGGCGAGGGCGCCCGCATCGAAGCGCCGTTCCACTGCGCTTACGGTTTCAACATCTTTCTCGGTGACGGCGTCTTTCTCAATGCCGGCTGCACCATCCTCGACACGGCGAGCGTGCGCATCGGCAAGGCAACGCTGCTCGGCCCCAATGTGCAGATCTATTGCGCCGAGCATCACAAGGAGGCCAGTGGGCGGCAGGCGGGACTGGAGATCGCCAGGCCGGTCGAGATCGGCGCCCATGCCTGGATCGGTGGTAGTGCCATCATCCTTGGCGGCGTCAGCATCGGTGACGGCGCCATCGTCGGCGCCGGCGCGGTGGTGACGCGCGACGTGCCCGCCAACACCACGGTGGTCGGCAATCCGGCGCGGGCGATCAAGCGGGACTGAACAGATCAGGACGACAGGACGTAAGTCATGCGCTCGTCCTGATCGGCCCGCCTGGAGAATTCGCGCCGGTATTGCGCCGGCGATGTCTTGAGCTTTGCGGCGAAGTGCTGGCGCAGCGAGGTGGCGCTGCCGAAGCCTGCCTCGAAGGCCACCATGTCCATCGACTTCTCGGTTGCTTCCAGCAGCCGTTGCGCCAGTTCGATCCGTTGGCTGGTCAGCCATTCGCCGAAACTGGTGCCGATCGATTTCTGGAAGCGGCGGGTGAAGGTGCGCCTTGTCAGGCCGGCGGCCTCGGCGACGCTGTCCAGGCTATGCGTCTCGCCAAGCATCGCGCGGACCGCATCGAGGGCCTGGGCGAAGCGGTCGGCGTCCGCGCTTCTTGCCACCGGATGCTCGATGAATTGCGCCTGACCGCCCTGCCGATGCGGGGAAAGCACGATCTGGCGGGCGAGCCGGAGTGCGGCTTCCGCGCCATAGCGGGCGCGCACGATGTGCAGGCAGCAATCGAGGCCGGCGGCGACGCCGGCCGAGGTCACGACATCGCCATTGTCGACATAGAGCACCGAGGCATCGACAGCGATGTCGGGATGGAGTGTTTGCAACTGTTCCGAATAGGCCCAGTGCGTGGCGGCACGGCGGCCCGAAAGCAGCCCGGCCGCGGCGATGGCGAAGGTTCCCAGGCACAGACCGACGATCAAGGCGCCGCGCCCGTGCGCTCTGCGTAGTGTCTCCATCAGCAGCGGCGACGCCGGTTCGCCCAGATGATGCCAGCTCGGGATGATGACGATGTCGGCGCCGTCGAACCCTTCAAGCCCATGCGGCGCGGCAATTGTCAGTCCGGCTTCGGTGTGGATCGGGCCGGCCTTGACCGCGCAGATGCGGAAGTCGAAGCGCGGCAGGCCAAGCGCCGTCCTGTCCTCGCCGAACACCAGGCACGGCACGGAAAGATGGAACAGGCTGATGCCGTCGAAGGCGAGGACGGCAATGATCGGGTCGGTCATGGGTGCTTCCGGTGGGTGAAGGCGGATTGTCCCAATTCTTTCGAATGATGTCAATCGGGCCACTTTCGACTGTCTGGCAACCCGCCTATTTTCCACCCATCGCATTCAAGCCGGAAGGGAAAACACCATGTCTAACCCAGCCAACACCACGCCGCGCCGGGCGCTGATCGTCGTCGATGTGCAGAACGACTATGATGGCGGCAATCTCGCCATCCAGCATCCCCCATTCCGCGACAGCGTCATCCATGTGGCGCAGGCGATGGACGCGGCGACTGCTGCCGGCATCAAGGTCGTGGTCGTCAAGCAGATGGCGCCCGAGACATCGCCGATCTTCGCCAGGGGCAGTCACGGCGGCGAACTGCATCCCGAGATCGCCAGGCGCAGTCGCGACCATTATGTCGAAAAGAACCTGCCCTCCGCCTTCACCGGCACCGATCTGGAAGACTGGCTGCGCGCCAATGCCATCGATACGATCACGGTGGTCGGCTACATGACGCATAATTGCGACCTGTCGACCATCATCCACGCCGTGCATATGGGCTTTGCCGTCGAGTTCCTGTCGGATGCGACCGGCTCGGTGCCTTACGCCAACAGCGCCGGCTACGCCTCGGCCGAGGAGATCCACCGCGTGGTGACAATCATCCTGCAGTCGCGCTTCGCGGCGGTACTCAAGACCGCCGAATGGGTCGAGTGCCTGAAGACAGGCGTGCTGCCGGAGCGCGACACCATCTTCGGCTCCAACCAGCGGGCGCTGTCACGCAACGCCGCGTAGGACTTGTCCGGAAAACAGAAAGGGCCCCGCAGGGCGGCGGCGCCCTTCGCTTTTTGGGACTGAAGGATTTTAGAACAGGCCTTCGATCTGGCCCATCTCGTTGAGGAATATCTTTTCCGAGGACGGTGCCCTGGGCAGGCCGGGCATGGTCATGACCTCGCCGCAGATGATGACGACGAAGCCGGCACCGGCCGAAAGCCTGACCTCGCGCACCGGCACGGTGTGGCCGGTCGGCGCGCCGCGCAGGTTCGGGTCGGTCGAGAACGAGTACTGGGTCTTGGCCATGCAGACCGGCAGGTGGCCGTAGCCGGCGTCTTCCCAGGCCTTGAGCTGGTCGCGCACCGACTTGTCGGCAATCGCCTCCGAGCCGCGATATATACGCTGGACGATGGTGTTGATCTTCTCGAACAGCGGCATGGCATCGGGATAGAGCGGCGCGAACTGCGAAGCGCCGGATTCGGCCAGCGCAACCACCTTATTGGCGAGGTCCTCGATGCCGGCCGAGCCGTGGGCCCAGTGCTTGCACAGGATCGCTTCCTCACCCATCGAAGCGACATAGTCCTTCATCGCCTGGATCTCGGCATCGGTGTCGGAATAGAAATGGTTGATGGCAACCACCGCCGGCACGCCGAACTGCCTGATGTTCTCGATGTGGCGGCCAAGGTTGGCGCAACCCTTCTTCACCGCTTCGACGTTTTCCTTGCCGAGGTCTTCCTTCTTGACGCCGCCATTCATCTTCATGGCGCGCACGGTGGCGACGATGACGGCCGCCGCCGGCTTCAGGCCCGCCTTGCGGCACTTGATGTCGAAGAACTTTTCCGCGCCAAGGTCGGCGCCGAAGCCGGCTTCGGTGACGACATAGTCGGCGAGCTTGAGCGCCGTCGTGGTGGCGACGACCGAGTTGCAGCCATGCGCGATGTTGGCGAACGGGCCGCCATGCACGAAGGCAGGGTTGTTCTCCAGCGTCTGCACCAGGTTGGGCTGCATGGCGTCCTTCAGGAGCACGGCCATGGCGCCGTCGGCCTTGAGGTCGCGGGCATAGACCGCCGACTTGTCGCGGCGGTAGGCGACGATGATGTCGCCGAGGCGCTTTTCCAAATCCTTCAGGTCGGTCGACAGGCAGAGGATCGCCATGACTTCCGAGGCGACGGTGATGTCGAAGCCGCCCTCGCGCGGGAAGCCGTTGGCGACGCCGCCGAGCGAGCAGATGATTTCGCGCAGCGCCCGGTCGTTCATGTCCATGACGCGGCGCCAGACGACGCGGCGGGTGTCGATGCCGAGCTCATTGCCCCAGTAGATGTGGTTGTCGATCAGCGCCGAAAGCAGGTTGTGCGCCGTGGTGATGGCATGGAAGTCGCCGGTGAAGTGGAGGTTCATGTCCTCCATCGGCACGACTTGCGCATAGCCGCCGCCGGCGGCACCGCCCTTGACGCCGAAGTTCGGGCCCAGCGAGGCCTCGCGGATGCAGATGATCGCCTTCTTGCCGATGCGGTTCAGGCCGTCGCCGAGACCGACCGTGGTCGTGGTCTTGCCTTCGCCGGCCGGCGTCGGGTTGATGGCGGTGACGAGGATCAGCTTACCGTCCTTGTTGCCCTTCACCGATTTGATGAATTCAGCTGAGATCTTGGCCTTGTCGTGGCCATAGGGCAGCAAATGTTCGGTCGGGATACCGATCTTCTGGCCGATCTCCTGGATCTGCTTTTTCCTGGCGCCGCGCGCGATCTCGATGTCGGACTTCACTTCGGCCATGACGGCTTTCCTCTGGATTGGACGATGGAGGGGACGGGTTGATCTTACTCGCAGGCAGGTTGGACCCGGGCGCGGGCATGTTCTAACCCTGTCGCTGCCGCGGCGTCAACTTTCATGCAACTATGTTTCCTATAGAGAAAATTCCTCTGCGGACCGGCCGACCTGTCATCGGTTCTTCCTGGCTCCGTTGCCGCGCCGTATAGAAGCCAGAGGACACGCCGCGCCGCCGTCTCAAAACAGCCGCACAATGCACGGAATGCGACAGAGGCGACGGCGCAAATTCGCCATCGCCTGGTCCCTAATGGAACAGCGCTACTGCGTCAGAACGTTGCTGATTTCGACCATGTTGGAGCGCACCCTGAGCACATAGAAGCCCATCGTCGTCAGATGCGTCGGCAACAGCCAGCCATCCTCGCGGCCATTGGCGATGATGAAAGGCTGGATCTTCAGCGCCGAAACGAACTGCGAGTCCATTGTGTCCCACAGGTTCTGCAGATGCTTTTCCTTGATGACGTCCTCGAAGTCGGCCTGGGCTCCCTTCATCAGGCCGTAATAGCCGTAGAGCTGGCCATAGGCGAACCAGTAGCGGTCGTCCGCGCGGAAGTCGAACCAGCCATTGTTGTGGTTCTCGGCGCGTTCCTTGAGGATCGCCGAGGTCGAGCCGATGTCGGACGAGATGCGGTCGATATACTGTTTCAGATTGTCGGCGCGGGCGTCGAATGTCGCCTGGCAGGTGGCAAGGCGAGCGTTGAAGGAACGCAGCATGCGCACAGCGTCGCGATAGTAGCTCGGTGTCGGCGTCTTGGGGCCGAACGGGTTCAGGCCGAAATACCAGGTCTCCTCGTCGAACTGCAGGTTGCCGCGGGCATTCTGCAGATCGCTGTCGATCTGCGAGGTGGTGCGAACGCGGCCGAGATTGTCAGCGAGTTCGGTCGCGGTGCGCCGCACCGCCTGGTTGATGCCGCGCTGGAAGGAGGCCTTGTTGTCCATCCACGGCGTGTTGTCCCAGTCGATGCCGAACAGGCCAAGCTTGTAGAGGATCATCGACGAGATCCAGGCATTCTGGTTGACGTTGAAGTCGGTCAGGTCGGCGGCGATCTGGGCAATGCCGGAGTTGCCGCAGGTCTTGGCGGTGTCGGTGCCGGCGCCGGCGGAGACCTGTTCGCCGGCGGAGACATTGCGCTTCTCGAACGTGTAGGTGTCGGGATAGTTCGGGTTGAAATTGTTCCACCATTGGGTGGCGTAGAAGAAATTGGCGTAGAGGCCGATCAGCACCAGCAGGGCGAGGCCGACCGCCGCCTTGAGGATCCAGCCGCGCTGCGTGTACCAGCGCCCGGCCCACAGGAACGGCCACAGGATGACGCCGATCAACAGGCCGATGCCGCGGCCAATCCACTGGAAAATGCGGGTGAAGAAATTCACGATCGGATCGAGCATGGCTGTGTCACCCCCTCAAAGCATGACGCCAAAAAGTTGCAGGCTTTTTGGATAACATCATGCGCCAAAACAAGAAGTTAGAACGACATAACGATTCATTTCGTTCTAAAGCGCGTCGCGTCGAACGGATTCATGCGACGCGCTTTAGGTCTTTGGTCTATGCATGTCGTTCTCCCAAAACCGAGGTCACTTTTGGGCGACATGCATTAGTCAGTCAGGCCGTAGAGGCGTGTGCGAAACGCCACCTTGTCCTTCAAATATGTGGTTTTGAGAACGTCCACAACATGCGATCGCCACGCGTCGCTGAAGCCGCCATAGTCCTCATAAAAGCCGTCCTTGTTGAAGATGTAGCGCGAGACGAAGTCCGACGGTACGAAATCCGAGATCAGCCGGTTGGTCAGCCAGGTGTCGGGGTGGTCAGGCTTGGCGCGGATGACAAGGAAACGTTGCTGCGGGAAGACATCCTCGATCTTGAGGTGGCCGAGTTGGGCGATCTCGCGCTTGGCGGCGTTGAGGAACGGAAAATTGCCGTCTCTGGTGATCAGGTCGGCATGGCTCTGGATCCAGGTCTGCAGCCAGACCTTGTCGACATAGGTCAAATTGCGGTTCGGCTCGGCATCGCGGATCAGCGCGCGCACCACCATCTCGGCGCGGTGCTCGAGATAGCCCGAGGTCTCCACCCAGGAGGCACGCGGCAGCTCGATGCGGCCGGTGGTGGCGAGGAACTTGAACACCTTGTCGGCGTCGTTGATGGAGAGATAGCTGACCTGCCACGGCCGCGAGCGGCGGAAACCGGGGGCGGCCGGATCGCTGATCACCGTCGTTATATCCGGATCGACGAACACGTAGAGGCCGCCGAAGTGGCTGGTCCAGTAGGCGTTGTGGCGGAAGATCACCTGGTCGGGCACCAGCGCGTTCTCGCGGATGTCGCCGCAGATTTTGGCGAGCTCCACCATGCGGTTCAGCATGGCGCTGTCGCGCCAGGCATCGGGCTCCTGCTTCAGCCGGTCCACGAGCTTGCCGAGTTCGGCGGCCTTGCCCAGCACATCCTCGGCCGACAGCACCTTGAATTCGACCTGGCTGATCGACAGCAAATCCTCGATGTCGTTGACCTTGGGAATGGAATCCTCGATCTCGCCGTAGATGACGTCCTTGATCGTCAGCGCATCGATGGCGCGCCGGTTCCTGGACATGAACTCGAACATGAGTTGCGAGGTGTTGGAGAAGGCGGTGTGCACCACCGGCAGGTCGATCTGCGACGGCGTCAGGATGATGAAACGGCGGTTGACCTCGTTGGGATCGAGATAGTCATAATCGTCACATTCCTCGGCCACTTCCGGCGAGAAGCCGGTGCGGTCGATCTGGAAGCTCTTCAGTTTCGTCGGCTTCAAGCCGAACGCGGCGAGCGCTTTGTTGTAGCGCTGGATCAGATGCGGCTCGTCGACCGTCAGCAACCGGCCGTAGATCAGCTCATTGTCGCGCAGAAGATCGGGCTTCTTGGTAGGTTTGGCGGTCAAGGTGCATCGCTCCCTAGGAGCGTGCCAGCACCCCCCTCTGGCCTGCCGGCCATCTCCCCCTCAAGGGGTGAGATTGGCAGCGTCGTCCATGCTGCTTTTCCAGATAGGTCGAAGATTGGCGAAAGCGATGATGGAAGTCGATCTCCCCCTTTGAGGGGGAGATGGCCGGCAGGCCAGAGGGGGGTAGGCGCGCACTCACGCATTCCACAGCCCCTTCTTCTTCATCTCCTCCATCTCGCGCGCGGCCCGTTCGCGCAGGCGGGCGTCGCGCAGCAGCTTTTGTACGGCGGAGTCGTCGGACTTGTCGGAATAGCGGAACTCCGAGTCGGCGTAGCGGTTGATCTCCTGCATGACCATGTCCATCGAAAACGGTCCGCGCAGTTCCTCGATCATCGCTTTCTTCTCGTTATAACCCTTGTGCATGAAGACTTCCGGCTTCTCGAACCAGTCGTCGGGAAGCTCGATGTCCATGGCGCGCATCTTGATGGCGTCGGTGACGTTCTTGATGGCGCGGCCGGTGAAGCGGGGCTCGGCATCCTTGATCAGGTGCAGATAGGTGCCGATGTCGGCCATCGTTTTCGGCGCGCCGTTCTCCTTCATGTAGCGCTCGTAGACCTTCATCAGCCCGTCTTCTTGCGGCCTCTCGTGCTCCTCATAGGCTTCGGTCACGGCGCGCTGGATTTCCTGCGCGGCGTAGAGATCGTGGTCGCCGAGCGGGATCTTGTGGTTTTTTCCCGCCAGCAGGACAAAAATGTCGATGTAGTCGTCGCGGCTCTGCGGCCCGTCGACCAGCCAGCGGGCGCCGGCGCGCTGACGCAGCGCGTCGTCGACATTTTCGGGGTAGTTGGAGAACATGCCGAACGAGCAGTTGCCGCGCACCACGGTGGCGGCACCGGCGAAGGCATCCATCAACACGCCGGTGATTTCCTGCTGGCCGGCCGAGGCGCGGTCGTCTGAGCGGCGCGCCGCCACCTGGTCGATGTCGTCGATGGTGCCTAATCCGATGACGCGCGGGTTCAAGACATTGTTGATGAACTGGCGGCAGTTCTGGCCTGATTTGCCCTGATAGGACGAGATCTGGTCGACGCCGAAATTCTCGTAGGCGAAGGGATAGCCGGCGACCTGGCAATAGCCGTTGACGAGGCCGGCGATCATCTGGATCAGGGTCGTCTTGCCGGTGCCGGGGGCGCCGTCGCCGATGAAGGTGAACAGGAAGCCGCCGAGTTCGACGAACGGATTGAGTTCGCGCTCGAAGTCGTAGGCCATCAGCATCTTGGCGAGCTTGACCGACTGGTATTTGGCGATGTGATTGCCGACGACCTCTTCCGGCTTCTTGAATGTCATCACCAGCGGTTTTGAACGCTTGCCCGGCGCGACGTCGAAACCATCGAGGGTGAAATCGTCGGCATCGATACGGATATGCGCGTTCTCGAACGGGCCGATGCCGTCGAAGCGGCCCTTGCGGGCCAGAAGCCCGTCGATGGCGACGCGGGCGAAGGCACGCGCCCTTGTCATCAGGTCGGCGTCGTCGGACGATCCCGAGATCGCCTTGTCGAGGCCGGCCAGGATCGACTTCACCGCATCCTGCGGCGTGTCGAACAGGAAGTCCGGTTCGGGACTATCGTTGGGCGCCTCGCCGTCGCTGTCGATCAGCTGGAACAGGTAGGAGGCGAGGCTGAAGGCCGAAATGTAAGCCGAGGCCGACAGAAGCTTCTTGAAGGTAGACGCCTCGTCGCCTTCGAGCGGCGCGCGGGTGTTCTTGGCCTGCAGGCTTTCAAGGTCCGAGCCCTCGGCAAAGACGTCCGATATTGCCAGCGCGATCGCCGTGCCGCGCCGGGCGCGAAACAGGAGCGTGTGCTGCGGGATGGTCAGCAGCTGATCATCGGGATGAACGGCGCCGACGGTCTTCGACAGCTCGACCTCGCGCGTGCGGCGCACCGAACCGACCGAGACGGTCGAGACGAAGCGGCGGTTGGTGCCGGCAAGCGCTGTGCCGGAGGAGCTAGACGGGTCCTCCAGCACGACGACGCGGGTGATGAAGCTCTGCGCGGTAGCGCGGTGCTTCTCGATGGCGGCTTCCGGGATGGTGGTCAGGCCGGTATCCATGAAGGGTGCTCCGTGGTGTGACGGTCAGACGTCCGAGATGACCTGTCCGTTGGACAGGATGTGAACCTTGTAGCCGGCAAAGACCTTTTGCGCCTCGCCGGCGGCGTAGAGCGCCTGATAGGCCTCGTGCGGGATCAGCGCGTGGTTTTCATAGCTCGACACGCCCTGGCGCGCGGCTTCCAGATCGTCGGTGTTGATGAAGAATTCCTGCGTCGTCTTTTCGCTGGAAAACAGGCCCTTGCGGCCGGGCTTTTCGGCCTTGGAATAGACCTCCTGGATGGTCCAGGTCAAAAGCCAGGCATTTTCGGGCTTGCGCACCTTGGCCAAAACCTCGGTCACCGTCGAATTGTTGTCGGTGATGCCAGCCGAATAGAACGGGCCGAGCACAACGCGGCGCAGCTGCTTGGGGTGCAGCGGCTCGAAATCCTTGTCGAGATTGACCGCGATGGTCGCCGGCGACAGCGTGTAGGCGGAGTTCTTCTCGGTGAAATCGTCGAAACGGTGGGCAAGCTCGGGATTGAGCAGGCCATCGACCGGCAGCGGAATGTCAATCGTCTCGTTCAGCTTGCCGTTTCTATCGACAAGCTGGCGAATCATCGTTTCGGACGAATCCTCCACCGTCACCATGTAGACTAGCGGCAGGTTGGCGCTGCCGTCGAACGTCGCCCAGTGGACGAGATAATAAGGCCGCCCCGTCTTCGGATTGACCGAGACCTTGGCCGTTTGCGCCAAGGTGAACGGGCCGAACGTGTTCTCGCTTTTCACGTCCTCGAGATAAAGCCGCTCGGCTATCGACTTCTGCAGCGCCGCGGGGAATTCCTTGTGGCGCAGGATGAAGTCGGCCATTTCCTCGCGCAACTCGCCGGCGAGCGGAATGTTGGCAAGCCGCGCGTCGGCCTGGCGTCGGTCGTTTTCCAGTTCGAGCAGGTTCTGGAACACCGGAAATCCGCTTTCGGCGCGCGAAATGCGGAATGTGTCCATGAAGCCGAGCCGGTTGCGCCAGCAGGAAAACGACTTGTCGAGCCTGGCGATGTGTTCGGCGACGATCTTGGCGACGATGCCATGCCGGTAGAGCGGCGAGCGATCGTCGCGCATGAACACTTCAAGGCCGCTGAGTGCGGCCGTGATGGCGGAAAAATACCGTGCCGCCGCTTCGTTTTCGGGGGTCATGCCTGTGCGCTCGCGGGCAGTCCTGTCACTCCTAAGACTGCACGTAGTTCGCCGAATTGTGCTTCTTCAGCACCTCGTCGAAGCGGCGGGCAAAGGCATCGTCGGCCAGCTTCTTGCGGCGCTGGATGTCAGCGGTAGCGACCATGTTCTTCTCGTGCATCTCAAGCAGGTCACCGATGTGCTTTTGCGAAGCAGCCCCGATGCCGGCCATGGTTTCCTCGGCGGTGTTGTCGACCTGGCTGCCCAGCGTGTTGATCTTGTGGGCGACGTCCTGCTGAGCTGCGGTCTTCAGCGAATCTTCCAGCGCCTTGTAGAGCACGATGCGCTGCTCGGTATCGATGGTCAGCTTGTTGATCAGCGTCGATTGCGCCGCGATCTGGTTGTTGAGCGAATCGACGAAGGTCTGGAACATCGAGGTGTAGCGCTCGAGCGTCTGGCTCTCGGCCAGCAGCTCCTGCTCCTTGGCCTGCTTTTCGTTGTATTCCGTCGCCAGCTTGGAGCGTTCGCCTTCGAGCTGCGTGCGATCCTTCTGGCTGGTCGAAGCGGCGATCTTGTTTTCGATGTCGAGCAGCATCGGGTTGAGCTCCTCGATGCGCTTCTGCACGGCTTCGAGGTTGGTCATGGTGGTCTTGCGGCGCTCGATCACCTGCGACAGGCTGGTTTCCGAGGTCTTGTAGCGTTGGTCGAGGACCTCTTTCTGCGCCTTCAATATGCCGACGATGGTGTCGGATTTGACCAGCAGTTCCTGCAGATTGCCGGCCAGCGACATGTTGCGGACGCGGTCGGTGCGCATGCGCTGCTTGCTCTGGCTGGAGAAGATGCCGATGAATTTTTCCCAGCCGGTGTAGTTCTTCATGCTCTCGAACTCGGCGCCGAAGACGTTGGTGGCGTCCTCCAGCCCGATGATCAGGTCGGCAATGTTGCCTTCCATCACCTTCTGCTGCTTCAGCACATCCTCGATGCGGGCGTTCTCGAGGTCGAAATTTGCGTCGCCGATCTTCTTGTCTGATGTGGCAAGCGTATCAAGCATGGTGCCGGATTGCTCGATCTTGGAGCGCATGTCCTGCACGACCTGCTTGGTCTTGGCAATTTCGGCGTCGAAATTCTGCAATGTCGCCATTGGGGCCTCCCGCTTCGGCATGACGTCGCTGGTCGCGAACAGCGGCGAATATATGTGGGGCATCAGGGGATTGAAAGACGTGAAGATAAGGGCGGCGTGAAAACAAAAAAATTCGTCAGGGTCTTGAAAACCAGTGAAGGCGTGGGCTTAGCGTGATTAGCTTGCCGACCAGCCATAGTTCAGCTGTCATTGAACTTTCATGCGGCAAGGCGAAGGCGCACGGATGCCTTTGTATTGGGCAAACCACCGAAGCAATCGCGGCCGCGATATGCGAGGAGAAAGCCGGCTTTACAGAGCTGACGAACAGCGGATCAGGGCTTGGGATCGGCCTTCAGATAGGCAATGACATTGGCGATGTCGTCGTCTTTGGCCAGGCCGGCAAACGCCATCTTGTTGCCGGGCACTTTCAGCTTGGGTGCTCTGAGATACTCGGCGAGATTGGCTTCATCCCAGACCAGGCCGGCGGCGCCGGCACTCTTCATCGCCTCGGAATAGCGGCCAAGAAAACTCTCCGCACTTCCGGCGGTGCGACCAACGACGCCCAGCAGATGCGGACCGACCTTGTCGCGGTCGGTGGCTGCTTCATGGCAGGCCATGCACCGGTTGAAGGCCTTCTTGCCCAGGGCCGGGTCGCCGCCGGCATGGGCCACAAGCGAGCTGGCAAGGAGAAGGATGCTGGCGGACGAAGCGGCTCGAAACATGCTGCCCCCGGAGAGTTCTGGCTGGCGGCCTTATAGTACCGAGGCTTTAACAAACGCTGCATCGCGGAAACAAACGCTGCATCGCGGCGGGATTGCGGAAGACAGGCCCGCGAGTCAGGCCTGTTGTGCCAGATCGCGGCGCAGGAAATCATTCAGCCGCTCGACCGCCTGGGTCGTCGACAGCGGGTTGCGAAGGATGCCGATTTCGAGGTCCGGCAGCACCGGAAGCCCTTCATTGCCGCCGACGATGCGCAGCGACGGCGGTACGCTGCGCAGGGCGAGGCCAGCCACCGCGAGCCCGGCCTGGACGACGGCGATCAGGCCAAGCAGAGAGGCGCTTGAATAGGTACAGCGATAGGAGCGGTCGGCATCGCCAAGCGCCTGCAGAACATTCATCCTGGCGGCGCAGCCCGGTTCGAACAAGGCGACCGGAAGCGGATCGGTCTCCCAGGCGACATGGTTTGATGAGGCGACCCAGACGAAGCGTTCCAGCCGGATCACCTCAAGCGGCTGCTCCGGCAAGCGGGTGATGATCGCCAGATCCAGCCGCCCCTCCGCCAGCGTCTTCACCAGCGCGGTCGACTGTTCGCAGATCAACTCCACCGTCACCAGGGGATGCTCCGCCGCGAAGCGTGAGAGCACGGGCGGCAGGAGGAAGGCGGCATAATCGTCGGGCACCCCCAAGCGGGCGCTGCCTGTTTCCTTGGGCCGGGTGACACTTGCCCAGGCTTCATCCGACAGTTTCAGCAACCGGCGCGCATAGATCAGGAAATCCTCGCCGATCGCATTGGGAGTGACGGTTCTGGGACCACGCACCAGAAGCTGGTTGCCGACCATCTCCTCCAGCCGCTGCATCTGCATGCTGACCGCCGACTGGCTGCGGCCGACCCTGGGTGCTGCATTGGAAAGGCTGCCGCTCTCGACGACGGCGACAAAGGTTTTCAGCAGATTGAGATCGAGTGGCGCGGCCATGGTGCTATCAGTATATCGAATAGGTCATCACAAATCTATTCGCTTGTTTGAAGGTGGCGCCAGTGACCAGATGGTTGCTGGGATCGCTGGGAAACCACCACATGACGGACGCCTCGACAGCCCGCTTTCCGGCCGCGAGCCTTGCTCTGGCAATGGTGATCGCCGGTACGGTCGGCGCCTTCGCCACGGAATCGGGGCTGCATCCCGTCGCCGTCGTCTTCTGGCGATGTGTGTTCGGCGCGATATTCCTTTTCTTATGGTGCCTGTTGCGCGGCTATCTGCCGGATCGGACGCTGTCGCCGTCTCGGCTTGCCCTTGCAGCACTTGCCGGCGTCTGCATGGTGCTGAGCTGGACGGCCTTCTTCGCCGGCTTCGCCATGACATCGATCGCCACGACGACGATTATCTACCATATCCAGCCGTTCTTCGTGGTCCTGATCGGTGTCGTCTTCCTCAAGGAGCGCATCTCGCTCGACCAACTGCTGTGGATGCTCGGTGCGTTTCTCGGCGTCGTGCTGGCCAGCGGCCTCGTCTTCGCGCACGGCCACGACGATGCCAACTGGGCGCCGGGCATTGCGCTGACGCTGGGCGGCGCAATGCTCTACGCCGTTACAACGATCCTCGCCAAGGGCCTTGGTCAGCAGCGCGCCGAAATTACGGTACTCTGCCAAACACTGGTTGGGGTCGTCATGCTCGCCCCGTTCGCCGGCATCGGCCAACATATTGCGCCTGCGTCATGGGGCTGGCTGCTCGGCATCGGCGTGCTGCACACTGGCATCGCCTACGTGTTGATGAATTCGGCCTTTCCGCGCCTGACGACACCGGTGATCGGCGTCATCACCTTCATCTATCCCGTCGTCGCCATCATCGTCGACTGGGCGATCTATGGGCATCCGCTCGGACCGGCGCAGGCTGCCGGCATGGCGCTGATTGCAGTGGCGACGCTGGGTGTGCGGCTGGGTTGGCGGTTTCCGAAGTGGCGTGTCTCGACCGTATGAGCCCGGTGCAATTCCAAGAAAAGCACATAGCGCTCCCCCTGGGAACTGCTCCAAAAACCAAGAGACAGAGTCAGCCCTTGATAAAGCCGATGAAGTCGTCGGGCGCGGCGCGGCCCATTTCTTCTTCCCAATGACGGCGGCAGAGCGAGACATAGACGTCCTTGCCGATCGCCACCTGCTCGCCCAGGCGCGCCACTTTGCCATCGGGGCCGAGGCGCACGACCATCGTCGCCTTGCGGCCGCAGCGGCAGATTGTACGCACTTCGCGCAAATCGTCGGCGATGGCCAGCAGCGCGCGCGAGCCGGAAAACAGCTTGCCCTGGAAATCGGTGCGCAGGCCGTAGCACATGACCGGGATATTCAGCCGGTCGGCGATGCGGGCGAGCTGCCAGACCTGCTCCTCCTCGAGGAACTGCGCCTCGTCGACGAAGACGCAATGCACTGACGTATGCGCGTGATGATCGGCGACGCGGGTGAACAGATCGTCGCCATCGCGGAACATCTCGGCTTCCGTCTCCAGGCCGATGCGCGACGAGATCAGGCCGGTGTCGCCCTTGCGGTAGTGGCCGGCGACGAACAGCATCGTGCCCATGCCGCGCTCGCGATAATTGTAAGAGGCCTGCAAGAGCATCGTCGTCTTGCCGGCGTTCATAGTCGCGTAGTGGAAGTAAAGCTTGGCCATGCCGCTCTTTTAAGCCGACTTGCCCTGATACGGGGAGGGGCGGTCGCCCGCATTCCCCTGAAAAAGCCCGCCCGTCTTCGAAAAAACCGTCCGGCATGGCAAAAGCGCCTGATGTGTCGCTGATTGGCCAGCCCGCGCCGTTGATCGTGATTGTCTTAATGCTTGAAACCACACCAGAATGGTGTTTGGCTGACGAAACAAGGCGGGCATAGAAACCGTAGCTACGCTTCGCCAAAGAATCACAATGGGAGACTGTCTATGTCGCGTATGAACTCTTTCGTCGCCGGCCTCGGCCTGGCGGCTTTTTTGTCCACCAGCGCTGCCTTTGCCGGCGATCCGGCGAGCTGCAAGGCGGTGCGTCTTTCCGATGTCGGCTGGACCGACATCCAGGCGACGACCGGCGTCGCATCGGTACTGCTCACCGCGCTCGGCTACGAACCGCAGACGATCCAGCTGTCGGTGCCGGTGACCATGGCGTCGCTGAAGAACAAGGATCTTGATGTCTTCCTCGGCAACTGGATGCCGTCGATGACCAACGACATCAAGGACTACACCGCCGACGGTTCGGTCGAGACCATCAGCGAAAACCTCAGTGGCGCCGGCTACGGTATCGTCGTGCCGACCTATGTCGCGGACGCCGGCGTCAAGACGCTGACCGACCTCGGCAAGTTCAAGGACAAGTTCGACGGCAAGATCTACGGCATCGAGGCCGGCAATGATGGTAACCGCATCATCCTCGACATGATCAAGAACCCGAAGGACAATCTCGAAGGCTTCGAGCTGGTCGAATCCTCGGAGGCTGGCATGCTCACGCAGGCCGAGCAGTCGATCAAGAGCAATGAGTGGATCGCGTTCCTCGGTTGGACGCCGCATCCGGTGATGGGTGCCATGAAGATCACCTATCTCGATGGCATGGGCGACAGCGGCTTTGGCGCAGCCACCGTGCATACCAATGTGCGCAAGGGTTACACCACCGAGTGCCCGAATGCCGGAAAATTCATCGCCAACCTGAAGTTCAATCTCGACATGGAAGGCGAGATAATGGACGCGATCCTCAAGGGCGCCGATGCCAATACGGCTGCGACCGACTGGCTCAAGAAGCATCCGGACGCGGTTGCTCCATGGATTGCCGGCGTGACCACTTTCGATGGCGGCGACGCGGCTGCAGCCGTGAAGACTGCGCTCGGAAGCTGAGCAGGTCTTGCGTTCGGCGTGACCGATCAAGAAGGGCAGTCACTTTAGAAGGGGCTGCCCTTTTTCATATCCTGTGACAAGATGACCGTCCGGCAAGGACGGCGACTGTCAAAGAGGGGCAAGATGGATCCGATTTCAAAATTCTTTGTCAGTTACAAGATCCCCATAGGCGAATGGGGCAAAGCGTTCTTCACCTTCCTTACCGACAATTTCAACACCTTCTTCCGCGGTCTCTCCGGCGGTTTGAATTTCCTGCTCGACGGAGTGGTCGACACGCTGCTGCTGGTACCGCCGGTCCTTCTCATCGCGCTGATTGCACTGCTTGCCTATTATCTGCAGCGATCGAGAGGCTTGGCCGTGGCTGTCTTTCTCGGGTTGCTGTTCATCCTCAACCAGAACCTCTGGAAGCAGACGGTAGAGACGCTGGTGCTGGTGGTTGCCGCCGCCGCCGTCTCGATGGCCATCGGTGTGCCACTCGGTATCTGGGCGGCGCACAAGCCGAAGGTCTATCGCGTCATGCTGCCGGTGCTCGATTTGATGCAGACGCTGCCGACCTTCGTCTACCTGATCCCGGTGCTGACGCTGTTCGGCCTCGGCAATGCGCCCGGCCTCATCGTCACCATCATCTTCGTCATCCCGACCGCGGTTCGTCTCACGCATCTCGGCGTTGTCTCGGTGCCGAAGTCGATCGTCGAAGCCGGCGAGGCGTTCGGCGCCACCAAGAGCCAGTTGCTGTGGAAGGTGGAGCTGCCCTCGGCGCTGCCCACCATCATGGCCGGTCTGACGCAGTCCATCATGCTGTCGCTGTCGATGGTGGTGTTTGCTGCACTGATCGGCGCTGGCGGCCTCGGCACCGAAATCAACCGGGCGCTGGGTTCGCGCAAGATCGACCTCGGGCTTGAGGCGGGCCTCGCCATCGTCGTCTTGGCCATCGTGCTCGACCGGATGACCCGCATCGCCGTTGGAGGCAAGAAATGACCGTCGCCGTCGATTTCCGGAACGTCGATATCGTCTTCGGCGCCGACCAGGCCGGATCGCTGAAGATGGTCGACGCCGGAGCCAGCCGCGCCGAGATCCTCGACAAGACCGGCAATGTACTGGGTTGCGCCGGCGCCAGCCTGACCGTGAACGAGGGCGAAATCTCCGTGCTGATGGGTCTCTCCGGTTCGGGCAAGTCGACATTGCTGCGGGCGGTCAACCGGCTCAACGTGGTGTCGCGCGGCCAGGTGCTGGTCAAGGATGGCGACAAGACCGTCGACGTCGTCACCTGCGACGAGGCGACCCTGCGGCGCCTGCGCCAGAAACAGGTGGCGATGGTGTTCCAGCAGTTCGGCCTTTTGCCCTGGCGTACGGTGGAGGAGAATGTCGGTCTCGGCCTCGAACTCGCCGGCGTACCGGAGCAAGAGCGCAAGGAGCGCGTGCAACGCCAGCTCAAGCTGGTCAATCTCGACCAGTGGTCGAAGAAATACGCGCATGAGCTGTCGGGCGGCATGCAGCAGCGCGTCGGCCTGGCGCGGGCCTTCGCCACCGAGGCGCCGATCCTGTTGATGGACGAGCCGTTCTCGGCGCTCGACCCGCTGATCCGCACCAAGCTGCAGGACGAATTGCTGCAGCTGCAGGCCGAGTTGAAGAAGACCATCATCTTCGTCAGCCACGACCTCGAGGAGGCGCTGAAGATTGGCTCCCACATCACCATCATGGAGGGTGGGCGCATCGTGCAAACCGGCGCGCCGGAGGACATCGTGCTGCGGCCTGCCAACGACTATGTCCGCGACTTCATCGCCAATGTGAACCCGCTGTCGGTGCTGACCGCCTGGAACGTGATGCGCGACCGTCGCGATCTGGAGCACGGCAAGGACGGCTGGGTGTGGCTCGACCGCCGCAAGACGACGCGCTTCAAGATCGACGATCACGGGCTGGTGGCGGCGGCCGAACGCGACGGCAAGCCGGCGGTGTGGGTGTCGTGCGCCGACGTCGAAGGCCAGCCCGAGGAAGTAGCGCAGGTGTTCTGGGCCAACCCCGGCACCTCGTTGAAAACCGTCATGCTGGCCATGCACCGTTCGCAGACCGCTCCCGTTGCGCTGTTCGACGACCAGTCGCGCTTCGTCGGCGCCATCGGCATCCGCGATGTGCTGAGCGCGGTGCTGCGGCGGTAACGCCAAATTCGTGGACGCCGCCGCGGGCAGCGGAGGCTGCTTGAATGCTTTTTATGCCACCAGCGGCAGGCGCAGTTGCGTCAGCAGGCCACCGCCCGGGTTGTTGGACAGGCGGATCTCGCCACCTGCGGCGCGCGCGATGTTGCGGGCAATGGTCAGGCCGAGGCCCAGACCACCGGTCTGGCGGTTGCGCGATTGTTCAAGGCGCACGAACGAGCCGAACACGGCGTCGATCTGTGCCTGCGGTATGCCCGGCCCTTCGTCGCGGATGGTGAGCAAGATCATGTCCTCCGACCGGCGCAGCGAAAGATGCGCCTTCTTGCCGTAGGTGACCGCGTTCTGTACCAGATTGGTGACGCAGCGCTTGAGCGCGACCGGCCGCGCCATGCAGATCAGCCCGCGCGAACGGGTCTCGTCGTCGAACGACACGTCGTCATAGCCGTCGGCGATCGATTCCACGAGCGACCAGAAATCGATGCGTTCGTTCTTTTCCTCGGTCACTTCGAAGGTGGCGAAGTCGATCACCGAGCTGGCGATGCTCTCGACATCGGCGAGGTCGTGCGCCAACGCCTCGCGAACCGCCGATTTGCGCAACAGCTCCAGGCGCAGGCGCATCCTGGTCATCGGCGTGCGCAGATCATGCGCCAATGCCGCCGCCAGATGTTCGCGGTCCTCGACATATTCGCGCAACCTCGCCTGCATAGCGTTGATCGCCTTGGCGGCGGCACGGACCTCGCGGCTGCCGCTCTCGGCGATCGGTGGGCTCTTCAGATCCTTGCCGATCCGGTTCACGGCGGTTTCCATCATCCGGTAGGGCGCCGTCAGCCGGCGCAGCGACCAGATCGACATGATCACCACCAGCCCTGCGATCAGCGAATAAAGCGGCAGGCTGTCGAAGCTCAGGATCGGGCCGACGGGCGTGATCGGTTCGGTGAAGTTCAGCCATTGGCCGTCGGCGAAGCGCAGCGAGGCCGTCAGCTTGTCGCTCTGGGCGAAGTCGGCGGCCAGCACCAGAAGGTCACGCTCGACCTGTCCGATGTCGGGTCCCGGCGCCGTGCCGTCCGCGTCATCGGCCTCGCGCGTCGCCGGATCGCGGCGTACGCGTGCATCGGTGATGCCGAATTTCGACAGCCGTCCGACGAGGATGTCTTCGAGTTCGGCCAGTTCGTCGTCGCCGGCGATCGACGAAGTGACCGCCGGCGTGTCCGAGACGGTGAGCGCGTAGGTGGAGTTGAACAGGCCGGTCGCCGTCGCCTTGCGCTCGTCCGGACTGGCGTCATGCATGAGCTGAACCAGCGAGAAGGCACGGTCGTTGAGCCGGTAGAGGTCGACGACACCGTTGGCGGCGGCGCGGTCGCGCGACACGATGTAAAGGGTCGCGACCTGGCTGATCAGCAGGCCGGCAATGACGATCAGCAGCACCCAGACAGGCAAGGTCTGCGGCAGGAAACGTCTCATTCGGAGGTCGTCTCGGGCAGGAACTGGTAGCCGCCGCTGCGTACGGTCAGGATCAGCTTGGGCGTCTTCGGGTCGTCCTCCATCTTGCGCCGCAGCCGGCTGACCAGGATGTCGATGCTGCGGTCGAAGGAATAGTCGCTGTCGCCGCCGGACAGCTCGATGAGCTGGTCGCGGGTCAGCACGCGCTGCGCGCTCTTGACGAAGGTCTGCAGCAGGTTGAATTCGGCCATGGTCAGCTCGACCCTGACATCGTCGGGTGCGATCAGCCGGCGCCGAGCACAATCCATCGTCCAGCCGGCGAAGCGGTAGATCTGCTTGGTGGTGGCGCGCTTAGGCTCGGCGGTGCCATTGCGCCTGAGCACGGCGCGGATACGCGCCAAAAGCTCGCGCGGATCGAAGGGTTTGGGGACATAGTCGTCGGCGCCCATTTCCAGGCCGACGACGCGGTCGGTCGTCTCGGTGACGGCGGTCAGCATGATGATCGGCGTCGAATACTGGGCGCGCAGGTCGCGGCACAGCTCCAGCCCGCTTTTGCCGGGCAGCATCACGTCGAGGACGATGAGGTCCACCTGGACGCGCCGCAGGATGGTCTCCATCTCGATGCCGTCGGCGGCAACCGAGGTGTGCAGGCCCCGCTTCTGGAAGAATTCCTGCAGCAGGTCGCGGATACCCTTGTCGTCGTCGACGATCAGTATGTGTGCGTCGGATTTCACAGCAGCCCTGTCATTGTTGCCAAGCCCTTCTGTCTTTGATTGCCAAGCCCTTCTGTCGCAACCCACACGATAGAATTCAGGCCATATGTTGGCCAGTGGCTATGACGGGTTCACACCGGCTTTCTCAGACACAATCCAGAAACAAAATTCTACAGTTCAGAAAAACTCCTGAAAAATTTCAAGGGCATAACTGGTCTCGTGGCGGTCAGGTCATCGGCTGCGACGCTAGTCTCCGGGTTTACGGGTAAACCGATGCCAAGATTGTCGATCAGTTTGTTGGGTGCGTTGCTGGGCTTCTGCCTGGTCACTGCCGCTGTCGGACAATCGGACGCAAAGGTGACGCTCACAACCCGGAGCGAACGGTGCGCCAATCTTAGCCACCAATTTGATGAAGCCCTCGAAACCCATGCCACGGCAACGCAGGTCACCGCGGCAAAGGCACTTCAGAGAAAGGGCAACCGGTACTGCGCCGCCAAGAAACAGGCGCAGGGCATCCGGATGCTCGCCAGTGCTTTGAAGCTGCTTGGAGTGACGCCGAACGACCCGGTTCAGTAACACTCCGAAACTTGACCCGCATAAAAAGGAAACGAAGCCATGAAAAAGTCCATCCTCTCCGCAACCGGTCTCGCCGTCGCTCTCGCCTTCGCGATGCCGGCTCTCGGCAACGCCGCCGCCACCACGACCGCTGCTCCGGCTGCTTCGACGACCACCGCTCCGGCGACTGCCGCTCCGGCCAAGGCTGCTCCGAAGAAGGTCGTCAAGAAGACCGTCAAGAAGCACAAGAAGGCTGCCGAGAAGGCCGTCAAGAAGGACGCCCCGAAGACCTAATAAGGTCCGGCGCAAAATGCCGGCCTGTTGACCAAGGCCGCTCCAGCTGGTTTCGGCTGGAGCGGCCTTCTTCCTGTCCGAACCGCTGAAGCCCTGACGTTGGCGATGAAGCGGGTCGATGGTTCAACCGATCTTTGGCGAAGTCTGGCACCGGCAGCTTCCGCCTCGACTGACACTTAACCCGTTTGCAACGCCGACCGTGTAGGACAATCCGCATGAAGAAGCGGCTTTCGTCCATTTTGCGCTCGATGGTGATCGGCGGCCTGGTTGCCACCGGCGTCGCCAGGGTGCTGATCCTGTTCACCGCCAGCCCGGTGCCCGATCCGGCCAGCGGACGCACCGAGCCTTCGCTGTTCGCGCCGGCGATTTCCACCAGCTGGGACTACATCACGCCGGCACAGACCTGGCTGCTGGTCGTGCTGACCGGCGCGACGCTGATCTGCGTCGCCGCGTGGCCGATCGCGACCTGGCTGGAACGCCGGGCGGATGCCGGTGGAAACCGCTTTCGGTCCGATATGCCGTCGGCCACGGCCGCTCGGCAGATTCCCAGCCGCCGCATGTTCGGCCGTCAGGACCGTTGAACGGCAACCGACACTTTCCCACATAGTTGCGAATGGCCGCGCCCGCGGACATCGGCTTTGCGCGTCGCTCGAAATAGACGGCCGCTTTCGCTGGTGCCAGAATGGCGGCAAGGTTGCTACGCCAGAAGCAATTCACCGTTTCGTGGAAACGGCGAACTGTTCTGATCTTTTGTCTTGACGCAATTCCGGGCGGAAAACCATTTTACACTTTTCCGGGAATTGCTCTAACGGTCGGTTCCGATGCCTGAAATCACCACAAAACCGCGCGTCCAGGTCAAGCCGCAGGTCGAACGGCCAAAGCTCTACAAGGTCATCCTCATCAATGACGATTTCACGCCGCGCGAATTCGTGGTGACGGTGCTGAAGGGCGAGTTCAAGCTCAGCGAAGACCAGGCGCACCGGGTGATGATCACCGCGCATCGGCGTGGCGTCTGCGTCGTCGCCGTGTTCACCAGGGATGTCGCCGAGACCAAGGCGACGCGTGCCACCGATGCCGGCAAGGCCAAGGGCTATCCGCTGATGTTCACGACGGAGCCGGAAGAGTAGCCCTACCGTCCTTCGCGGTACCACATCGAACCCATTGCCAGAAGCAGCAGGCCGAGGCCGAGGAAGCCGCCGAACAGCGGCACGCGCGAGACGGCCTTGAGCACGCTGTCGTCCGTGGTGCGCAGTCCGATCCAGTCGTTGCCGGACGCGGCACCAGCCGAGCGCACCGGCACGATGGAGGGCAGCGTCACGTCGCTGCCAAGGGCTGTGGACGACGCCAGCCGGCGCACGCTGCCGCCGGTGGCTTCAGCCGGCGCCTTCAGCCGGCTTTCGGTGGAAATGACGTCGGCGAATTCCGGTGCGTTGACCGGCCCGACATGGGCGAGCGCGGTGAGGTCGCCATTGGCGACCTGATAGAGGCCGATCTCGCTGGTCTCGACGCTGCCGAGGAAGACCCCGGGCTCGGATTTATCGAGCTTGACGGTCAAGGTCTTGCCGGACGGGGTGATGATCTGCGCGGGGCCGGGATCGTCGGCCATCGTCTGGCGGCGGATTTCCAGCAACATGCCGCGGCCGTCGGCGGTCAGCCGCTCTTCCTCGAGCTCAGGCTCCTTCATCAGCCAGTGGGCGATGCGCCGGTAGAGCTGGACATGCGGGCCGCCGCCCTCGAAGCCGCGCGCCCACAGCCAGCCCTGATCGGACAGCAGCATGCCGACGCGGCCTTCGCCCTTGCGGTCGAGCAACAGCAGCGGCCGGTTGTCGGCGCCCTTCATCACCACTGCGCCTTCGGGGTTCTGCACGCCGATGGTGCGGAACCAGCGGCTCCAGTGCGGCGGCTCGGTGGCGGAGCCATCCAGCCCACGCGTCACCGGGTGGCGCTGGCCGAGTTCGGTGAGGCGCGGATAGAAGGCCTTGTCGACCACCTCGCCGGTCGGCATCGCCGGCAGGGCGGACATCAGCGGCGTGCGCGCGATCGAGCTTTCGCCGGCATATTCGGGGCCGGCCGCGATCAGCAGCGCGCCGCCCTTTTCGACATATTCGGAGATGTAGTCGTAATAGAGGATCGGCAGCACGTCGCGGTGCTGGTAGCGGTCGAAAATGATGAGGTCGAAATCCTTGATCTTCTCGACGAACAGTTCGCGGGTCGGGAAGGCGATCAGCGACAATTCGTTGATCGGCGTGCCGTCCTGCTTTTCCGGCGGCCGCAGGATGGTGAAATGGACGAGATCGACCGAGGCGTCGGATTTCAGCAGGTTGCGCCAGGTGCGTTCGCCGGCATGCGGCTCGCCGGAGACGAGCAGCACGCGCAGATTCTCGCGAATGCCGTCTATGAGCGCGATGGCGCGGTTGTTGGTGTCGGTCAGTTCGCCCGGTTCGCGGTCGATGGCGAGCTCGACGATGTTGCGCCCGGCACCCGGAATGGTCACCTGCAGCGGCATCGCCTGGCCAACGGTGGCGTGCTCGACCGCGACCTGTTCGCCATTGACCGAGACGCGCACATCGACCGGGCCGGTCTCGTTTTCGGTCGAGATGACGCGGTAGGTCATGTCGAGCGGCTTGCCGACAAGGCCGAAGCGCGGCGCGTTCTCGAAGCGGATGCGGCGGTCCTTTTCGTGGTCGTTGCCGGTGATCAGGGCATGCAGCGGGGCGTTGAAATCGGGCGCGGCCGGGGGGGCGTCATGGACCTCGCCATCGGTGATCATGATGGCGCCGCCGATGCGCGACGGCGGCACGTCGCGGAAGGCGCCCTCGAGCGCGCCGAACAGCCGTGTCTCGGTGCGCTCCTCGGCGGCTTCGGATTTACCCGCTTCGACGACGCGCACGTCGAACTGCTTGAAGCGGCCAAGACGCTGCTGCAGCCCGGCCAGCGCCTCGTCGGTCTGTTTGGTGCGGTCGCCGATGTCCTGGCTCTGGCTGCGGTCGACGATGAGGGCGACGACGCTTTTCAGCGGCTCGCGCTCCTCGTTGAGGAACACCGGGTTGAACAAAGCGGCGGCGAGCGCCAGAAGGGCGATGAAGCGGAAGACCGAGCCGCGCTGGCGAAACCACAGGCCGACCAGCGCAAGCAGCGCCAGCGGCACCAGCGCCAAGGCCAGCAAGGGCCAGGAGATCAGCGGTTCGAAGGAGATCGACCAGTTCATTCTACTGCCCCAGCCGTTCGAGCAGTATCGGCACGTGCACCTGGTCGGATTTGTAGTTGCCGGTCAGCATGTACATCATGATGTTGACGCCGGCGCGCAGCGCGTAGATGCGCTGCATCGGGTCCGCCGGCACGGTCGGCAGCAGCGCATCGCCATTCTCGTCGACCGCCCAGGCGCCGGCGAAATCATTGGCGGTGATCATGATCGGCGAGACGCCATCGCCGGTACGCACCGGCCGGTTCTCGGCGTTGCTGGCGTCGAGCGAGGCCTCGACCCAGAGCGGGCTGCCGGCGAAGCGGCCGGGGAATTCGGGCAGGATGAAGAAGGATTTGGTCAGCACGTGGTCGGACGGTACCGGTTCCAGCGGCGGCACGTTGAGCTTGCCGAGGATGTCGCGCAGCCGCTCCGTCGCTGGGCTGGTCGAATCGGCGCCGATGCCGTTGGCGAACTGGTCGCGGGTGTCGAACAGCACCGTGCCGCCCTGCTGCATATAGGCGTCGATGCGGGCGATGGCGGCCTGGCTGGGCATCGGGGCGGCCGGATCGATCGGCCAGTAGATCAGCGGATAGAACGACAGCTCGTCCCTCGATATGTCGACGCCGGCCGGCTCGCCCGGTTCTAGTGCCGTCTTTTCGACCAGGAAGCGGGTCAGGCCCTCGAGCCCGGCGCGGCTGATCGAATCGTCACCCGGCACGCCGGTCAGCACATAGGCGATGCGGGTCTTCGAAATCGCCTCGATGGCCACCTCGTCTCCCGGCGTGGCGTCGTCGGCGCGGGCAAGGTCGGCATGACCGAACAGGCTACCCAGCGCAATAAGGACCGCGGCGGTGGTTGCCACGGCACCGGCGCGACGCGGCCGGCGTGAAAACAGGCCGCCCATCCAGAACACCGCCAGCGTATCAAGCAGCATCAGCACCAGGGCGGCCGCGACCAGCGCGCCTTTCAAATTGCGCGATTCGTCAAAGGCATACTGGATCGAGGTGATGGGAACAGTGATTTGCGGGCGCGCCAGCGGAGCCAGCGTGCTGTCGGCTTCAAGCAAATTATGGGCAAATACACCTGTCTCGGAACCATAGAGACCGGGCGGGTTTTCAAAAGTCACCGGCAGCGCGCCGGCGCCCGGTACAAGCGGCCGCGCGTCCGGCGTCGGCGGCACCAGCGAGCCGTCGGCTGCAATCATGCGATAGGGCGCCAGCGACGCCGCGGCGGCTTCGGCATTGGCGATGGCCGCGCCCTGGTTGCGCGACAGCTGCACGATGCGGCGCAGCATCTCGACGAAGCTGCCAGAGATCGGCAGGTTCGACCAGGTTGCCTCAGGGGTGACGTGGAACAGCACCAGCGTGCCCTTGCCTTTCTTCAGTCCGGTGACCAACGGCGTGCCGTCGGCAAGGGCCGCCCAGGTGCGCTCGACGATATCGGGTGTCGGCTCGGCCAGCACCTGCCTGCTGACGGTGACCTCGGTCGGGGGCGCCAGATCGGCGAACGGGCCGGCCTTGGGGAATTCGGTGACAGGCTGCGGCGACGTCCATGATAGCGCGCCGCCGAGCGAACGCTCGCCGGTGCGAAGGCGGACCGGCAGCAGATCGTCGTCATCGCCCGCAGTAGCCAGCCGCGAACCGGCGAAACGCACCAGCGTGCCGCCATTGTCGACCCAATCGACAAGCCTCTGCCGGACTTGTCCGGGAATGGTGCCGATATCTGCCATGACGATCATCGCGGGCTTCTGGTCGAGGATCTGCGGGATGGCGTCGGCAAGATCGGCGCTGGAGGGTTCGACCAGATCGGCGAATGGCTGCAGCGCCCGCCTGATGTAGTAGAGCGGCGACAAAAGCGGCTGTGCCTGGTCGGCCTCGGCCTGCGACAATAGACCGACGCGCCGCCGCTTGGAGCTTTCGTCGAGCACGCGGACCGCACCGGCCTGCCGCTCGCCGTCGAGCGCGATGGATGCGAAGTCGTTGCGCAGCTCGAACGGCACCGCCATGGTGCCGGTGGCGGTGGTTTCGCCAGGCGAAAAGGTCAGCGTAGCATCGGCGATGCGGCGGCCCTTGTCATCGAAGGCGCCGGCGGTGACCTGAGCCGGGGCAGGGTCGCCCGGCGCGCGGATGGCGGTCAGTGCAAAGCCGTCGACCTGGTTGTCGGCGGTGGTCAGGCCGGTCAGCGACAGCCTGTCTGCGGTTGCCCAGACGACACGGGTGGCATTTTTCGACAAAAGTGTGTTGAAGGCGGCTTCATCGCCTTTTGCCGCCAGGCCGTCGGCAAGCACGGCGACACTGGCCCCGGGCAAGGTCTCCAGCACGCCGGCGACGCGGGCATAGACGGCGGGCCGGTCGGTCGGGATCGGCCGCGGCTTGGCGGCACGCAGCCGGTCAAGGGCGGTGGCGGCATCGAACGGCCCGATCTCGGCATTGGCCTTTTCGGCGGTGAAGGCGATGACGACCGGCACGCCGTTGGAGCCGGCGTCGTTGATCAGCCGCTCGGCGGTGGCGACGCGTTTGCCCCAGTCGGCGGCACTTGCCCAGTCATTGTCGATGACGAGCGCAAGCGCTGCACCCTCGGCCGGCAGCTTTTCGCGCGGATTGAAGACCGGGTCGGCCAATGCGGCGACGATGAGGGCCGCCATCAAGAGCCTGAGCAGCGTCAGCCACCACGGACTCTGCTGCGGCGTCTCCTCGCGCTTCAGCACGCGGGCCAGGATCTTCAGCGGCGGGAAGATTTCGGTCTGCGGCTTGGGCGGCGTCAGCCTGAGCAGCCACCAGATCACCGGCAGTGCCAGGAGGCCCCACAGCACCATGGGGGCGCCAAAGGAAAGCGGCAGCCAACTCATGCGACAGCCTTTCCTGGCCGATCGCCACCGGCGATCGTGCCGGCACGACCGTCAGCGGTCGGCCTGACTGAGGGGCCATCAGTGGTCATCGCCATGTGCAGCCGCACCAGCGCGTCGGAAGCCAGCCGATCGGTGTGGTTGACGGTAAAGCTCCAGCCAAGCCGTTTGCACCAGGCTGCCAGTTCGTGGCGTCGGGCGGCGTAGAGCAGGCGATACTCATCCCCCAGCATTTCGGCGCGGCCGGCGGTCAGCTTGTCGCCGGTCTCGGGATCGGTGAACTCGGTTCGGCCAGCATAGGGGAAGGTCTCCTCGGCCGGGTCGGCGACCTCGATCAGGTGGGCACGTACGCCGTGGCGGGCCAGCACGTCGAGCCAGGCCATCGTCTCTTCGACGGGATCGAGGAAATCGCTGACGATGACGATGTCGCAGAAGCGCCTGATATCGGACAAATCGGGTTTTGCCGGCAAATCGCCGGCATGCATCAACTGGGCGGCGATGCGTTCGGCGCCGTTGCGGGCGGTGAACGGATCGGTGAGGCCCGGCCAGGCGATGCGCTCGCCGCTGCGCGACAACAGCTCGGCCATGGCCAGCGCCAGCACCAGCGCGCGCGATTGCTTGGAAACGCTGGCGCCGGTCGATTTGTAGAGCATCGACGGCGAGGGGTCGGCCCACAGCCAGACGGTATGGGCGGCTTCCCATTCGCGGTCGCGCACATAGGTGTGGTCGTCGCGGGCCGAGCGGCGCCAGTCGATGCGCGAGGAATCGCCCTCGACATAGGGCCGGAACTGCCAGAAATTCTCGCCGATGCCGCGCTTGCGGCGGCCGTGCCAGCCGGCGATCACGGTGTTGACGATGCGCCGCGCCTCGACCAGCAGGTCTGGCACAAGCGAGGCCCGCAACCGGCCACGGGCGAGCGCGTCGCGCGTCGCTGCCGGAGCCTGGACCTCGCCGATGCGCGGCATCAAATCCCTTTCACGAGTTTCGCCACCACGTCACGCACGCTGATGCCTTCGGCGCGGGCGGCGAAGGTCAGCGCCATGCGATGCTGCAGCACCGGCTCGGCCAGCGCACGCACGTCGTCGACCGAGGGCGCCAGCCGTCCGTCGTAAAGCGCGCGCGCCCTTGTGCACAGCATCAGCGCCTGGCTGGCGCGCGGGCCGGGACCCCAGGCGACGTTCTTGTCGGTCTCGGCGTTGCCTTGGCCCGGGCGCGCCGAGCGCACCAGCGTCAGGATCGCTTCGACGACGCTTTCCGGCACCGGCATGCGGCGGATCAGCGTCTGGATCTCCTTCAGCCGCACCGGCTGCAGCACGTTTTGCGCTTTCGCGTCCTCGATGCCGGTGGTTTCCAGAAGGATGCGGCGCTCTGCCTCGATTTCGGGATAGAGGATATCCACCTGCATCAGGAAGCGGTCAAGCTGGGCCTCGGGCAACGGATAGGTGCCTTCCTGCTCCAGCGGGTTCTGGGTTGCCAGCACATGGAAGGGGGCCGGCAGGTCATGGCGGGCGCCGGCAATGGTGACGTGGTATTCCTGCATGGCCTGCAGCAGCGCCGACTGGGTGCGCGGCGAGGCGCGGTTGATCTCGTCGGCTATCAGCAACTGGGCGAAGATCGGCCCGGGAATGAAGCGGAAGGAGCGTTTGCCGGTCTCGTCCTGCTCCATCACTTCGGAGCCGAGGATATCGGACGGCATCAGGTCCGGCGTGAACTGGATGCGACGCGAATCGAGGCCGAGCACGATGCCAAGTGTTTCGACCAGCTTGGTCTTGGCGAGGCCCGGCACGCCGACCAAAAGCGCATGTCCACCGGCCAGCAGCGCCACCAGCGTACGCTCGACGACGCTTTCCTGTCCGAAGATGACCCGGCCGACCCCGTCGCGGATCCGGGAGATGTCGGCAAGCGCCTTTTCGGCCTCGGCGATCATGTCCTTTTCGCTGATCGGGCTTTCCTTGACCATCACGCTCATGCCGCATCGATCCTTGTGGTTGGAATACCATGGCTGGAACAACGGCTGCACCATACCATAAGTTGCCGCGATTCGGCCTCGCGTGGCGCCTATGTCGAAACTTAAATCACAGACTTAGGCTGACAAGCGGAACAACAGTGACTATTTCGTGACCATGACGGGACCCTTGGGACATCGTGAAGAAAGCCTGACTGGTGCCACCGAGGCGCGTGGCCTCGAGGCACTCATCTCGCGCGCCGCCCGTGCCGGCAAGGGCGCGGCACCCGTCGAACGCTGGAATCCCGACTTCTGCGGCGATCTGGACATGGAGATCAAGTCCGACGGCACTTGGTTCTATCTGGGCACGCCGATCGGGCGCATGCCGCTGGTGCAGCTTTTCTCCTCGGTGCTGCGCAAGGACGCCGATGGCAGGACCTATCTGGTGACACCGGTGGAAAAGGTCGGCATCCGCGTCGCCGATGCGCCGTTCATCGCCGTCGAAATGGACGTTTCGGGTAGCGGCGAAGCGCAGACCATCACCTTCCGCACCAATGTCGGCGATGTCGTCGAGGCCGGGCCGGAACGGCCGCTGCGCTTTGTCGACGAGAACGAGACCGGCGGATTGAAGCCCTATGTGCTGGTGCGTGGCCGTCTGGAGGCGCTGGTGGCGCGGCCGGTGATGTATGAACTGGTCGGGCATTGCGAGGAGGTCGAGATCGGCGGCGAGACGATGTTCGCGGTGCGCTCCAAGGGCGCCGTGTTCCCGATCATGCCGGCGGACCAGTTGAAGCGGCTGAGCGCGTGATGGACCAGGTGACGCCGGCGCCGTTTTCATCCGCGGATTTTCGCGCGCGTTTTGCCGTGCAGCCCGATGCGCATGCAGGCGACGATTATGGCGATCATCGCTTTAACCCCGGCCATCCGCGCCTCAATCAGGGCATGGCGCTGCGCAATGCCGCGGTGCTGATCCCGGTGGTCGATCATGAGGGCGATGCGACGGTTCTCCTGACCAAACGGGCCGAAAAGCTGCGCAGCCATTCGGGGCAGGTGGCATTTCCCGGCGGCACAATCGATCCGACCGATCCGAGCCCTGAGGCTGCGGCGCTGCGCGAGACCTTCGAGGA
Source organism: Mesorhizobium sp. M0715 (assembly GCF_040320355.1). Lineage (NCBI taxonomy): Bacteria > Pseudomonadati > Pseudomonadota > Alphaproteobacteria > Hyphomicrobiales > Phyllobacteriaceae > Mesorhizobium > Mesorhizobium sp. M0715. The sequence continues at coordinate 218,665 of NZ_JAMYPL010000004.1, read as the reverse complement.
GATCGGGCTTGGCCGAGACCGCATCGAGATCATCGGCCGCATGCCCGACTATGTGGCCGGCAGCGGCTACCGCATCGCGCCGGTGCTGGGCATCGTGCTGCCCGGTTTCCAACTGACGCTCAACGCCGACGAGGTCGACGCCGCTTTCGAAGTGCCCCTGCGCTTCTTGATGGACCCGGCCAACCACAAGCGCGACAGCCGTATGTGGAACGATCTCGAATGGTTCTTCTACGACATGCCTTACGGCGAACGGCGCATCTGGGGCGTCACCGCCGGCATCATCCGTACCCTCTATGAAAGGCTTTATGCGTGAGTGTCTCGATCGCGGACAGGGCCGACTGGCTCGGCGACAAGCATCTGCAGCGCCTGCTGTTCGCACTGGCCGAAGGCGGTGAAGAGGCGCGAGTCGCAGGCGGCGCGGTGCGCAACACGCTGATGGGCCAGCCGGTCGCCGACATCGACATCGCCACCACCTGCCTGCCGGAGGAAACCCTCCGCCGCGCCGAAGCGGAAGGGTTCAAGGCGGTGCCAACCGGCATCGAGCATGGGACAATCACCGTGGTTGCCGGCGGAAAACCTTATGAAATCACCACCTTGCGCGCTGATATCGAGACCGACGGGCGGCGCGCGAAAGTGTCGTTCGGGCGCGACTGGAAGCTCGATGCTGAGCGGCGCGACTTCACCATCAACGCGCTCTATGCCGGGGCCGATGGCAAGGTGGTCGACCTGGTCGGCGGCATTGCCGACATCGAGGCGCGCCGGCTGCGATTCATCGGCGACCCGGAAGCGCGCATTCGCGAAGACTACCTGCGCATCCTGCGCTTCTTCCGCTTCTTCGCCTGGTACGGCGACGGGCGGCCGGACGCCGAAGGGCTGAAAGCCTGTGCCCGGCTTAAGGAAGGGCTGGCCCAGCTTTCGTCCGAGCGAATCTGGTCGGAACTGAAGAAACTTTTGTCGGCGCCCGATCCGTCACGGGCGCTGCTCTGGATGCGGCAGGCAGGTGTCTTGACCGCAGCGCTGCCGGAAAGCGAGAAATGGGGCATCGATGCCATCCATGGGTTGGCCAAGGCCGGGAAGGATCTGGGCTGGGCACCCGACCCGCTGCTCAGACTGGAAGCGATCGTGCCGCCCGATGCCGCGCGCATGAAGACGCTCGCCGAGCGGCTCAAACTCTCGACCGCCGAAGCGGATCGCCTGCGTCACTGGGCGCTTGCCAGCGCCGTCGAGCCGAAGACGACCGAGGGCGAACTGGCGAAAAGGCTCTATCGCGGTGACCGGCAGGGGTTTGTCGACCGTCTGCGGCTGTCGCTTGCGGCAGCCAGGGTGCGCGCCGTCGAGGACAATGAGGCGCTGCTCGAAGCCGGTGGTTTTTCGCGCCTGCTCGCCTTCGCCATCAAATGGGAAAAGCCGTTGTTTCCACTGAAAGGTGCCGATCTCTCGGCGCTCGGCGCAACTCCGGGGCCGAAACTCGGCGAAGTCCTCAGGAATCTCGAGGCGGAATGGGTCGAAGCCGGGTTTGCCCCTGATCGCGACGCGCTCCTCAAGCGCGCCGCCGAAGCCTTGAAGGCCGGGTAGATCAGGCCGCGTCGCGGGTCTTTTCGATGCGCGAGCGGATCGCCTCGATCATCGTCTCGCGGATCACCGTCTCGCCATGCGTCTCGCGCATGTGCTCGACGGCACGGCGCATGACCTCGGCCTCCTCGTCGGCACGCGTGTGCCAGTCACAGCCGGGCACGAGCGACCCGCAGTGAAATTCCTTCATGGGATTTTCTCCTTTTCCTCCGTGGAGCCCGAGGCTCCGGCACTTTTTTGGCTGACGGTCCAAATCCGAGATCGGATCCTGGGGCCGCGAGCGGGAGAAGCATAACACAGATGGGGTGGCATTGGTTGCAGTCAACGGCGAAAAGGCGGAGCAGGCGCTGCTCCGCCCTCTTACGCTACCCCCAAACAGGACCGGATATCGTCTCATCCTGCTCTGGCGGGCAAGCCATCATTTTGCGACCTTGACGGCCTCGGCGACCTTGTTCTTGCCCTTCATATCCCATGAGACGCGGACCTTTTCACCGACCGTCAGGCCAGGATCCTTGAAGGTTTTGGGAAGCGTAAAAGACGATCCATCATCGAGGACCAGGCTCATGGCCGTCGTGTCAAAGGTCTTGATCGTTCCGGTGGTGTGCTTGACGGCGGCGAATGCCACTGAACCGGAAGCGAGAAGGGCAGCGGCGGCAGCCGAAACAATGATCTTGCGCATTGCGAAGTACTCCTGGAAAGGCGGGTATCTTTTTGACGAAGATGTCCCGCATCGTCTTGGGCCGTCCGGTCGCGTCGGGTCGCGGCTCGCTTTGTCTTGACGCAATTCCCGTCGGAAAGCCGTTTCGCACTTTCCTGGAATTGCGCGCAGGCGAGCCGCCGGCGCTTCCCGACCCGGCGCCACAAATAGACTAGTCTTTTCAACAGCCTATTAGACGGAAAAGAAATTTTTCGCCGCACCGTGTGCCACATTCCATGCCCATTTCGAGCGAATGGGACATCAATGCGGCTCACGCCGGGCTCACCATTTTGTTACGGCCAGCGGACCTCGGGTGGCAGGCTGGAAAGGATGGACGCGACATTGCCGCCGGTCTTCAGTCCGAAGATGGTGCCGCGATCGTGAAGCAGATTGAATTCGACATAGCGGCCGCGGCGGATGAGCTGTTCGTCGCGGTCGCCATCGGTCCAGTTCTCGTTGAAGTTGGCGCGCACGAGGTGGCCGTAGACGACGAGAAAAGAGCGGCCGACATCCTGGACGAAGTTGAAATCGGCATTCCAGCCGCCTTTGTCCTCGCCCGAATGCAGCCAGTCGAAGAAGATGCCGCCGGTGCCGCGCGGCTCGTTGCGGTGCGACAGATAGAAATACTCGTCGCACCAGGCCTTGTATTTCGGGTAATCGGCGACGTCGGCGTTCTTCTCGCAAGCGAATTGCATGGCGCGGTGGAAGGCGACCGTGTCGGGGTCGTCCTGCGTGCGGCGGCTGTCGAGCACCGGCGTTAGATCGGCGCCGCCGCCGAACCATTGGCGAGATGTGACCACCATGCGCGTGTTCATGTGCACGGCCGGAACGTTTGGGTTCCAGGGATGCGCGATCAGCGAAATGCCAGATGCCCAAAAGCGCGGGTCTTCCTCGGCGCCCGGCATCTGCTTCCTGAATTCGGGTGAGAACTCGCCGTGGACGGTCGAGGTGTGGACGCCGACCTTTTCGAAGACGCGGCCGTGCATCATCGACATGGTGCCGCCGCCGCCGCGCCCCTCGTCACGTTCCCATGGCGTCTTTTCGAAGCGGCCGGGCGACCACGAGGCCAGCGGCCCGCCAAGATCCTGCTCGATCTGCTCGAAGGTGGCGCAGATGCGTTCGCGCAGCGCCTCGAACCACAGCCTTGCCTTCATCTTCTTCTGTTCGATGTCGGCGGGCAGGCCTGCCGGTATTTCTGGTCGTTCCAAGTGCCGTCTCCGGTTGGGGCGGCGAGTCCCACAAATGACTCGTCTTTTGCCGGCGCGATCCCTAATCTCTTAAGGGCAAGGGTCAAGTCACTTTGGTTTTGCGCATGATCCTTTCCGAAACTCGATTCCGATTTCGGGGTCATGCGCCAGGTGCAAGGAGTTGTTTCGTGCGCACCCCGGCAAGACCGCCGCTGGATGGCCTGAAGAAAAGGCTCGACCAAAGCCGTGCCGAGCGTGTTCGTATGCCGCGCGACGGTTTCCTGCGCGAGACCTTCGTGCTGCCGCGCTCCGATGCGCGGCTCAAGGCCAAGGAATGGTTCGAGCGCTTTCCCAAGCAGGCCTACTGGACCGAGATCGAAAGCTGGTTCGAGCGGCCGGGCGACTTGATTGAGTTCACCATCAGGCGGTTGCCTGCGGCTGACTAGGATGTCCTCGAGAGAGGCGGAGCAACCAGCCTTCTTGCCCCTGTCCCCTCGCGCGCCAGCCGGTCGCCCTTGTTACGCAGCGGGCATTTGTCGATCGACATGCAGCCGCAGCCGATGCAGTCGGTCAGCCCGTCGCGCAGTTTCTTCAACTGGGCGATCTTGTGATCGAGCCCGTCGCGCCAGGCGGTCGACAAAAGGTTCCAGTCATCGCGCGTCGGCGTGCGGCCTTCTGGCAGCGATGCCAGGGCTTCACCGATCTCGGCCAGCGAAATGCCGACCTCCTGCGCCACCTTGATGATCGCCACGCGCCGCAGCACGTCACGGCCGTAGCGGCGCTGATTTCCCGCCGTGCGGTGGCTGCGGATCAGGCCGCGGGCCTCATAGAAATGCAATGCCGACACCGCCACACCGCTGCGCATGGCGACCTGGCCGACCGTTAATTCCGTTATCGGTGCCATTCCTGATTTTCCCGCTTGACCTCAAGTTAAGCTGAGCTTGTAGCGAAGAAACCCGGGGTCTGCAAACGAAGGAGAAGGCGATGTGTGCCTGGGTAAGAATGAGTGGAGAAACCACTGTCGTCGGCGGCGGCAAGCATGGTGTTGTCGATGGGTTGCGGATCCTATCCGAGTTGCCGGATGGCTTCGCCCGCCGCCATGGCGACCGAAAGCGCGACATTGATGCTGCGCGCCGTGCCCTGCATGGGGATGGTCAGCCGCGCATCCGCCGCCTGATGGACAGGATCCGGCACGCCTGCGGATTCGCGACCGAACAGCAGAATGTCGCCTTCGGCGAAGGTGAAGTCGGTGTAGGCCGTCGTGGCTTTGGTCGACAGCAGCACCAGCCGGTGCGAACCAGCCTTGCGCCGTTCCTCGAAGGCGTGCCAGTCGACATGCCGGGTCAGGGCAGCCATTTCGAGGTAGTCCATGCCGGCTCGTTTGAGCGCTTTGTCGGAGAGCGGAAATCCGGCCGGTTCGATGATGTCGACGCCAAGTCCGAGGCAAGCGGCGAAGCGCAGGATTGTCCCGGTGTTGCCGGCGATATCCGGCTGGTAGAGCGCGATGCGGAGACGACAGTTCATTTCCGCGTCTTTCTAATAAGTGGCAAATCGGCCACAGCGGGCTCGCGGTTTTGGAAATTGCTGGACCTGCGGGTGGCCATTTTCTGCGAAGTCGGGTATGTCAGCTCCATTGTCAACCCGAACCGATGGAGGGGTAATTCATGATGACCATGCACATCCAGCGCCCCTCTCGTGGGCTTACCTGCCTGCCGGCGGTTTCGGTACGACGATTCTCCTGACTCTCTAAGACTTGATCGCACCGATTCCCGCCGAAACGATTTTTCGGCTCTCGAAGGAATCCTGCGATGTTTTTCAAAAAGTCAAAAGGGCTAAACGCCCCAACTGAAGCTGTCCGGACCGATGCTTATCGTGCCCCGACCGATGCTTATCGTGTCCAGACCGACGCAATGCGTGCCTCCGGCCGAATGCCGGCGGACGATGTTGCTTCGCCTTTTTATCTCTATTTTCACACGGAGGACGGACCGATGTTCGATCCCTACAGAATACCCGGCTCAAGGAGCCTGCATATTCACCGACTGCCGACCTGGGCGCTGCTGATCGGCGACACCTATTCGTCGGCGGTTCACGCCGAGGTTCGCCGCCGGCCGCATCGCGGCATGCTGCCGGATGTCGATTTTTCGCGCGCGGTTCCCGATCCGAGCCGCCCGTCGCTGGTGCGCCGGATCATCCGGCTGGTCAGGCCGGGCGCGAAAAATCGGGCTGGCGGCACCGTGTCGTCAGGATCGGCTGGCGCAGCTGTCGGCGAAAAGCCCGCGAGCCCCTATATTGCACGAGGGATGGCCGACGGTCCGGGTGATTCTGGACCGTCGGCCCTTGATGCCATGGGTACCGGGGATTTCGTACGCTCACGTGCCGCGTAAGCGGCAAACACATTTCACAGGCATAACCTATGTTGTTGTTTAGCTGGTTTGAAAAAAGGCTCGATCCGTTCCCCGCAGCGGAACCGGTCGAGCCGCCCAAGACGCTGGTTGCCTTCTGCCTGCATTATACGCGCGGCGCATGGCCCTATATCCTTTTCGACGCGGTGCTGGTGACGGCCATCGCGATTGCCGAAGTATGGATGTTCGGCTTCCTCGGCCGCATCGTCGACTGGCTGTCGGGGCAGAATCGCGAAACCTTCCTGCAGACGGAAGCCTGGAAGCTCGCCGGCATGGCCTTCATCGTGCTGTTCGCGCTGCCGGGCACGGTATGGCTGCATTCGTTTCTCAACCAGCAGACGCTGATGGGCAATTATCCCATGCGCATCCGCTGGCAGGTGCACCGCTATCTGCTCAAGCAGTCGATGAGTTTCTACCAGGACGAGTTCGCCGGCCGCATCGCGACCAAGCTGATGCAGACGGCTCTCGCCGTGCGCGAATGCGTCATCAAGGTGATCGACGTCCTGAACTACGTTGTCGTCTATTTCCTCGGCATGCTGCTCATCGTCGGCTCGGCCGACTGGCGGCTGGCCGCGCCGCTCGGCGTCTGGCTGGTCGGCTATATCCTTTTGCTGCGGTTTTTCATTCCCCGGCTGGGCAAGGTTGGCGAGGAACAGGCCAATGCGCGCTCGATCATGACGGGCCGTGTCGTCGACAGCTACTCCAACATCCAGACGGTCAAGCTGTTCAGCCATGCACGCCGCGAAGCGTCATTCGCCAAAGACGGCATGTCCGGCTTTCTCGAAACGGTCTACCGGTCGATGCGGCTGGTGACAGTGCTTTTTGGCTCGCTTTACATCCTGAATGCATTGCTCCTGTTCTCTGTCACCGCGATGGCGTTGTGGCTGTGGCTGGGGCAAGCAGTGACGATCGGCGCGGTCGCCGTGGTCATCGGCCTTGTGCTCAGGATGTGGGGGATGTCGCAATGGATCATGTGGGAAATGTCGGGCCTGTTCGAGAACATCGGCACGGTGCAGGACGGCATCGCCTCGATCTCGCTGCCGCGCCTTGTCGAGGACAGGCCGGACGCGAAGGAGATCAGCGTTTCCAGGGGTGAGATCCGCTTCGAGGACATCCGCTTCCACTACGGCAAGCAGAAGGGGGTGATCGAAGGCCTGTCGCTGGCGGTGAAGCCGGGCGAAAAGGTCGGCATCGTCGGCCGTTCCGGCGCCGGCAAGTCGACGCTGGTCAACCTGTTGCTGCGCTTCTACGACCTCGAAGCCGGCCGGATTCTGATCGATGGCCAGGAGATCGCCGGTGTGAAGCAGGATTCGCTGCGTGCGCAGATCGGCATGGTCACGCAGGACACCTCGCTGCTGCATCGTTCGGTGCGCGAGAACATCCTCTATGGCCGGCCCGATGCCACCGACGAGATGCTTGTCGAGGCGGCGCGCCGCGCCGAGGCGCTGGACTTCATATCAGGGCTTTCGGATGCCAGCGGCCGCAAGGGCTTCGATGCCCATGTCGGGGACCGCGGCGTCAAATTGTCCGGCGGCCAGCGGCAACGCGTCGCCATTGCTCGCGTTATGTTGAAGGACGCACCTATACTTATCCTTGACGAAGCGACTTCGGCGCTTGATTCCGAAGCCGAGGCGGCGATCCAAGAGAATCTCTACAAGCTCATGCAAGGCAAAACCGTCATCGCCATAGCGCACCGGCTGTCGACCATCGCGGCGATGGACAGGCTGGTGGTGATGGACAAGGGTCGTGTCATCGAGGAAGGTTCGCACGAGGAACTCGTCGCCAAGGGCGGGCTCTACGCGCAGCTCTGGCAGCGCCAGTCGGGCGGGTTCCTGCTTGAGGACGGTCCCGCCGACGCCGCCAACGACGCACTTGCAAAGGGGCAAGCCGCAGAATGATGGCCGCCGCATGATGACAGCCGTCTATCGCTGGTTCGAGAACTGGGTCTATCCGTTCAGGGAGCCAGCGAATCTTCGGCCACCGACCAGCGTCGGCGGCTTTCTCTGGCACTATGTCGGCCAGGCGAAGTTCGCCTTCTTCGCCATGCTGGTCATCGGCGGCATCGCGCCGCTGGTCGAGGCCGGCCTGTTCTACTTCGTCGGGCGGCTGGTCGATATTCTCGACCAGCTTCCCGCCGAGCGCAGTTGGCACGCACTGTGGGCCGCCGCAGGCCCTGAACTGGTTTTCATGGCCGTGGTGGTGCTGGTCATCCGCACCGTCGTCGTCGGCCTTTCGGCGCTGGTCGACGAACAGACGATCACGCCCGGCTTCTACAATCTGGTGCGCTGGCAGGCGCACCGGCATGTCTCGCGCCAGTCCTACGCCTTCTTCCAGAACGATTTCGCCGGCCGCATCGCAACAAAGGTCTGGCAGGCGGGCCAGGCCACCGGCGACCTGATGGAAAGCTTCATCGAGGTCGTCTGGTTCATGATCGTCTATACGGTGACGACGCTGGCGCTGGTCGCAGGCCTCGATCTCAGGCTGGCGGTGCTGGTGGTGATCTGGATTTCCGCTTTCGCTTGGCTGGCCAAGCTCTATCTGCCGGCAATCCGCAAGCATGCCGAGGAAACAGCCGAGGCCGGCTCGATGATCACCGGCCGCATTGTCGATTCCTATTCCAACGTGCAGACGCTGAAACTGTTCTCGGCCGATGGCGACGACCGCTACATCAGGAACGGTTTCGACATCTACCTCGACGCATTGCGCCCGTTCACCCGCCGGCTGACCGGCGTGCGCATGGCGCTGACGACGCTGTCGGGCATCATGATCACGGCGATCGGCTGTTTTGCCGTCTATCTCTGGGTCGAGGGCTCGATCACCGTCGGCGCTGTCGCCTTCACCCTGTCGCTGGTGCTGCGGCTCAATATGCTGCTTGGCCGGCTGATGATGCAGCTCAACAGCATCTTGCGAAACCTCGGCGTGCTGGAGAACTCCAAGGCGCTGATTTCGCAGCCGCTCGGCCTCACGGATGCGCCCGACGCCAAGGAACTCGTGGTGGCAGGCGGGCGTATCGAGGTGAAGAACGTCGAGTTCCATTACGGCAAAGGTTTCGGCGTACTGAACGGCATCGACCTTGTCGTCAAGCCGGGCGAGAAGGTCGGGCTGGTCGGACCGTCTGGCGCGGGCAAGACGACCCTCGCCAATCTGATCCTGCGGCTCTACGATCTGGAGAGCGGGTCGATCACCATCGATGGCCAGGATGCCGCCAAAGTCACGCAAAATTCGCTGCGCGCCAATATCGGCGTCGTCAGCCAGGACACGGCGCTGTTCCACCGTTCGCTGCGCGACAACATCAAGCTCGGCATGCCTGACGCGACCGATGCGGAGGTGATCGCGGCGGCGAAAAAGGCCGAAGCGCACGAGTTCATCCTGACCTTGCGCGACAACAGGGACCGCGCCGGCTACGAGGCCTTTGTCGGCGAGCGCGGCGTCAAACTGTCGGGCGGCCAGCGCCAGCGCGTGGCGATCGCCCGTGTCTTCCTGAAGGACGCGCCGATCCTGATCCTCGACGAGGCGACCTCGGCGCTCGATTCGGATATCGAGGCGGCAATCCAGGAGAATCTGACGCGGCTGATGGAGAACAAGACGGTCATCGCCATCGCCCACCGGCTGTCGACGATCGCAGCACTCGACCGGCTGGTGGTGCTCGACGGCGGCCGCATCGTCGAGCAAGGCACGCATGACCAGCTGGTGGCGCTCGACGGGCTCTATGCGCGGCTGTGGAAGCGGCAGTCCGGCGGTTTTCTCTATCACGAGGACAGCGTGCTCGAAGAGACGCGGCCTGCGGAGTAGGGCATGGTTGGATCGGCAGAGGTAATTCCAGAGATCGGCCCCGGAGTGAGCTATGTGCTCAAGCGGCTCCGGCCAACCACGCCGGCCTTCGACGCGCTGAAGCAGGAAAGCCGGTTTGGGGGCTACTGGATGCTGGTGCGCCTGGCGGATGGCTGGGCTAGCGGCCGCAACAAGTTCTTGAAGCGCGGCGAGGCACTCTACGGAGCCTGGAATGGCCGGGAACTCGCCGGCGTGTGCGGGCTGAACATCGATCCCTATTTCGAGGCCAGGGGCCACGGCCGGGTCCGGCACCTGTTCGTCAGTGCGCGCCACCGTCGCAACGGTCTTGGCCGGATGCTGGTCGAGACCGTTATCGACAGGGCACGTCACCATTTCGCCGTGCTGAACACCCGCGCGCCGCAAGAAGCCTTCGGTTTCTACGAACGGCTTGGCTTTCAGCGCGTGGAAGGCGAAGAATTCGTCACACACCGCATGGTCTTCGGGAAAGGAAGCTGAAATGTCCTTGCGTCCGCCATCTCATCTAGCCGGCGCCTCGTCCGCGGAAGCCGCCTTCGACGCGCTCGGCCATGAAATATTGGCGGAAAAGGCGGCAGCACTTGGCCGCGCCGGCCAGCGGGTAGAGGAAACGTTGGCCAGGCTGCGCGACAATGCCGACGAGCAACTGCGCCCCCGGCTGCTCAAGGATGCCGCCGAGGCGGTGCATGGCTATTTCATCCAGCGCGAGCTGTGCGGCTTGCGCAAGCACGATACCGTCATTCGTGAATACAACATCCCGAAAGCGGTGCTGGCCAGGCTCGGCGCGAAATAACTCTCTTTTGTTGGACCATGATCTTATTCCGAAAACCGGTTCCCACTTTTCGGGATCATGGTCTACTCAAGCCATTCGGTGATGAAGCTGCCATTCTCGTGGATGTCGGTCGTCTCCAGCGGGCCTGGGCCGAGATTGGTGAATTTGTGCGGCGTATTGGGCGGCACGATCAGGATCTGGCCGGCGGATGCCTCGATCTCCTGGTCGCCGACGGTGAACAGGCCGGTGCCCTGGCGAATGATGAAGATCTCAGCGTAGGGATGTGTATGCAGGCGGGGCCGCCTCCGACGCCAGGCAGATAGTTGAAGATCAGGCAGGAGAGCCGTAGGCGCCACATTGCAATTCGCCCTTCCAATGGTCGGAGCGAACAGACCAGGTGTCGCGGTCTATGATTTGTGCCCTGGCTATCTAGCCCTTCGCGGGTATCCAGGGATTGAAAAGCTTCACCCCGGTGCCCTCAAAATCCTTGGTATTGCGTGTCACGACTGTCAAATTATTGACAAGCGCGCTGGCGGCAATGAGAGCATCGCGTTCCGGCTTAGGGTCAGGAACGTGGAGGTTTGCGCAACGCACGACAACGGCCGTGTCTATGCTCAGTATCCGGTCGTCGAACTGTGGAATTAGTATTTGATCCAACCACTCACGGTACATGGCGGCCTGGCGGGTGTCCTTCCTCGACAACAACAGTGTTCCGATTTCGAGTTCCAGGATCGAAATCACCGACATGAAAAAGCTGGCGACGTCGTGGGTCTCAGACCAGGCTAAAACGTTGCGATCGGCCTTGTCCCGACGACGCAGATTCGAAACGACATTGGTGTCGAGAATAAACATCAGTCGAGATCGGGAATCTTGAAAAACGGTCCTTCCAGGCGAGGTGGTTCCCAGTCGAAGTCTGCTTCGGGGCGATCGTCGGCAATCGCGTCCGCGAGGCTTCTCGGCTTCTTCTCCAACCGCTCGTATTCCTCCATCGAAATCAGCACATGGGAAGGCTTGCCGCGATCGGTGATGATAACCGGTCCGTTCCTGGCAGCCCGCTTCGCAAGCGCCGTGTCCTGGTTGAATTCACGGCTCGACATGATGGTGATCGTCTTCGTTGAGATGTTCATTTCAGCACCTCCGTCGAGTAGATGTAGACATATTGCTACATTTAGCCAAGCACGTCAAATTCATCGCTGTGCGGAACGCCCGCGACAATCTGCCCTTGTGCCTTCACCCGTCTGGACAAAAACGGGCTTCACGCATAAACCGAAGTCCAAATGCCGGAGGAATTCGCAAGCCTGTTCGCCATGCGCTGTCGGGTTGGCGTAATTGAGCGGGGAACAAGGCTCAGCCACCGGCACGGAAGAGGCGAAAGGATCAGGCACCCGTGAGCGCAACCGACACCCAGGATCCCAACCGTCGTGATTTTCTCTACGTCGCCACCGGCATGGCCGCAGTGGTCGGCGCGGGTGCTTTCGCGTGGCCGTTCATCGACCAGATGCGCCCCGATGCCTCGACGCTGGCGCTCGCTTCCGTCGAAGTCGACGTCGCCTCGCTGACGCCGGGCATGTCGCTGATCGTCAAGTGGCGCGGCAAGCCGGTCGTGGTCCGCAACCGCACCGAACAGGAAATGAAGGACGGCGAGGCTGTCAATCTCGCCGATCTCAAGGATCCGATCGCCCGCAACGCCAATCTGCCGTCCGATGCGCCGGCGACCGACGCCAATCGCACCACGCCCGGCAAGGAGGCCTGGATGGTGATGGTTCAGGTCTGCACGCATCTCGGCTGCATTCCGCTTGGCCAGGAAGGCGATTTCGGCGGCTGGTTCTGCCCGTGCCACGGTTCGCAATACGATACGGCCGGCCGCATCCGCAAAGGCCCGGCGCCTGAGAACATGGCGGTTCCGGTATTCAAGTTCATTTCCGATACCAAGATCCTTATCGGTTGAGGCAGGGGATATTTCGATGAGCGAGGGACACTCGACCTATACGCCCAAAACCGGTCTCGGACGCTGGTTCGACGCCCGCATGCCGCTGCCGCGGCTGGTCTATGACAGCTTCGTTGCCTATCCGGTGCCGCGCAACCTCAACTATGCGTGGACCTTTGGCGGCATCCTTTCGATCATGCTGGTGGCGCAGATCCTGACCGGCATCGTGCTGGCCATGCATTACACGGCTGACACCAATCTGGCCTTCGGCTCGGTCGAGAAGATCATGCGCGACGTGAATTCCGGCTGGCTGCTGCGCTACATGCATTCGAACGGCGCCTCGTTCTTCTTCGTCGCCGTCTACATCCACATCTTCCGTGGCCTCTATTACGGCTCCTACAAGGCGCCGCGCGAACTGCTCTGGATCCTCGGCTGCATCATCTATCTCCTGATGATGGCGACCGGTTTCATGGGCTACGTGCTGCCATGGGGCCAGATGAGCTTCTGGGGCGCCACCGTCATCACCGGCTTCTTCAGCGCCATTCCGCTGGTCGGCGACTGGATTCAGCAGCTGCTGCTCGGCGGCTTTGCCGTCGACAACCCGACGCTGAACCGTTTCTTTGCGCTGCACTATCTGTTGCCGTTCATGATTGCCGGCGTCGTCGTTTTGCACATCTGGGCGCTGCATGTCGTGGGCCAGTCGAACCCGACGGGTATCGAGGTCAAGTCGAAGACCGACACTGTCGCCTTCACCCCCTACGCGACCATCAAGGACGCGTTCGGCATGATCGTGTTCCTGTTCTTCTTCGCTTATTTCGTCTTCTACCTGCCGAACTATCTCGGCCATCCCGACAACTACATCGTCGCCAACCCGCTGAAGACGCCGGCCCACATCGTGCCCGAATGGTACTTCCTGCCGTTCTACGCGATCCTGCGCGCCATCACCTTCAATGTCGGGCCGATCAACTCCAAGCTCGGCGGCGTGCTGTGCATGTTCGGCGCCATCGTCATGTTGTTCCTGGTGCCGTGGCTCGACACTTCGAAGGTACGCTCGGCCGTTTACCGGCCCTGGTACAAGCTGTTCTTCTGGTTGTTCGTGGCCGATGCCATCCTGCTTGGCTGGCTGGGCTCGCAGCCGGCCGAAGGCAGCTATGTGTTCATGGCGCAGATGGCGACATTGTTCTACTTCGCCTTCTTCCTGATCGCGCTGCCGGTGCTCGGCCTGATCGAGACGCCGCGACGGCTGCCGAACTCGATCACCGAGGCGGTGCTCGAGAAGAACAAGGGCGGCAGCGGACATCCGGCGGGCGCTACGGCGGCTCCGGAAACCAAAGGCTGAGCGGGTAGAGAATCTAAGGGGATTTGGCATGAAAAAGATTCTCACCTCGCTGGCGCTGATCGGCCTCGTGGCGGTCGCCGCTGGGGCCGCGGGCACTCGGGCGATCGCCGCCGAAGAGGCACACAATGTGGCCAATCCGACGCATTTCCCGATCGACGAGCCAAAGGAAATGGACTGGAGTTTCACCGGCCCATTCGGCACTTACGACAAGGCGCAGTTGCAGCGCGGCCTCAAGGTCTACAAGGAAGTCTGCTCGGCCTGCCATTCGATGAACCTGGTGGCGTTCCGCACGCTGTCGGACCTCGGCTATTCCGATGCGCAGATCAAGACGCTGTCGGCCGAGTACACAATCCATGACGGCCCCAACGATGCCGGCGACATGTTCGACCGTCCCGGCAAGCCGTCCGACCATTTCCCGCCGCCCTTCGCCAATGAGGAAGCGGCTGCTGCTTCCAATGGCGGCGCTGCCCCGCCCGACATGTCGCTGCTGGCCAAGGCGCGCGGCGTCGAGCGCGGCTTTCCGCAATTCGTCTTCGACATCTTCACACAATACGATGCCGGCGGTCCCGACTATATCCACTCGCTGCTGACCGGCTACGACCAGACGCCGCCGGCCGGCATGGTGATCCCGGAAGGCACCCACTACAATCCGTACTTCATGTCCGGCGTGTCGCTGAAAATGCCCAAGCCGCTCTCCGACGGCCAGGTGACCTATGATGACGGTGCGCCGCAGACCGTCGACCAGTATTCCCGCGACGTCTCCGCCTTCCTGGCGTGGGCGGCCGAGCCGCATATGGAAGACCGCAAGAAGACCGGTTTTCGCGTTCTGGTGTTCCTGCTTTTGTTCGGCGCGCTGGTCTATCTCACCAAGCGCAAGGTGTGGGAAGGCGTGGCCCACTAGGCCATACAATCAAGTGATCGCGAAGGGCGCCGAGAGGCGCCCTTTTGCATTTCCGGAGGCTGGTCATGTCACATGGCCGTCATCGCATCCGGCGATCCTGTGCTGCTCTCATCAAAGGATCGCATTCATGAAAAGATACGCATCGCTCGCGGCAGGCCTGTTGCTGCTCATCCTCGGCTCGGCAGCGCAAGCGGAAGACGCCCAGCCCTTCGTCACCAACAAGGACGTCGACCTGACGATGATCCTGCCGCCGCCGCCGGCAAACGATTCGGCGCAGACCAAGGCCGAACTCGGCGAGGTGCTGACGCTGCAGGTGACGCGCACCCCGGAGATGGTCGCCAGCGCGGTGGCTGATGCCGAGGAGAATGTCTGGCGCTTTGCCGACGTCATGGGGCCGAAATTCAACAAGGAAACGCTGCCGAAATTCAGCGCTTTCTTCGATCGCGTGGTGGCTACCGAAGGGGCTGTAGTCGACCCGGCCAAGGATGTCTGGAAGCGCCCGCGCCCGCATCAGCTCAGCGATCTCGTCAAGCCGGCGGTCAAGCTGTCGAGCTCCGGTTCCTGGCCGTCCGGCCATGCCACCGTAGGCACGATGATGGGCATCATCCTGTCCGACATGGTCCCGGAAAAGCGCGCCGAGATCATGGCGCGTGCGGCCGAATACGCCCACAACCGCGAGGTCGGCGGCATCCACTATGCGTCCGACGTCGAGATGGGCAAGATTTCCGGCAGCGTTATTGCCGCGGTCCTGCTCAACCGGGACGACTTCAAGGCTGAATATGAAGTGGCCAGGGCCGAGCTTCGTTCCAATCTCGGCATGTAATCCTCGTCAGCCGGATTTAGACGGGAAGGGGCGCTTAAGGCGCTCCTTTTTTGTTAACGCTCGTGCTCAAGCGAAAGTTCGGCAATTAGTCCGTTGGCATGGCGGCATCAGGTTGATATTCGACGCATCGAACGGTGGCGAGAAGCTCGTCCCGCCATGGCCTTTGGAATTCGATGATGCGGCTCAGCGACTGTCACAACTTTTCCGATTTCCGGCGGATGGCACAGCAGCGGCTGCCCGGGCCGATCTTCAACTACATCGACGGCGCGGCCGACGATGAGGTCACCTATCGCCGCAACACCGAAAGCTTCGAGACCTGCGACCTTGTTCCCAACGTGCTGCGCGGAGTGAGCGAGGTCGACATGTCGGTGACGGTCATGGGCCAGAAGCTGGCGATGCCGTTCTATTGCTCGCCGACCGCCTTGCAGCGCCTGTTCCACCATCAGGGTGAGCGCGCGGTCGCCAGGGCCGCCGCCAAATACGGCACCATGTTCGGCGTCTCCTCGCTTGGCACCGTCAGCCTCGAGGAGGCGCGCGGCATCAGCAGCAGCCCACAGGTCTACCAGTTCTATTTCCACCGGGACCGAGGTCTTAACCGGGCGATGATGCAGCGCGCAAAGGCGGTCGGCGTCGAGGTGATGATGCTGACCGTCGACAGCATCACCGGGGGAAACCGCGAGCGCGACAAACGCACCGGCTTTGCCATTCCCTTCAAGCTCAATCTCGCCGGAATGGCGCAGTTCGCGCTCAAGCCGGCCTGGGCGATCAATTATTTCACCCATGAGGGGTTCAAGCTGCCGCAGCTCGACGAGCATGTCGACATGGGTGGCGGCACGATGTCGATCAGCCGCTACTTCACCGAGATGCTAGACCCGTCGATGACGTGGGACGACGTGGCCGAGATGGTCAAGCTTTGGTCGGGTCCGTTCTGCCTCAAGGGCGTCATATCGGTGGAGGATGCAAGACGCGCCGTCGACATCGGCTGCAGCGGCATTGTGCTGTCGAACCATGGCGGGCGGCAGCTGGATGGCTCGCGGGCGGCGTTCGATCAGCTTGCCGAGATCGTCGACGCCGTTGGCGACAGGATCGACGTCATCATGGATGGCGGCGTGCAGCGCGGCACCCATGTGCTGAAGGCGCTGTCGCTCGGTGCCAAGGCCGTCGGCGTCGGACGCTACTATCTGTTCCCGCTCGCGGCGGCAGGCCAGCCCGGCGTCGAACGGGCGCTTGAGCAGATGCGGGTCGAGATCGAACGCGGCATGAAGCTGATGGGCTGCAGTTCGATCGAACAATTGTCGCGCAAGAACGTCCGTTTCAGGTAATCTCGACCCATGAAATCCTCCCTCGAAGACACATTGCTCGCCGCGATCCGCACCATTCCGGATTATCCCAAGCCCGGCATCCTGTTTCGCGACATCACCACGCTGCTCGGCAATGCGCGCGCCTTCCGCCGCGCCATCGACGAACTGGTGCATCCCTATGCCGGCCAGAAGATCGACAAGATCGCCGGCATCGAGGCACGTGGATTCATCCTTGGCGGCGCCGTCGCCCATCAGCTCTCGGCCGGTTTCGTGCCGATCCGCAAGAAGGGCAAGCTGCCCTACGAAACGGTGCGCGTCGCCTATAGCCTGGAATATGGGCTGGACGAGATGGAGATGCACAAGGACGGCGTTGCTCCGGGCGAGAAGGTGATCCTTGTCGACGATCTGATCGCCACCGGCGGAACGGCTGAAGCCGCGGTCAAACTTCTGCGCCAGATCGGCGCCGACATCCTCGCTGCCTGTTTTGTCATCGACCTGCCGGACCTCGGCGGCCGCGCCAAGCTCGAAGCCCTCGGTGTGCCGGTCAGAACGCTGATAGGGTTCGAAGGACATTGAGGAGTGCTCTCCCTTCTCCTACAAGAAGGGAGAGGGAAAGTGGCGTTACTCGGCCTTCACCAGAACGGCGCTTTCGAACTCGAGCACCTTGTCGCCGGTGGAATCGAAAGCTTCCGAACGCAGCGCCAGCAGCCGCCAGCCGGGGCGTGAGGCGATTGGGCGGTGCGACAGCGCGGTGCGCGTGAAGGTGATGGTTTGCCCGGCATAGACCGGCTTCAGCCATTTCAGGTTCTTGAAGCCGGGCGAGGGACCGAATTCCGGCACTGGACCGGGACCGCTCCACGCAGCGATCTCGGCGTCCATACGGTTTTCCAGATTGAGTTTCATCCAGGTCGCGGCCGTGTGCCAGCCGGACGCGCAGAGGCCGCCGAGCACACTTTTCTTCGCGGCCTCCTCGTCGATATGGAAGATTTGCGGGTCGTACTTACGGGCGAAGGCCTTGATCGCCTCGGGCTCGAATGAGTGCGAGCCGAGCGTGACGGTGGTGCCGATACGGAAGAACTCGTCCAGTGTCATGCTTGGCTCCCCGCGGCATCGCGCGTGAGGAACATGACGGAGTTCTCGAGCTCGAAGACGCTTTCGCCACGCTGGTTGAACAGTTCGCTGCGCATGGTGACGAAGCCGAGTTGCGGCTTCGATTTCGACAGGCGCTTGGCAATAACCATCAGGGTGCCGGTCAGTTGGTCGCCGGCCAGGACCGGCTTCTTCCATTTGACCTGATCGACTCCGGGCGCGCCCTGGCAGGTCGAGTCCAGCAGGAACGCACCGCACAGCATGCGCATGAACATTGCGCAGGTGTGCCAGCCCGACGCTGCCAGCCCGCCGAGGATGCTGGCCTTACCGGCTTCCTCGTCGAGATGCATCGGCTGCGGGTCGAATTCTCCGGCGAATTCGACGATCTCGGCGGCACTCACGAGCTTCGAGCCGAGGTCGATCGATGCGCCCTCGATGAAGTCCTCATAGGCCCATGTTTTTATCTCTGCAGTCATGGTCTGGAATCCGGCTTGTCGACCCACGATCCCCAGGATCGGGGTTTCCGGATGCAGGCCGGCGTTCGTTTGGTCAAGCGATTTCTACTGCGCCAGCCTGTGGCAGCCGATCGACAGGGCCACTCAGAGCCAGCCGCGGCGGCGGAAGTACCAGAAGGGCAGGATCGCCGACAGCACCATCATGGCGATGGCGAAGGGATAGCCAAGCTCCCATTTCAACTCGGGGATGACGTCGAAATTCATGCCGTAGATCGAGGCGACCAAAGTCGGCGGCAGGAAGATGACGGCGGCGACCGAGAAGATCTTGATGATGGCGTTCTGCTCGATCGAGATCATGCCGAGGGTGGCGTCGAGCAGGAAGGAGATCTTCTGCGACAGGAAGGTGGCGTGGTCGGCGAGCGACAGCACATCGCGCGACAGCGTCTTGATGCGCGCCTTGGTGTCCTTGCTCATCTTGGTGCGGGTCGAGGCATGGGCGAAGAAGCCTGCCAGCCGCTGCAGAGAGATCAGGCTGTCGCGGATCGAAGACGCGATGTCCTCCTTGCGGCCGATGGCTTTCAGCAACTCCTGGAAATCACGGTTGCGCTTGGAAACCTTGGTCGACCGCGCCTCGAATATATCGCGCGAGATCGCCTCGATGTCGCGGCCGGCGCGTTCCAGAATGTCGGCGAGACGGTCGACGATCGCCTCCAGCAAGCCGATCAGGATGGTGTCGCCGCTGGTGCAGCCGGTCGCCACCTTCTCGGCGCGCTGCGGAAAGGTCTTGAAGGCCTTCGGCTCGTGGTAGCGCACCGTGATCAGCCTTGTGCCGGCGAGCACGAAGGTGACCGGCGACATCAAGGGATCGTCGACCTCGGTCTGGGCGGGCAGGGTGGCGGTCATGAAGTAGGCGCCGTCCTCGACATAGAGGCGGCTCGAAATCTCGATCTCCTCCATCTCCTCGCGCGTCGGAATGGCAACGCCGAGCCAGCTCTCGATCGTCGCTTCCTCTTCCTTTGTCGGGTTGAACAGGTCCGCCCAGACGATGGTCTCGCTGTTTGCCAGGAGATCGTCGACGACGCGCAGGCGGTCATTGTCCACGACGAAGGCCTTGATCATCGCCTGATATCCCTTGCTGGGGTCAAAGGGTGCGTTCGGATTGACGCGTCGTGTTGGATTGCACGAGACGGACACTTTCGCCGAAAGCGCCGACCGCGTGCCCCAGCCGATTAGACCCGTGATGTGACAAGGTCAAGGCAGGCCATGCCGCCCGCAAAACAGGTCAACGGCAAGTGCTGTCAACGATGCAGAGAGATAGCGGACGGCACATTGCCGCCCGCCATCTTAGGATACGTCTACCGGGAGTTTGGCAGGATCTGGTGCAGCACGATGGCCCAGACGGCGCCGAAGGCGATCGATGAGCCGAGGATGTACTGCACGAGGTCGGGGAGCGTCTTGACGAAATCCGGCGGCGCCAGCGTGGCAAACAGCGCCATCAGGATCGGCAGACCGATGACCAGCATGTTGCGCTCGGTCAGGGGTGTACCGCGCACGACGCGGAAACCGTTCATGGCGATGACGACGCAGAGGACGCCGAAAACGCCGCCGATGACAGGCCCCGGTATCGAGGCGATGACCGCCGAAAGCTTGCCGATCAGCCCGAACAGCACCAGGAAGATGCCGGCGGCGGCAAAGGCGGCGCGGCTGGCAATGCCGGTGATGGCAATGATGCCGGCATTGGACGAATAGCCGGTCACCGGGGTGCTGCACAGCAGCGCGCTGACCAGGCAGCCGAGGCCTTCACCTGTCGCGCCCTTGTCGAGCTGCTCGTCCGACAGCGGCTTGTCGATGACGGCGCCGACGGCGAACCAGGTGCCGGTGGTTTCGGCGAGAACGACGATATAGACGATCAGCATCGTCAGTGTCGCCGACAGCGAGAACGTCACGTCGAGATTGAGGAAGGCGATTCGCGGCATGGAAAACCATGTCGCGTCCGCAACGCCCGCCATGTTCAACTGGCCCATGAAGGCGGCGGCCACGCTGCCTGCCACCAGGGCGATGATCACGGACAGCAGGCGCAGCCAGGCGCCCTTCGCGCCAAGTGCCATGCCGGTCAGCATGCAGCCGACGAGGAAGGCAGCGGCGATAAAAGCGAGGACGATGTTGCCGCCGACCGTGGCGGTGCCGTGGACCGCGAACACGCTCTCCTTGAGCGCCACCGGCATCAAGGCGACGCCGACGACGATGATGATCGCACCGCCGACGATGGGCGGTACGAAGCGGTTGACGAGGCGATGGAAGATTCTTGTCGGCGAACCGAGCAGGATGACCAGTATGGCGCCCGGAATGAGCGCTCCGACCACGGCGGAGAGACCGCCAACGCCGCCGCCTGCTCCGAAGGCGATGGCCAGCACCGCGCCGATCGGGACGAAGGACGGCCCCTGGACGACCGGCAGCCGCATCAAAAGCTGCGACTGGATCAGTGTGGCAATGCCTGCGGCCACGAATGCGGACTGGATAAAGGCGCCGGCATCGCCGACGCTGAAGGCGAGCACCGATGCGATGATAAACGGCACGATGTAGACGTCCATCGCCAGTACATGCTGGAGGCCGAGCAGCGCTGCCTTGCCCCATGGCAGCGGATCGTCCGGTTGGGCAATCAATGTGATCTCTGACGCAACGCGTTCCATGTACCGTTCCCCTTCTGACCCCTCTGGAAATTCCCGCTCGATCATGGGATCAGTCGGTGCCGAAGGACAGCGGCCACAACATTTGCCAACTGTTTTTTTGTAGGCCAAGCAGACCGTTAGCCAAACCGGAGCCGCAATGACGAGAGAACCCTTCACGCTGCTCGGCACCGCCTTCCACACGCCCCAACGCGGCAGGCTGGAGGTGCTGAAGGACCATCTGTTCAGCGTCGATGCACAGGGGCGCATCGCGGAAATGCTGGCGCCGGATCATCGCGAGTACGAGGTCAGGCAGAACGCTGCCCGCCTGGCGGGCACGCTTGTTGAGCTTGCCAATGGCCAATTCCTGCTGCCCGGTCTCATCGACCTGCATATCCATGCGCCGCAATGGCCGCAGATGGGCAAGGCGCTGGATGTGCCGCTCGAAGTCTGGCTGCAGAAATACACCTTTCCGCTCGAAGCCCGCTATGCGGATGTCGATTATGCCCGCGAGGTCTATGCCGATCTGGTCGATAACCTGCTGGCCAACGGAACCACCACGGCGCTCTATTTCGCCACGGTCCATGTTGACGCGAGCCTGGCGCTTGCCGAGACCTGTCTTGAGAAGGGTCAACGCGCGCTCGTCGGCAAGGTGGTGATGGACGATCCAGAGCAGTGTCCACCTTTCTACCGCGATGCCGATGCGGCAAGCGCGGTATCGGACACCAGACGGTTCATCGAGGCGGTCAAGTCGCTGGATCCGCGCGACAGGCCGCTCGTCCAGCCGGCGATCACACCGCGCTTCATCCCAAGCTGCACGGATGCGGCGCTGCAAGGACTCGGCGAGCTGGCAACCGAATTCGGCTGCCACGTGCAGACGCATTGCTCGGAGAGCGACTGGGCAAAGCAGTTCGTCGAGACGCGCTTCGGCCGCACCGATGCGGCAAGCCTTGATGGTTTCGGCCTGCTCACCCGGCATACGATCCTGGCGCATTCGAATTTCATCGATGAGCAGGATATGGACCTCATAGAGGAGAGGGGCGCGGCTGTTGCCCATTGCCCGCTGTCCAATTTCTATTTCGCCAATGCCGCATTTCCGCTGCGCGCAGCACTTGACCGGCACATGCACGTCGGGCTCGGAACCGACATTTCCGGAGGCTACAGCCCGTCACTGTTCGATGGCTGCCGACATGCATTGTCAGCGTCGAGGACGCTGCAAAGCGGTGTGCATGCCGGCCTGCCGCCGGAGCAACGCGGTGCGCCCGGCGAACCCATCACGCACCAGGAGGCGTTCTGGCTGGCGACCGCCGGCGGTGCGGAAGCACTTGATCTGCCGACGGGCAATTTTCGCGTCGGCTATGAGTTTGACGCGCTGCTGATCGACACCAGCGCCAGGGCATCGAACATCCACATCGGCATGGCCGACGATACGCTTGAGGAGATATTCCAGAAGATCGTGCTCAACGCAGCGCGGGCCAACATCGCCACGGTCTGGGTGAGTGGCCGGAGGGTAGTTGGGCAATAGCTGGTTTTCCCGGGCTAGCCGGAGAGGGCGCTGATCACGCCGCCACGGCGGCGTGACATCCGTCACATCAGGTGTTGAACTTGAACAACAGCACGTCGCCGTCCTGGACGACATATTCCTTGCCTTCGTCACGCGCCTTGCCGGCTTCCTTGGCCGCCACTTCGCCGCCCAGTGTGACGAAGTCGTTGTAGGAGATGGTCTGGGCGCGGATGAAGCCGCGCTCGAAATCGGTGTGGATGACACCGGCGGCCTGTGGCGCCTTGTCGCCCTTATGGATGGTCCAGGCGCGCGTCTCCTTCGGCCCGGCGGTGAAATAGGTGATGAGATGCAACAGGTCGTAGCCGGCGCGGATGACCTTGTTCAGGCCGGGTTCGTCGAGGCCCAGCGACGACAGGAATTCCATTTCTTCCTCGTCGGAGAGCTGGGCGACTTCCGCCTCGATCGCCGCCGAGATCACCACGGTGCCGGCGCCTTGGGCGGTGGCCATGTTTTCCACGGCACTGGTGTGCTCGTTGCCGGTGGCGGCGTCGGCCTCGGCGACATTGCAGACATAGAGCACGGGATGCGAGGTCAGAAGGTTCAAGCCCTGCAGGATGCGCAAATCTTCGGGCGAAATACCCTTGAGCAGAATGCGGGTCGGCTTGCCGGCCTGCAGCAGTTCGAGCGCTGCCTCCATCAGCGGCAGCACGGTCGTCGCTTCCTTGTCCTTGCTGCCGGCGCGCTTGCGGAATTGCACGATGCGGCGTTCGAGGCTGTCGAGGTCGGCGAGCATCAGCTCGGTCTCGACCGTCTCGGCATCGGCGACGGGGTCGATGCGGCCCTCGACATGGGTGATGTCGTCATCCTCGAAGCAGCGCAGCACATGCACGATGGCGTCGACCTCACGGATGTTGGCGAGAAACTGGTTGCCCAGCCCTTCGCCCTTCGAGGCACCGCGCACCAGACCGGCAATGTCGACGAAGGATATGCGGGTCGGGATGATCTCCTTCGACTTGGCGATCGCGGCGATCTTCTGCAGGCGCGGATCTGGCACCGCCACCTCGCCGGTGTTCGGTTCGATGGTGCAGAATGGATAGTTGGCGGCTTGCGCCGCAGCCGTTCTGGTCAACGCGTTGAAAAGCGTCGACTTGCCGACGTTGGGCAAGCCAACGATGCCGCATTTGAAACCCATTTTTGTTCGGTCCTATCGGGAAAATAGAAATTTGATCAGGGCTATGGGCGATAGGGGTGATCAACGTCAAGCCCTTCGGTCCCCTTGATGCTCAGTCCTTGCCGCCGAACAGCTTCTTCAGCATGGCGGCCATTGGACCGCTTTCCGGCAGCTTGACCACCGGCTGTTGAGGCCGTGCTTGGCGGACGTGACTTTGCTGCTTCTGCGCCGGCTGCTTCGGTGCCGGCTTTTCCGGTTGCGAGCCGGCCTTGCCCTGGACGGCGAGGCTGGTCTTGTTCATGAAGCCGGACTCGTCGCCCTTGGCGATCATGGCGGCGTTGTCGGCGATCGCGTCGAGCAGCGGGTCGAGCCATTCGCGGTCGGCCTTGTCGAAATCGCCGAGCACATGGTGCTGGACCATTTCCTTGACGCCGGGATGGCCGACGCCGATGCGTACGCGGCGATAGGCGTTGCCGACATGGCCGTCGATCGAGCGAATGCCGTTATGGCCGCCGGCACCGCCGCCAGTCTTTATGCGCAGCTTGCCTTCGGCAAGGTCGATCTCGTCATAGAAGACGGTGAGCGCGGAAAGCTCGAGCTTGTAGAAGCGCAGTGCTTCGCCGACCGACTGGCCGGACAGGTTCATGAAGGTCTGCGGCTTGATCAGGACGATTTTTTCGCCGCCGAGCGTGCCCTCGGAAATCAGGCCCTGGAATTTCTTCGACCAAGGCGAAAAGGAATGGCGGCGGGCGATTGCGTCCGCCGCCATGAAACCGACATTGTGGCGGTTGTCAGCGTATTTCGCGCCCGGATTGCCGAGACCTGCAAACAGCAGCATCGCCTGCTCCGGGCGTGAAAGAGTTACTTCTCTTCGGCGGCAGGAGCCGCTTCAGGTGCAGCCGCTTCAGCCGTCTCTTCCGTCTCCGGCTTCATCGCCGACGAACCGGCAATGGTCGCGATGGTGAAGTCGCGGTCGGAGATCACAGGCTTGACGCCAGCCGGCAGCTTGACCGCCGAGATGTGGATCGAGTCGCCGATGTTGGCGCCGGTGAGATCGACGGTGATGAATTCCGGGATCGCATTGGCCGGGCAGTGGAACTCGACTTCGTGACGCACGATGTTGAGCACGCCGCCGCGCTTGATGCCGGGCGACTTGTCTTCATTGATGAAGTGGACAGGCACGTCGACATTGACCTGGGTGTCCTTGCCGATGCGCAGGAAGTCCACATGGACAGGGAAATCCTTGACCGGGTCGAGCTGGAAGTCCTTCGGCAGGACCTGGATCTTCTTGCCGTCGACATCGATCGTGGCGATCGTGGTCAGAAACCCGCCGCCATGGATCTTGTAGTAGATGTCCTTGTAGGTGAGCGCGATAGCCAGGGGAGGCTGCTTGTCACCATAGATTACTGCAGGCACTTTACCGTTGCGGCGAACTGCACGGGCGGACCCCTTACCGACCTGTTCGCGTGCTTCGGCCTTGAGCTCGTAAGTGTCGTGGCTCATGGCATTTCCTTTCGGTTTGTTCTGGAGCGCTCACGGTGGGCAGAGTGCCTGGACCGTAAACGTCGAAAGCCGACATACCCATGCATGATCTGGTCCGAAAACCGGAATCCACTTTTCGGGATCATGCGGGAAGGCGGCCTTCCGCCGCGTTGCCTCCAAGGGTGTCTACGCGGGTGGCGGCTCTATAGCGGAAGGCGGCCGGAGGTGCAAGCCAAAGGCACGCCCGGCCTGGTGCAGTCCAGGCGGTCGCTATCCGCGCTTTTCGATGACGGCATAAAGCACGTTGCGGTTCTCGCCGAAGAACACCTGCGCCTCGACGGTGTTGCGGTCGACGCTGGCATTGACGATGTTCCACATATCGATCTCCGATCTCAGCAGCAACACCCAGTCCATGAATGTCTCCCGGTAGCCGGCGTCAGGCGTGCCCTCGGCGTAGTTCGCAAACAGGAAGGTGCCGTTCGGCTTCAACATCTGCAGGCAGGTCTTCGTGAGTTTCACGGCGACGTTGTGGGCGAGGTAGTCGTAAAGGCCGGAGGCATAGATGAAGTCGAATTTGCCGAGCTTGTGGCCTCGCGTGAGCACGGTTCGCACCGAGCCGTCGATGGCTTCGACCGCGGTGCCCTGGAAGTCGCGCGCGATAAGCCCAACGCTCTGGGGGTCCTGGTCGAGCGCAACCCAGCGCTTGAGCCGGCCCTCCGTCAGGGCGACCGAACGATTGGCTTCCCGCAAATGGCCGGCCGCGATCGCCAGGACCTCGGTTTCCGGTCCATTCTTGGCCGCGATCTGATCGACATATCGGGTCAAGAGATCGCGCCGCTCCCGTGCGGCGACGCATGACGGTACGTTCTGGGTATGGCTGTACAGGGCCTTGCCGATCTCCGAGGCGTTGGCCACGCTCTCTGCCACATGCGGATCGCAATAGATGTAATCAAGCAACTGCGCGTCGCCGGAATAGCCCCTGGGCTTGGTGAAGGACCAGTGCGTCAGCGGATCCTCGAGAAAATACTTCAGGATCGGATGGTTCTGCGCGACCGGTATCAACGCATGCCAGACGTCGGGATGAACCTTGGAATGCAGGCCATTCAGAAAGGACAGCAAGCGACCGACGATCTCGGCCGGGTTCTTGTCCTGTTCGACCTGCTGCTGTGTCGCGTGGAGAATGAGGGCCAGCTCAGCACGCGCGGTTTCGAACGCTTCGCCATGATGCTCGAGCTTTCCCCGAGGCAGCGTGCCGGCGAGCATCTCGGCAGTAATCAAGCTTTTGCCATCAAGAACGGTCTGCACGCCATCACTCCATAGTTAACAGTCGGTTAACTTATTGCGTAGAATGCTCCCTTTGCCAATGTCGGGCCGACGGCATTTTATCGTTATGATTAATTTCCCGCCAACCATGTTCCTCTTTAGACGGCTTTCGGCCCGAATTCCGGGTTCGAGTTAACGGAAACTTGTCTTGCGCGATTGCATTTGTTTGCCCGGCGTCGCAATCGCCGTCGCGTCCAAGGAGCCGGCCCGCGTGGGGGCAGAAGCTGGAAATGAGTTCGGGAAACAAAATCCCTTTCAAACGGGGTCTATTGTGATGAACGAACACCTGTCATCCGTATTGGTCGATGCGGTTGATGCGGAGCCGTACGAGCCGCGCTACGAACTGGGGGCCGACGAGCTTCGCACCCTTTACCGCACGGAAGCGCAGGCGACGCGAAGAGGGGAAGCCAGGCCAGGGCTTTGGATCGCGGTTGCGATCTATCTCTTGTTTTCGGCAACCGATCTGCTGCTGATCCCGGATGTGGCCGCCTATACGATCACGGCGCGCTTCACGGTCGGATTGAGCGCGCTTTTGATCCTGGAAGCGCAGCTTCGCCATGGCGTCGGGACGGAATGGCTCGACGTGACCTGCGCCGGGGCCATTATCTTTGGCTATGTTGGTTGGCTGTGTCCGGCGATTATGGGCGCGGACAAGGAAAGTGTCTCTTACTATATGGTCTTTGGGACCATATTCATGATGAGCGCCAATCTTTTCTTTACGTTCAATTTCAAGCTTTCTATCGTAACTTCCGCAGTAATTTTATGTATACTTTATATTGTAAACTACTTTGTTCCTTCAACCCTCACATACAAAATGGTATTTGGGGCCTTCTATGTTTCGTGTTTCACGTTCACCTCATATGTGAACTGGAAATTGAACGAGGAGCGCTACAACGTCTTCCTGAACGCCCTGGAAGCCAAGATCCAGCACAATGAGGCGACCGAACGCGGCAAGGCCCTGCTGAGGTTGTCGCGGACCGATCCGCTTACGGGTCTGGAGAACCGGCGCGCGATAGACGAGAAGCTGCGGGACTACTGGAGCGATTGGCAAAAGGTCGGCACTAGTTTCGGGGCGATCCTCATCGACGTGGATTTTTTCAAGAAATTCAACGACTGCTACGGCCATCAGGAAGGCGACCGCTGCCTGATCCATGTCGCCAATGCGCTTAGCGATATGATCAAACAGTATAATGGCTCCATCGGCCGCTATGGCGGTGAAGAGTTCATCGTCCTGGCGCGCATGGAGACAAAAGAGCAGATCCTGAATATCGCGGAAGCCATTTGCAGCACGGTGGAGAACCTAGCGCTTACCCACGAGCTGCGGCGCGACGGCGTCTCGATCGTAACGGTGAGCGTTGGCGCCGCATTCACCAGGACGCAGACCGGGGCCAAGCTGGAGAAGATCATCCACGAGGCCGATCGCGCTCTCTATCTGGCAAAAGCCGGCGGCCGAAATTGTGCCCGGCTGTTCGATCCAACCGATCCGCAAAGCAGCGACGAGAGTGAGAACATTGCGGCCTTGCTGAAGATCGCGATCGGCCAGAATCTCGTTTCACTCGTTTATCAGCCCATCCAGGATGTCAAATCGGACCGGGTCGAAGCGGTGGAGGCTCTGATGCGCCTCAAGATGCTGGACGGCACATCGGTTCCGCCCAGCCTGTTCATTCCCGTTGCGGAACGAACCGGTGCGATCCTGGAACTCGGGCGCTGGGCGATAAGGACAGTGTGCGCCGAGCTCCTGGCGGACGACCACGTCCGTGTCGTCAGTGTCAACGTCTCCCCGATCCAGCTCAAGACACCGGGCTTCGCAACGTCTGTTGCGACTATTCTGGGCGAGACCCGCGTCGCCGGCAGCAGGCTGGCCTTCGAGATCACCGAAGGGCTGGAGATGGAGATGCATTCGGACATCCTGCGCTGCATCAGCGACCTGAAGCTGCTCGGGATCAAGATATGGCTCGATGATTTCGGGACGGGCTTCGCGGGCCTTTCGTGGCTTCGCCTGATCGATTTCGATACGGTGAAGATCGACCGCTCGTTTCTTCACGACTGCAGCTCCCCGAGCGGCAAGGCAATGCTACAGGACATTATCACCCTGGTCCGAAATCGCGGCCACAAGATCCTGGTCGAAGGGGTGGAAACCGACGAGCAGATGGTCTTGATGCGCGAATTCGGCATAGACAAGATCCAGGGCTTCCATGTCGGCCGCCCCGCTCCCGCCGTCAGTTTCCAGGCAAAGCGGGCCATGCGCAAACGGTCATTTGCCGTGCTTAAGTCCGCATGATGACGTGTGGGCGGTGGCATTTGGCTTAGAGCTTAGGCCGCTATTTGGCCGCGACGGGCCAAAAGCCGAAGTCTAGCTGACTTCACCTGAGCGCCGCGCCGGCTTCCAGTTTCTGGCCTGCTTCATATCGGCAGGAACACCGTCAGCGGGCTGAGCCGCGGCGGATGTCGAGACGCGGCCCGGCACCAAAGACGACCACGTGGAGAAGGCCGGCGCCAGATCAGCCCGACCATCGCCGTCAGGATCATCGCACCATCCGCTTGGCGGACCGGGTCAAGATCGCCACCGGCGGCAAGGTGATTGCGTCTACTTTTTCCTGATGGGGATCTCGCGCAAAACACCTTGCTTCCGCGAAACGGCTCGATCGAGGAATGCTATTCCCTAGATTAGTCTATTAAAACCATATATTTACTTTGATATTTGGCTCCCGGCCCTACCCTGCCAGCTCAACCACGATTGCTTGCAGGATTCCGGAACCGACAATGAGCAAGACCATCCGCTTCAATGCCTTCGAAATGAACTGCGTCGGTCACCAGTCGCCCGGCCTCTGGCGCCACCCGGGTGACCGGTCCTGGGACTACAAGGATCTGGAGTATTGGACAGATCTCGCCAGGCTTTTGGAGGCCGGGTTCTTCGACTCCGTCTTCATCGCCGATGTGATCGGCTATTATGATGTCTACAAGGGCAACCTCGACAATGCGTTGCTGCAAGGCGTGCAAATCCCGGTGAACGATCCGTTGCAGCTCGCCAACCCGATCGCCTTGGCCACCAAACATCTCGGCATCGGCATCACGGCTTCGACGAGCTTTGAGCATCCCTACACCTTCGCACGCCGCCTCTCGACGGCGGACCACCATACCAAGGGCCGTATCGGCTGGAACATCGTCACGTCCTATCTGGAGAGCGGGGCCAAGAACATCGGCCAGGGCGGGCTGCGCAGCCACGACAATCGTTATGACGTTGCAACCGAATATGTCGAAGTCCTCTACAAGCTGTTCGAGGGCAGTTGGGAAGAGGGAGCCGTGCTGCGCGACTAGGAGCGCGGGATATTTGCCGATCCGACAAAAATCCACGAGATCGGCCACAAGGGAAAATATTTCGATGTGCCGGGCTTTCACCTATGCGAACCTTCGCCACAGCGCACGCCCGTTCTCTTCCAGGCCGGCGCCTCGGGTGCCGGCAAGCAGTTCGCCGCCGGCCACGCCGAATGCGTGTTCATCTCGACGCCTCTGAAGGATGCCACCCGCGCCTATGTCGCGGAAATCCGCAAGCGCGCCGCCGAGCAGGGTCGCGATCCGAAAAAGGTGCTGATCTACGCGATGGCAACCATCATCGTCGATGAAACCGACGAAAAGGCACGGGCTAAATATCAGGATTACGCGAACCACGCCTCCTATGACGGCGCCCTGGTCCTGATGTCTGGCTGGACCGGCATCGATTTCGGACACTACAAACCGACGGATACGGTCAAGAAGGTCAAGACAAACGCGATCATCTCCGCCGTCGAGCATCTGGCCGGAGGCGACAAGGTCTGGTCCATCGAAGAGCTTGCAAAATGGGGCGGCATTGGCGGTCTCGGGCCGCTTTTCGTGGGATCGCCATCGACGATCGCCGATCTTCTGCAGGAGTGGGTCGAGGAAACCGACATCGACGGCTTCAACCTGGCTTATGCGCTGGCGCATGACAGCTTTGCCGACGTCATCGGATACGTCGTGCCGGAACTGCAGAAGCGCGGGGTCTACGCGACGCAGTATCGCGAGGGCACACTGCGCGAAAAGCTGTTCGGCGAAGGCCCCTATCTGCCGGCAAACCATCCGGCCCATCGCTTCCGCGACATCGAACGCGTCAAGCGCGACGAGGCCGCGGCGCAATCAACCTTGACCGAAGGGCATGCCCGCCAATCCGAACCGGCCTGACATCATCCCTGCACGGCGCCGGAGGGAAAGCGGCCCGCGCCGCCGGACCGTCGGACTTTGCCTCTGTTAGCCACCATGGAGCGCTGAATTCATGACAACGCCATCCGCACCCGCATTGGAAGTCAAGAACATCTCCCTCGCATTCAAAGGCGTGAAGGCGATCTCCGATCTAAGTTTCGAGGTGGCGCCTCAGGAAATCTGCGCCCTGATCGGCCCGAATGGGGCGGGAAAAAGCTCGCTGCTGAACATCCTGAACGGCGTCTATGTTCCCGATTCAGGCGAGATCATCTTCGAGGGCGAACATTTCCATCGGATGCAGCCGCTGGAGGCCGCGCGCCGCGGCATCGGCCGCGGGTTCCAGAACAACGCGCTGTTTTCGGGAATGAGTGTCGCCGACAATGTCATTGCCGGCCTGTCCAGGCATGCTCGCGCAACGCTCCTGGAAGAAGCACTGCTTTTGCCGCGCGCACGCGCCGAGGCGCGCCGTTTCCGCGAGCGCGCCCATGAAGTCCTGCGCCTCTTCGATCTGGAGCGGCATGCCGAGACCACCGTGGCCTTGCTGCCCTACGGCGTGCAGAAGAAGGTCGAACTAGCGCGCGCCATTGTCGCGGCTCCCCGCCTGCTGCTTCTCGATGAACCGCTGGCAGGCATGAACAGCGCCGAGAAACAGGAAATCGCGCAGATCATTGCCAGGCTGAACCGCGACCTGAAGCTGACGATCGTGCTGATCGAGCACGATATCGGCATCGTGCTGAAGCTCGCTCACCATGTCGTCGTGCTCGATTACGGGCGCAAGCTGGCCGATGGCGCGCCGGATACCATTCGCGACAATCCCGAGGTCATCGCCGCGTATCTGGGCCACGACAAGGTTGAGATCGCCGCATGAACATGTTTCTCGAAACCCTCATCGGCGGCCTGCTGGCGGGCACGATGTACTCGCTCGTCGCCATCGGCTTCGTGCTTATCTACAAGGCCTCCGGCGTCTTCAACTACGCGCAGGGGTCCATCCTGCTGTTTGCAGCCCTGACCTTCGTGTCGCTGACCGATCAGGGTGTGCCGGTGCTGGTGGCGCTGGCGATCACGGTGGTCGTGCTTGCGCTGATGGCAGTCGGGATCGAGAGGCTGATCCTGCGCCCGCTCGTCAACCGCAGCCCGATGACGCTGTTCATGGCGACGCTCGGGCTGGCCTACATCGTCGAAGGGACAGCCCAAGGGCTCATGGGGTCGCAGGTCAGGGCGCTCGATCTCGGCATCGAGGATCTGCCGATCTTCCTCGGCGACATCATGATCAGCCAGTTTGATCTCACCGCCGCCGCAGTCGCGCTCGTCCTGGTGGTGGCCCTGTCGCTGCTGTTCAACAAGACCCGCCTCGGAGTTGAGCTCAGGGGCGTGGCCGACGATACTCGCGCCGCTCTCTCCATCGGCATCGATGTCAACCGCATCTGGCAGATCGTCTGGACCATTGCGGGGCTCGTCGGGCTTGTGGCCGGTCTGCTCTGGGGCGCCCGCCAGGGCGTGCAGTTCTCATTGTCGCTGGTGGTGCTGAAGGCCCTGCCGGTGCTCATCATCGGCGGCTTCACCTCTATTGCCGGCGCCATCGTCGGCGGGCTCGTTGTCGGTGCAACGGAAAGCCTAGCCGAAACCTATATCGGCCCCTTCCTCGGCGGCGGCATCACGCCCTGGTTTGCCTATGCGCTGGCGCTCGCCTTCCTCTTCATCCGCCCCGCCGGTCTGTTTGGCGAACAGAAAATCGAAAGAGTCTGAATCATGTCCGATATTGAACTCCGGCTTACCGGCGGCATAGGCGAGGGCGCAAGCACCCGGACACTGGTCGGCATAGCCGCGGCTGCCCTGATTGTTGCCCTACCTTTCCTCGCCACGGAATACTGGATCAATGCTATCGCCGTGCCGTTCCTTATTCTGTCGCTGGCAGGTCTCGGCCTCAACCTTTTGACGGGTTATGCCGGCCAGATATCGCTCGGCGCCGGTGCGTTCATGATGGTGGGCGCCTATGCGGCATTTGCCTTCCAGCTGCGGCTGCCCGAACTGCCGCTGCCATTGGCACTGATAGCAGCCGGCATCGTCGCCGGCGCGGTCGGGTTCGCCTTCGGCTTTCCCTCGACCCGCATCAAGGGTTTCTATCTGATCGTCAGCACGCTTGCCGCGCAGTTCTTCTTCGAATGGCTGTTTCTCAAATTTCCGTGGTTCTACAACGGTGATCCGTCTGCCACGATCTCGCTTCCAGCGGGTCTGTCCGTCTTCGGCATCGATCTCAACAGCCCGCACGGACGCTATTACCTGACGCTCGCCAGCGTCGCCGTGCTGACCTGGCTTTCCTACAATCTCGTGCGCAGCCAGCCCGGTCGCAACTGGATGGCCCTCCGCGACATGGATACGGCAGCGGCCGTGATCGGCGTGCCGATCCTGCGCGCGAAACTCCAGGCCTTCGCCGTATCGAGCTTCATCTTGGGCATTGCGGGCGCACTCTGGGCATTTGCGTATCTCGGATCGGCCAGCGTGCAGAGCTTCGGCCTGACGCGATCCTACCAGATACTCTTCATCATCATCATTGGCGGCATGGGCACCATTCGCGGCGCTTATTTCGGAGCCGCCTTCGTCAGCCTGTTGCCGCTGGCGCTCGACTGGCTGTTCCAGCGGCTGCTCGGCGGCCATGTCGACGCCGGACTGCTTCAAAACATCCAGAAGGTGATCTTCGGGGTCCTCATCCTCTGGTTTCTCATCAAGGAACCGGAGGGACTAGCCCGCTTGCTGCAAAGACAGCGTGGAGATTTAGGCAATCGCCGCCTTGCGCGGCTCAAAATCAGGAGACAGACGTGAAGAAACTGATCATTGCCGCGCTTTTGGCGGGTGGCGCCTTCGTGGCGAGCCCCGCCACGCTCAACGCCGCGGATGTGTCGCAATATATCCCGCTGCCGACCTATCGTGTCGGTGCCTACGCCTCTTCGGGCGAACTCTGGTGGGCAGGCGAAAGGGACTATTTCCGCTATATCAATGAGGTCGAGGGCGGCATCGACGGGATAAAACTCAACTACGAAGAGTTCGAGACCGAGTGGAGCCCGGACCGGACTGTCGAGGTCTACGAGCGGGTCAAGGGCGGCAAGGATGGTTCGCCGATCGCTTTCTTCTTCACGCACGGCACGCCCGCGACCTATGCGCTGCTCGAGAAGGCTGCCGCCGACAAGATCCCGCTGATCGATCCGGCCGGTGGGCGCACCGAATCCATCGACGGCAGGGTGTTCCCGTATGCCTTCCCGCTGCTGTTCAGCTATTACAGCCAGGCCTCGACCGGCATCAACTATAACGCGTCCAAGGTCGGTGGGTTCGATAAGCTCAAGGGCTTGAAGATAGCAACCGTCTATCACGACAGCGCCTATGGGCGTGCCACCCAGCCCGCTGTCGACCTGCTCGCCAAGAAATACGGCTTCGAGAACATCCAGATCCCCGTCGCCGATCCAGGCAATGAACAGTCGCCGCAATGGCGCCAGGTCCATGAGCTGAAGCCGGACTGGGTGTTCTTGCGCACCTGGGGTGTCTCCACCGTGGTGGGCATCAAGACGGCAGCCCGCTTCGGCTTTCCGGCCGATCATATCATCGGCGACGTCTGGGCCGGCTCCGAATCCGACGTCATCCCGGCCGGGAAGGCGGCGATCGGCTATTCCGCCCTTGCGCCTTATCCGGCGGGGGCCGATTTCGAGATCCATCAGCGGCTCAAGAAATTCATTCTCGACGCCGGCAAGTCCGACCTGCGCGATCAGAAGTATTTCGGCGCCGTCAATTACAATGTCGGTCTGGTCAATGCCGCGCTCGCCGTGGAGGCGCTCCGCACCGGCTACAAGAAGTTTGGCGCTCGTCCCCTGAATGGCGAGGAAGGCCGGTGGGCCTTCGAGCATCTGACCATCGACGAAAACCGTCTCAAGGAGATCGGCTTTGTCGGCCTGCTGCAGCCGATCCAGATCACGCCGCTTGACCATGAAGGCGGCGGCGCTGCCCGCATCCAGAGCTGGGATGGCAAGAAGTGGGTTCTCCAGACCGACTGGATCAAGGCCGACCACGAAGCGCTACGGCCGCTGATCGAGCAGCAAGCCGCCGCCTATGCCAAGGAACACGGCATCGCACCGCGTACGCCAGATACCGAAACCAATTGATATTCCACTTGATAGTCCCACCGGGGGAGGGGCGTCGTGCCCCTCCTTGCCTGAAACAGGAGTTCACCATGCACCAAAAGCTCGCCATGCACCAAAAGCTCTTGCGCGCTGCCCTGGCGGCTGCCACTTCGTTGCTGCTGCTTGCCAGTGCAGCCAAGGCCGTTGAAACCCAGCCGGGTCCCGACAGCGACAAACAGTTTTTCCCGATCGCCAGCTATCGCGTCGGCCCCTATGCGGCGTCGGGCGCTTCCATCTGGGCCGGGCAGATCGATTATTACCGCTATATCAACGAAGTCGAAGGCGGCATAAACGGCGTCAAGATTGCCTGGCAGGAATGCGAGACGGAATGGACGGCCGAAAAGGGCATCGAATGCTATGAGCGCTTCAAGCACGGGCTGAACGGCGCTCCGGTCGCCGCCTATTTCCCGAACGGCGCGCCTGCCGCCTATGCACTTTCCGACCGCGCGGCCGCGGACAAGATACCGCTGGTAACACTTGCCTACGGTCGCACCGAGGCCACCGACGGGCGTGTGTTCCCCTATATCTTTCCGGTCATGGTGACCTTCTACAGCGAGGCGTCGGCGGTCGTGAACTATGTTGCCGAGCGCGAAGGCGGCTTCGACAAGCTCAAGGGAAAGAAGATCGCCACCGTCTACCATGACAGCGCCTATGGCCGCGAGACGCTTGATCCGCTCGCCCTTCTGGCAAAGAAATACGGTTTCGAGAATATCCAGATTCCCGTTGCCGATCCGGGCAGCGAACAATCCTCGCAGTGGCGGCAGGTCCGCGAAGCAAAGCCGGACTGGGTGTTCCTGAGAACCTGGGGTGTTTCGACGCCGGTAGCCATCAAGACCGCGGTGCGTTTCGGCTTTCCCGCCGACCACATCATCGGCGATGTCTGGGCTTCGTCCGAGGAAGACGTGATCCCGGCCGGCGAAGCGGCGAAGGGATATCTGGCGCTGACGCCTTATCCGGCCGGCGCCGACTTCAAGATCCACGAGCGTTTGAAGAAGGACATCATCGACGCCGGCAAGTCCGACCTGCGCGATACCAAGGCCTTCGGCAGCGTCTATTACAATTCAGGTCTCGTCGGCGCCCTGCTCTCTGTGGAGATCGTTCGGCAGGCCCAGGCCAAGTTCGGCAACCGCCCGATCACCGGAGAAGAAGGCCAGTGGGCGCTGGAGCACCTGAAGCTTGATGACGCAGCCCTTGAAAGGGCAGGTTTCCGAGGCCTGGTGCAGAACCTCCAACTGACGCCCGCGGACCATGAGGGCGGCGGCGCGGTGCGCGTGCAGCAATGGAACGGGTCCAAATGGTCTCTCGTCAGCGACTGGGTGCAGGCCGATCGCACAACGCTGCGTCCGTTGATCGACGCGAAATCCGAGGCCTATGCCAAGGAGCATGGAATTACGCCCCGCGATATCGGCAGCAACTGACAGGACGCGGCGGCCGCTTTGACGGTTTCCCACGATAAGGAGAAACGCCATGACCACGACATCGAAGCCCGTCGCCCCGGCGGCTGATCAGGACACCCTTCTCGAAGTGTCGGGCATCGAAGTCGTCTATGGGGGCGCCATTCTGGCCGTCGCCGATGTGTCGCTGACGATCGGCAACGGCGAAATCGTTGCTTTGCTTGGAGCCAACGGTGCCGGCAAGAGTACTGTGCTCAAGGCGATTTCGGGCCTGGCCAGCGCCGATCGGGCCAAGGTGCGCCGGGGGCATATTCGCCTCGACGGTGAGGATATTCTCGGGCTTGCGGCCAACAGACTGGCAACGCGGGGCATCGTCCACGTCATGGAAGGGCGCCATGTCTTCTCGCATCTGACGGTCGAGGAGAACCTCTTGACCGGCGCATTTCTGCACCGGCCAAGCCGCAAGGAACTGCAGCGTCAGCTCGACGACGTCTACGGCTGGTTTCCACGCCTGCGCGACAAGCGGCGCACGCATGCCGGGCTTGCGTCCGGCGGCGAACAGCAGATGCTGGCCATCGGCCGGGCGTTGTTGACGCAACCAAGGCTCGTCCTGCTCGACGAGCCCTCCATGGGGCTCGCACCGCGCATCGTTCAGGAAATCTTCGCGATCATCGCGCGCCTTAACCGGGAGAAAGGGACGGCCTTTCTGCTGGCGGAGCAGAATGCGGCTCTCTCGCTTGCCTACGCACAGCGCGGCTATGTTCTTGACACCGGCCGCGTGGCGCTCGAAGGGCCGGCGGCCGACCTTGCAGCGCGTGACGATCTCCACCGCATCTATCTGGGCGACGCGCCCTGACGCAGTCGTCGCGTTCGATCCGCGAATGTCTTCGAGGATGCATCTCGCGGGCAGAGGCCGGCGGGTGAGGTCCGACCGTCGAGAAGGCCGGGCCGGCTACCGGTCGCCGATCAACGCGGCGCGTAGCGCCTGGATCTGCCGGTTCAAGGCATCGAGCTGCGCCAGCGTCATGCCCGAGCGCTCGATCAAGGCTTCATTCAGGCAGTTGCATTGCACCAGCAGCCCGCGCCCGGCTGATGTCAGGTCGACCTGCACCTGGCGTTCGTCGGTCTGGCTGCGCTGGCGGGTCACCAGCCCGGCCTGCTCCATTCGCTTTACCAGCGGCGTGACGGTGCTCGATTCCAGAGCGAGCCTGTGGGCGATCGTGCCGACCGACATGCCGTCAGCCTCTCCAAGTGCGTTCAGTACCAGGTACTGCGGATAGGTGATGCCCATCTCGTCCAGCATAGGCTTGTAGCTGCGGTTGATGGCCATGCTGGTGGCATAGAGCGTGAAACAGAGCTGATTGTCCAACGGGAGAGGCACGGCGCATTCCTTTTGCCAATATGGGCGTCAATTCGATACCACGAAAAATAATATCGCGATACATATTTTTGTGGACAAGGGTTTTGAGTCGCGCTAGCTAAATCGTTATCGCGATATCGTTTATCGCGAAAATAACAGAAGGAGATTGAGATGACCTCGCAAACCAAGCCCAGTTCCGGCAGCGGTACGATCACCACCAAGGACGGAACGCAGATTTACTACAAGGACTGGGGGACCGGGCAGCCTGTCGTCTTTCATCACGGCTGGCCGTTGAGCAGCGACGATTGGGACGCTCAGATGCTGTTCTTCCTGTCACAGGGCTACCGTGTCATTGCACATGATCGTCGTGGCCACGGCCGCTCGACCCAGACCGATATCGGCAACGAGATGGATACCTATGCCGCCGACGTCGCGGAACTCACCGCTCATCTGGACCTCAAGAACGCCATCCATGTCGGCCATTCGACCGGCGGCGGCGAAGTGGCGCGCTATGT
Source organism: Mesorhizobium sp. M0715 (assembly GCF_040320355.1). NCBI lineage: Bacteria > Pseudomonadati > Pseudomonadota > Alphaproteobacteria > Hyphomicrobiales > Phyllobacteriaceae > Mesorhizobium > Mesorhizobium sp. M0715. The sequence goes on along the minus strand of NZ_JAMYPL010000004.1, from coordinate 180,597 downwards.
CGCCAAATACGGCGCCGAAGGCCGTGTCGCCAAGGCGGTGCTGATCGGCGCGGTGCCGCCGATCATGCTCAAGACCGCTGCCAATCCCGGCGGCCTGCCGATCGAGGTCTTCGACGGCTTCCGCTCTGCCCAGGCAGCCAATCGCGCCCAGTTCTTCCGCGATGTTCCCGCCGGTCCATTCTATGGGTTCAACCGCCCGGGCGCGGACATCTCGCAGGGCGTCATCGACAATTGGTGGCGCCAGGGCATGATGGGCGGCACCAAGGCGCATTATGATTGTATCAAGGCTTTCTCGGAAACCGACTTCACGGAGGATCTGAAGGCAATCGACGTGCCGGTCCTGGTCATGCACGGAGACGACGACCAGATCGTTCCGATCGCCGACTCGGCGCTGCTGACGATCAAGCTGCTCAAGAAGGGCGAGCTTAAGGTCTACGAGGGTTTTCCGCACGGCATGGCCACAACCCATGCCGATGTCATCAACGCCGACCTGCTGGCCTTCTTCAAGGCATAGGGCTTTCCGAATAGCCTACAAAAATGCACCCGCCATCAGGCGGGTGCATTTTTTGTGAGGTTCAGATTAGCGTGATCTAGGCAACTAACTGCGCTTTGCGTGCTTCCTTCATGTTCGGCAGGAACACGGTGAGCAATCCAAGAAACGGCAAATACGAGCAGATCTGGAAGACGAAATCGATGCCCTTCATGTCGGCGACGATGCCGAGCACGGCCGCCGCGATGCCGCCCATGCCGAAGGCGAAGCCGAAGAAGATGCCGGCGATCATGCCGACGCGGCCCGGCACGAGCTCCTGCGCAAAGACGACGATGTTCGAGAAGGCCGAGGACAGGATCAGGCCGATCAGCACCGTCAGCACCATCGTCCATTCCAGATTGGCGTAGGGCAGGGCGAGCGTGAAAGGCAGCACGCCGACGATGGAGAACCAGATCATCGCCTTCTGTCCGTAGCGGTCGCCGAACGGGCCGCCGAGCAGGATGCCCAGCGCCGAGGCACCGAGGAACAGGAACAGCATGACCTGCGACATCTGCACCGAAACGCCGAACTTATGCATGGAATAGAAGGTGTAGTAGCTGGCGAGGCTGGCGATGTAGGCATTCTTGCTCAGCACCAGCAATGTCAGCACGATCAATGCATTCGTCACCTTGCGGCGCGGGAAAGGCGAAACGAAGCTCGCCGCCTTGCGGGTGCCCTGCGCGGCACGCAGCCGGCTGTACCAGCCGCCGACCTGCCACAAAACGATGATGCCGATCAGCGAGCCGACGGCGAACCAGGAAATGCTGGTCTGGCCGAACGGCACGACGATGAAGGCCGCCAGCAGCGGCCCCATGGACTGGCCGAAATTGCCGCCAACCTGGAACAGTGACTGCGCCAGGCCGAAGCGGCCGCCGGAGGCGAAGCGGGCGATGCGCGAGGATTCCGGATGGAAGATCGCCGAGCCGATGCCGATCAGCGAGGCGCCGATCAGCAGCAGCGAATAATGCCCGGCATAGGCGAGCACAATCAGGCCGATCAGCGATGACGCCATGCCGTAGGGCAGCGAGTAGGGCATCGGCCGCTTGTCGGTGATCATGCCGATCACAGGCTGCAGCAGCGACGCGGTCACCTGGAAGGTGAAGGTCAACAAGCCGATCTGCCAGAAATCGAGGCCATAATTCTCTTTCAGGAGCGGGTAAATGGCCGACAGCAGCGACTGCATGATATCGTTGATGCAATGGCAGAAGCTCACCGCCAGGATGACGGTGAAGGCCGTCGCCTGGGCTGAAGCGTGACTGGTGGTCGCCGGTGGGGCGACGCTGGCGGCTATCGTATCGGTCAAGGTAGGCTCCGTGGTCTTTTTGGCGGGCAGGCCCGCAGGCAGTTGACGGACGCACCTGCGGCCGCCTTGTCGGACGCTCCTGTGGAGCGCTTGGGGACGGTGCCTTATAAGCTGCTTGCGGGATGACTTCTTTCGTGGTTTGGTCCAATAGTTTCGCAAGTGGGCCATATCGGATGCCGCACGGCAAAGAAGTCTTTCACGCTGGCAACGCCAATCTCGGCCAGTTGCACGAGAGCCGCTGGCAGTGGCTTGAGCAAGTGGCCGGGCCGGCGGTGGCATTGCCGACCGAATATCCCGATGGCTACCGTGTGCCGCAGCACCGCCACAGCCGCAGCCAGCTCTTGCATGCGCTTGTCGGCGTGGTGTTGGTGACGACGCGCTACGGGCGCTGGATGGTGCCGCCGGACCACGCGATGTGGATTCCAGCCGGCACCGAGCATTCCGTCGAGATGCTGGGCGATGTCTCGATGCGTTCGGTCTATGTCATGCCACAGGCGATCCCCGGGCTGCCCGAAGGCTTGCGCGTCGTCGGCGTCACCGACCTGATGCACAGCCTGATCGTGGAATCGGAAAAGCTGCCGCAAGGCGGCGTTCTGGAAGGACGCGGTGGGCTGATCATGAACCTTTTGCTGCACGAAATCCCGACCTTGCCGGAACGGCCTCTCGGGCTGCCATTCCCGTCCGATCCGAGGCTGTCGGCGCTGTGCCGGCGCTTCGTCGCCGCACCGTCGCCGCACGCGACGATCGATGAATGGGCGGATGCCGCCGGCATGAGCCGGCGTTCGTTCACGCGCGCCTTCCAGCGCCAGACCGGCCTGTCGCTGTCGACATGGCGCCAGCAGGCCTGCCTGTTCGCGGCGCTGCCCAGGCTGGCGGACGGCGAGCCGATCACCAGGGTGGCGCTCGATCTCGGTTATGACAGCGTGCCGGCCTTCATCACCATGTTCAAGCGCATGCTGGGGACCTCGCCGCGCGGCTATATGCGCGGCGCACGAGAGAGCGTCGAGGTCGCTCGTCGCCTGATCGGGCCGGTTCGGTTGGAAAGCTCTGCGCCGTAACGGCAGGTGCTGTTCTAGAAGCATCTCACCGTTTCACGGAAACGGCGATCTGCTCTAACTCTTTGTTTTGACGCGGTTCTAGACGGAAAACCGCTTCACACTTTTCCTGGAATTGCTCTAGTCGAACAGGCTCGACACCGATTCTTCGGTCGCGGTGCGCGAAATGGCTTCGCCCATCAGGTCGGCGATCGAGATGACGCGGATGTTGGGAGCATCGAGCACGCCCTGGGTGGGCTGGATGGAATCGGTGATCACCAGTTCCTGGAGCTTCGAACCGCTGATGCGGGCAACCGCGCCGCCCGACAGCACGCCGTGGGTGATATAGGCGGTGACGCTGGTGGCGCCGTTGGCCAGCAGCGCATCGGCGGCGTTGCACAGCGTGCCGCCGGAATCGACGATGTCGTCGATAAGCAGGCAATCCTTGCCGGCGACCGCGCCGATGATGTTCATGACTTCCGATTCCCCGGGACGCTCGCGGCGCTTGTCGACGATGGCCAGTTGCGCATCGAAGCGCTTGGCCAGCGCACGGGCGCGGACCACGCCGCCAATGTCGGGCGAGACCACCACGACGTTGCCGAGCTGCTTGTATTTGGCCTTCACGTCGCGGGCCATCACCGGCACGGAAAACAGATTGTCGGTCGGAATGTCGAAGAAGCCCTGGATCTGGCCGGCATGCAGGTCAAGCGTCAGAACGCGGTCGACACCGGCGCGGGTGATCATGTTGGCGACCAGCTTGGCCGAGATCGGCGTGCGGCCGGAGGCGCGGCGGTCCTGCCTGGCGTAGCCGAAATAGGGGATGACCGCCGTGATGCGCTTGGCCGAGGAACGCATGAAGGCATCGATCATGATGAGCAATTCCATCAAATGATCGTTGGTTGGGAACGAGGTCGATTGCAGGATGAAGACATCCTCGCCGCGCACGTTTTCCTGGATTTCGACGAAGATTTCCTGGTCGGCGAAGCGCCTGACCGTAGCTTTGCCCAGCGGGACGTTGAGGTACCGGGCGACCGCTTCGGCCAGCACCCTGTTGGAATTGCCCGCGAAGAGTTTCATGCACGGTTCCTGGTGGAGGATGATGAGACCTGACGGACTCGCTTGCGCCCTTTAACCGGGCTTTTAGCGGCCCGCGCCGGTATTGCAAGCGCCGAGATCGGGAATCCGCCGGCTAAACTCAAGAAAGCTCCGCGCCATCGCCGGGCTGCAACAGGGAGCAGCGGACTTGCGCTGCCCCTTCTTCTCGTCGGGCATCGGATTTTCCCAAAACCGTCTCCACTTTTGGGTCCGATGCCTCTAGCCCGCCTTGCCGCCGAGCCAGGCCGCGAATTGGTCGATGGTCTGGTCGGCGATCGTCTGCATGGTGGCCGGCGAGACCCCCTTCCAGCTGTCGCCGCCCGCGCTGGCGCCGGAATTGACCGACGGGGCCTTCTGCTGACCATTGATGCGGTGCAGCCGGTTGCCGGCGGGGTCATAGACATCCCAGACGTAGATGACGGTGATGTCGGCGCCTTCCGACATCGTCGAGAAATAGCCCTTCAGCACATGTGTCACGGTCTGGTCGGCGCTGCCGGCGAGCGTGATACCGCGCTGCCTGGCGCGGGTCTGCAACTCCGCCGTCAGAGGTGTCGCGGCTTCCACCGAAGCGCCGACGATCGGCGCGATCTGCAGGCGGGTCTTCGACAGGATGGCAGCGCTTTGGGCTGATGTGACCGGTGCGGCGGTGGTTGCGGGAGCGCCCGCCGTGCTGGTGGCGGGCAGCGTCTGGGTCGACGTCGCCGGCGGCGTGATCGCCGACGGTTCGAGCACGTCCTTTGCGTTGGTGCAGGCGGCAAGAGCCAATGCCACAAGCAATGACACGGTCGTCACATGCGATCGTCTCATTTGCCTTCTAACTCCTTGGCGAAGAACGCCTCCCACTGTGGATTCACTGTACGATCAAGTCGAGATCATGGCGGGACAGCGGCTTGGGCTGGGATTCGGTGGTCAGGTAGGTCCGGCCAAGCGTCATCGCCGTCTCGGTATCGGAGTCCATGATGATCATATGGGCGAACAGCGTCATGTTGGGCGCGATCGGTTCGGGATTGCCCTGGTAGAACATCGGCATGTCCATCCAGGACGGGGTGAAGCGGGCGCCGACTGAATAGCCGCAGGCGTTCAGCCGGTGCTTGGTCAGGCCGTGCGCCTCCATGGTGCGGGCATGCGCATCGAAGACGTCGCCGAAGCTGTTGCCCGGCGTCATCGCCTTTTCGACAGCCAGGAGTGCCGCGCGGGCGGCGTCGAACAGTTCCTGATGGCGCTTCGACACCTTGCCGGTCAGCACCGTGCGCATCATCGGTGCGTGGTAGTGGTTGAAGACGCCGGCCCATTCGAGCGTCAGCTGGTCATTTTTGGTGAGCTTGCGGCGGCCGGCCTTGTAGCGGCACAGCAGCGCATCGATGCCGGAGCCGATGATGAATTCGTTGGCCGGATAGTCGCCGCCGCCGGCAAAGATCGCACCCTGCATGGCGGCCAGGATCAGGGCTTCGTCGCCGCCTTGCTTGATCAGCGGCAGCGCCGCGTCGAGCGCATCATCGGAAAGATTGGCGGCCTTCTCGGCCTTTGCGACCTCGGCCGGGCTCTTGAACAGGCGCAGACGGCCGACAATGCCGGACGCATCGGCGATCTGGCCGAAGGTCTGCAACTGTTCGTCGAGCCGTCGGCCATTGAACGCGGTCAGGCCATGGGTGTCGTATTCGACACCGATGCGGGCGCCGAGCAGGTCGAGTTCGTTGAGCAGATTGCGCAGGTCGACCGCCGGATTGGCGCCGTTGCGGTCCGTCCACAAGACGATGTTGTCGATAATCGAGGTCTGACGCGCCTGGCGCAGGTCGGCCGAGCGGGTCAGAAGCACCATCGAACCGTCGGCCTTCACTACCAGGCACTGGAAGAAGCAGAAGCCGAACGTGTCGTAGCCGGTCAGCCAGTACATGCTTTCCTGCGCGAACAGCAGGATGGCGTCGAGCTTCTTTTCGGCCATCTCGATGACCAGCCGGTCGCGCCGCGCGTCAAATTCAGATCGTTCAAAATGCAGCGCCATTATTCCCTCTCCAAGACAATTGCCGAAACCTGCCGGCCGTAATCGGGCTCCTTGCGATGCGTGGTGCGCCGGTAGGAGTAGAACAGGCCTTCCTCGGCGTAAGTGCAGCGGTCAAGGCCCTCAGCCGTCACGCCGGCCTTGGCCAACCGGTCAACCGTGTAGCGGTTGAGATCGAACATCGCATGGCCGGCATTGGCGGACGGCGCGAAATAGAGGATGTTTTCGGCGGCGACTTCGACAAAGCGGGCGACGAATTCCGGGCCGACCTCGTAGTTTTTCGGGCCGATGGAGGGGCCTAGCACGGCGACGATGTTTTGGCGCCGGGCGCCGAGGCTTTCCATCGCCAGGATGGTGTTTTCGAGCACGCCGGTGAACGCGCCTTTCCAGCCGGCGTGCGCGGCGCCGATGATGCGCGCCTGCGCATCGGCGAACAGCACGGGACCGCAATCGGCGGTAGAAGCGCCGATGGCGATGCCCGGCCGGTCGGTGACGATGGCGTCTGCCTTGGGCCGCTCGCCGGCAAAGGGCTCCCTGGCGATGATGACGTCGGGCGAATGGACCTGCCAGGCGGTCAACAGATGGCTCGCCGGCACGCCCATCCATGCCGCGACGCGGCCGCGGTTCTGCGCCACAAGCATCGGGTCGTCATTCGATCCGGTGCCGATGTTGAGGCCCTGGTAGATGCCGCCGGAGACACCGCCGACGCGGGTGAAATAGCCGTGGCGGATGCCTTGTGCCCGCGCCTTGTCCAGCAGCGGCGACCGAACGGGATCCGGTTTGGTCTGATTCAGCATGCGGGCGTTGTTGTCCGTGTGGGCGGTTTCGTCAAGAAGAAGGTGCTTGGTCGAGAACAGGCGCTGCAAAGCGCGGACGGGAGATTGGGAGGGGTGGCGGTAAAAAGTCAATCCGCCCCGGCGAAAGGCCGAACCTCCACGCCGCGGGGTAGCACCGCAAGCACCTTGAACAGCTCGCCCATGGCTTGCGGCCCTGCGAGGCGCTCGACGTCCCCGGCGATCCTTTCGCGCGCCGCCTGGCCGGCATCGGCGCCAAGCCGGCCGGCGCGCTCGAGGATACCCATGCCGAGGAGGAAGTCGCCCTGTGTCGTCAGATGGGCTTCGAGGCCATGTGCACGCACGATCGCGGCAAGGGCGGCGAAATCGACATGGGAGGTGAGGTCGGCCTCACCGGGATTGGCCAGCACATCTTCGTGATCGTGGCTGCGCAAGGCCTGAAGCGTGTCCCCGACACCCGGCTGGAAATGGCCGTAGTCGAGAAACAGGCCAACGCCGCCATGCCTGGATATGCGCTCGGCGATCGTTGCCATGAGCGCGGTGCGGGCAGGCGCCACTTCGGCAATCGCACCTTGCGGCGCTTGAGTGGCATCGGCGGGCAGCAGCGTCGGGTCGACCGAACCGGCGCCGGCGAAGAAGCAAAGGTCGTTGGTCTCGTCGAGGCCGACCATGCGCTCGCGCCAGCCGGTGCCGGCTCGGACGAACTGGCGGATGGGCACGGCGTCGAACAGTTCGTTGCCGACGATGAACAGCGGTTGCTGCGGCAAGGTCTCGATGGTTTCATGCCAGCCAACCGCGAAGGGTGTGGCGCCAAGCGTCTGCTTCTGCACCTCGGTCAGGCGCGGGCTGGTCTCGATCATGGCGAAGGTGGCGCCGCTGGCCAGATCAGGATCGAGCCGCGACAGCGTACGCAACATGTCCTTCATCAGCGTGCCGCGGCCGGGGCCGATCTCGGCGATGGTGGCCGGCAGCGGCCGGCCGCTCGCCTGCCACGCCTGGTACATCCACACGGCGACCAGTTCGCCGAACATCTGGCTGATTTCCGGCGCGGTGATGAAGTCGCCGCCCGCACCAAAAGGCTCGCGCGTCGTGTAGTAGCCGTCCGCCGGGTCGAACAGGCACAGCGCCATGTATTCGTTGATCGGAAGTGGCCCCAATGCCTCGATCAGGTCGACGATGCGGGTTTTCAGCCGTGTCATGCCGGCTGCGGCTGCGCCACCGGCCTGGCGGTCAGCATCGCCCAGATACCGGCCAGCACCATCGGCGTCGACAGGATCATGCCCATGGTCAGCCAGTTGGTGCCGAGGAGGTAGCCGAGCTGCTGGTCGGGCTCGCGGAAGAACTCGACGAAAATGCGCGACAGGCCGTAGCCGCAGATGAAGGCGCCGCCGACGAAGCGCGGCGTCTTCAGCTTGAGGCGCGAATGGGTGAGGATGCGCAGCACGAGGAACAGCACCACGCCTTCGAGAAGCGCCTCGTAGAGCTGGCTCGGGTGACGGGCAAACGGCCCGCCATTGGGGAATTCGAAAGCCCAGGGCACGTCGGTCGGGCGCCCCCATAGCTCGGAGTTGATGAAGTTGGCGACGCGCACCAGGCCAAGGCCGACCGGCACGCCGGCCGCCACGACGTCAAACAGCGACCAGATGCGGATGCCGCGCTTGATGGAAAACAGCGTCATGGCGAGGATGACGCCAAGCAGGCCGCCATGGAACGACATACCGCCTTGCCAGACCGCCAAGATGTCGAGCGGGTGGGCGATGTAGCGTGGCAGATCATAGAACAGCACATAGCCGGTGCGGCCGCCCAGCACGACGCCGATGGCCGCCCAGACGATGAAGTCGTCGAGATCCTCCGGCTTCATCGGCAGGACGCCGTTCGGCCATAGCTTGGCATTAGAGGCGAGCCGCTTGGCATACCACCAGGCGAACAGGATGCCGACGATATAGCCGACGCCATACCAATGCACCGCCAGCGGCCCGATCTGGATGAGGATCGGGTTGATGTTGGGGAAGGGTAGGGAGGCCAGCGGCAGCAGGAAATATTCGTTCAACGGGGAACTCTCATTGCGAAACGCGTTTGCGCGCGGACCATGCGGCAGGGTTTTGGCAGGGTCAAGGCAAGGTGGGCGCCCTCGACTTGATGCCGCAGCGCGGCGCAACATGCTTGCATTCGACGCGCGGCGCCATTACCTCATTTCGAGCAAGCGAGGATTTGCCATGTCGACCGGACCGAACCGCATTCTCGATGAATTCGCCAAGCTGATGACCGATGCCGCCGGCGCTGCCCAGGGCGTGCGCCGGGAGGTGGAGACCGCCTTCAAAGGCCAGGCCGAACGCATCCTCAACACCATGGACGTGGTGCAGCGCGAAGAGTTCGAGGCCGCGCGCGAGATGGCCGCCAAGGCCCGAGAAGAAAACACCCGCCTTGCCGCCCGTATCGAGGTGCTCGAGGCGAAGCTTGCGGAACTGGCCGGTGACGCCGCACCGGCGGCGGCGGCCAAGCCCCGCGCAAAAAAAAATAATCGTTAAACTTTTCCACATAGCCCGATCCTGAAAAGCGCTTTGCCGTGAATCGCTTAACGGCATTGCATGAATCTTTGTGACAGCGGCTTTCCACATGCGAATGACGCAGTGCGAAAAATTGGGCTGTTCACGCGACTCCCGATCAATAGACTGAATTTGTTGCATGATTCGGAGCAGGGTCATGCGACCGGGCGGTGGGGTCCGGTCTGGGGTCTTTGCGTCGAGAAGTAGTCTTTTGCGCAGGAAAGTCCTGGCCGTCCGAGTTCTAGACAAGATTGTTCGTTGTGTGTGCCCTCCCGCGGAGCGTGTGGCGGCGCTCGTACAGAACGACAGGAAGCATTCCATGGAACTTCTCGAACTCGAATTCTCCCGCGAAATCCATCCGGTGGATGTTATCGAGCAGGTGGCCCACAACAACGACTGGTCCTTTGAGCGGGCAGGCGACGACGAGATTTCGATCTCGGTTGCCGGAAGCTGGACCGACTATCACGTCTCCTTTTCGTGGATGGAGGATTTCGAAGCGCTGCACCTGGCCTGTGCCTTCGACATCAAGGTGCCGGAGACCCGCGCGCTGGAAGTGATGCGGCTCTTGTCGTTGATCAACGAGCAGATGCTGTTTGGCCATTTCGACCTCTGGGAGCAGGAGGGCGCGATTATGTTCCGCCAGTCGCTGCTGCTGGCCGGCGGGGTCGAGCCGTCGAGCCAGCAGGTCGAAGTGTTGCTGTCGTCGGCGCTGGAAGCCTGCGAATGCTATTTCCAGGCGTTCCAGTTCGTCGTCTGGTCGGGAACCTCGGCCAAGGACGCCCTGGCCGGCGTGCTGTTCGAGACCTACGGCAACGCCTGAGTCCCCGTGAGGCAGACAAGACCAAGATGAGTTCGAACAGCGAGCGCAAGCCCGAGATCAGTTTTGCCGATTTCGATCGTGTCGACATCCGCGCCGGCACGATCGTCGAGGCCGAACCGTTTCCCGAGGCGCGCAAGCCCGCATTCAAGCTGAAGATCGATTTCGGCCCCGGCATCGGCATCAAGAAATCGTCGGCGCAGATCACCAAATATTATACACCGGAGACGCTGATCGGCCGGCAGGTGTTCGCGGTGGTCAATTTCCCGCCGCGCCAGATCGGTCCATTCATGTCGGAAGTGCTGACGCTCGGCTTTCCCGACGAAGAGGGCGCTGTGGTGCTCGGCGCGATTGAGCGCAAGGTGCAGGATGGCGGGCGGTTGTTTTAGGCTAGAGGAACGACCGTCGCGTTCCTTCGCGCTTCCTCCGTGCTGCTGATGTCGAACAGTACGGTGCCGCCAGCCTTTGGTCAGGCCGCCAGCTTGCGCGTTGTGCCCAGTGCTTCCTCGACCGTATCGAGAAACATCTCCGCACAGGCTTTCCAGCTATAGCGCATGGCACGTTCGCGGGCTTCGGCACGGTCTACATTGAGCGCCGCAAGCGAGGCCTCGCGCAGATCGTTGGAGACCGCGCCGCCAAAGCCGTCGCCGACGATGTCGATCGGCCCTGTCACCGGATAGGCGGCAACCGGCGTGCCGCTGGCCAATGCCTCGATGATGACGTTGCCGAACGTGTCGGTGCGGCTCGGGAAGACGAAGACATCGGCCGAGGCATAGATCTCGGCCAGTTCGTCGTTGGGGCGATGGCCGAGGAAATGCGCTTGCGGATATTTTGCCTTGAGCCTGGCAAGCTCGGGGCCTTCACCGACGATCACCTTGCTGCCCGGCAGGTCGAGGTCGAGAAAGGCGGAGAGGTTCTTTTCGATGGCGACGCGGCCGACGCAGAGGAAGACAGGGCCGGGGAAGCCGAGATCCTTCTTCTTGTCGGGCCGGAAATGGTCGGTGTCGACGCCGCGCGTCCACGGCCGCAGCTTGGTGAAGCCGCGCGCTGAGAGGTCGTCTGCGAGGGACTGGGTGGCGACCAGCGTGCCTTGGCCGGAATTGTGGAAATCGCGCAGCCAGCGATAGGCCCAGCTTTCCGGCACCGGCAGCCGTGCGCTGAGATATTCGGGGAAGCGCGTGTGATAGCTGGTGGTGAACGGCCTGCCGGCATTGCGGCAATAGCGCCGCGCCATGATGCCGAGCGGTCCTTCGGTGACGATGTGGATGTGGTCGGCTCTGCCGGCGTCGATCAGGCGCGCGACATGGCCGGGCGTGGTCAGCGCCAGCCTGATGTCGGGATAGGTCGGCAAGGGCAGGGTGCGAAAGATGTTCGGCGTCAGGAAATCCACGGCGACATCGAAGGATTTCAGCGTCTCGGTGAGCCGCTCCAGCGTGTGGACAACGCCGTTAACCTGCGGCCGCCAGGCATCGGTGACCATCAATATGCGCATGGCGGCCCTTTGCAGGAAAGGTCGACGGTTGCCTTGAGACGATGCCGGAACGGCGACCAGCCCGCTGCTCTCGCTTCGCTCCAGCGCACCCGGACGGGCACGGGGTCGAAGTGAGGCGGCAAGGCCGAATCGATTGAGGTCGCGCGCTTCATGCACGCTCTTGATCATGGTTTCATGACGGGCGGATGAAGCCGGTTTCCACTTTTCGGAATCGTGCCCCGTTATGCGGGAACCTTGATGACAGCGCGCAGTCCGCCGAGCGGGCTGTCTTCAAGGGTGATGTCGCCGCCATGGGAACGGGCGATGTCGCGGGCGATCGACAGGCCGAGCCCGGTGCCGCTGGCATCGAGGTTGCGGGCCTCGTCGAGCCGCACGAAGGGTTTGAACACGTCTTCGCGCCGGTCAGCGGGGATGCCCGGACCATCGTCGTCGATGGTGACCAGCAGCGAGCCGCGGCCATGGGTGGCGTTGACTTCCACCGTCTTGGCATAGCGGAAGGCGTTGCCGATCACGTTGGACATCAGCCGGGCAAAGGCGTTCGGCCGCACATGCACGTCGGGGTCTCCGGCAAGCGTCGTCGACAGCTTGCGCTTGCGCAGCCTGGCCTCCTCGTCGAGCTTCTCGAAATAGGCCTCGAGATCGAACCGTCCGGCGTCTTCCGAAGCCTCGCCACGGGCAAAGGCGAGATAGCCTTCGAGCATCGACTGCATGTCGTCGATGTCCTGGTCGAGCGCGGCCTTGGTCTCGGCCTTGCCGCCGGAAAGCGCCAACTGCAGCTTGAAGCGGGTGAGGATGGTTCGCAGGTCATGGCTGACGCCGGTCAGCATGGCGGTGCGTTGCTCGATCTGGCGCTCGATGCGCTCGCGCATCTGCATGAAGGCAAAGCCGGCGCGGCGAACCTCCTCGGCGCCGCGCGGCCGGAAGTCGCGCGGCATCGGCCGGCCCTTGCCGAAACTTTCGGCGGCTTCGGCGAGCATCAGGATCGGCCGGATCTGGTTGCGCAGGAAGGGGATGGCGATCATCAGGAGCACCAGCGAGGTGCCGACCATCCAGATCAGGAAGATGTGGGTGTTGGAGGCATAGGCCTGGCTGCGGCGCACGAAGACGCGCAGCACCTTGCCCTCGAGCTGCACGCGCACCTCGACGATGTTGGAGTTGCCGACCGTGTCGATCCAGAACGGGCGGTTGATCTGGCGGGTGATCTCGGACGAGAGAACATCATCCAAAATCGAGAAAAACGGCTTTGGACCGGGCGCGGGCAGTGGGTCGGGCGGCAAGAGGTCGACCTTCAGCTGCATGCGGTCCTGGGCGATGCGGATGATGTTGGTGTAGTCGGCATCGCGCGGATAGGTCTCGATCAGGTCGATGATGGCGGCAATGTCGCGCACGGTGGCCTGCGACAGGCGCTGCGTCACGGTTGCCCAATGACGTTCCATGAAGACGAAGGCGACGACCGATTGCAGCAGGATCATCGGCGCGATGACGATGATCAGCGAGCGGGCATAGAGCCGCTTGGGCATATAGAGCGAGACGAGGCGCCAGAAGCGGTTCCAGGCGCGCGGCACCGCCTTCAGCGTCCGCGCGGCGCGTGCGCTCAAGCCGCCATTGCCCGGCTGTTCCAGTTCCGTGGTTGCCATTCGCTCATTTCGCTTGCCCGCAGCCGCTCAGCAGGCCGCAGGCGGCATTCTATTCCACGCTGAGCCGATACCCAATACCGCGCACGGTCTGCAGCCAGACCGGGTTGGACGGATCGCGCTCGATCTTGCGGCGCAGCCGGTTGATCTGGACGTCGATGGTGCGCTCGCCGACCTCCGAATCGTCACCGACAAGCTCGTGGCGGGGTATCGTCTCGCCGGCCCTTGCCGCGAAGATCGCCAGGATCTCCTGTTCGCGGTCGGTCAGCTTCAGCGCCTCGCCGCCACGCTTCAATTCGCGCCGGGCGATCTGGAAGGTGTAGGGGCCGAAGACCAACTGCTCGACCTTGGGCGTGGTCGCCGGGCCACCACGGCGAAGGATGTTGTTGATGCGCAGGATCAGCTCGCGCGGATCGAACGGCTTCGGCAGGTAGTCGTCGGCGCCGGCCTCAAGCCCTGAGATGCGGCTGTCGGTCTCCGACAGGGCCGTCAGCATCAGGATCGGTACGTTCTTTTCGGCCCGCAGCGACTTGGTCAGGTCGACGCCCGTCTCACCCGGCATCATGACGTCCAGCACCAGAAGGTCGAAGTCGAGGCCGGCAAGCTTGCGCCTGGCTTCGCCGGCATTGCCGGCGACGGTGACGCGAAAGCCGTTTTCGGTCAGATACTGCTTGAGAAGATTGCGGATTCGGGTGTCGTCGTCGACCACAAGCAGGTGTGGCGCGTCGTCGTCCGGTGCGGCCGCGTGATCGACCCGTTCAGTGCTCTCCATGGCTTTTCCCTGACATTTTTGCGGACCCAACGTCGATCTGCGCCCTCAGTTCCGGATTGACCATCGCTTCGAGGAACCGTTCCACCAAGGTCCGTTCGGTTACTCCGGAATCCCCCAATGCAGCATGGATGCGGCGCGACTGTGGCCGCGCCAGCGCCAGCGCCAGCGCACGGCCCTTGGCCGTCGGATAAAGTTCGCGCTGGCGGCGGTCGCGCGGACCTTGCAACTGCACGACATGGTCGGTGTCAATCAACTGCTTGAGCACACGGGCCAGGCTCTGTTTGGTGATCTTCAGCACGTCGAGCAGTTCGGCGACCGTCAGGCCCGGCCTGCGGTTGACGAAATGCAGCACCCGGTGGTGGGCCCGGCCGAAGCCGTAGTCGGCCAGGATCTGGTCCGGATCGGAGGTGAAGTCACGATAGGCGAAGAAGAGCAGCTCGATGATGGCGAAGTCGATGCCGTCCTCGACCGACATCGCGGTCCTGATCGGTTTTCCGGCGGCTGGGCTTCGATCCGTCATTATTTCTCCGTGGGAAAGAGAGATTATGTCAGTACTATTGACGTAATTTCCCTGCAATGGTAATTTTTGACAAGCTTTTGGGCGGATTGCGAACGAAAAGGCAAGGGAAGCCGGTTTTTCCGGAATTTCCTAAGTTTGCCAGAGCGCAATTATCCGCCTACGCTCCACCATAAAAGCCGCTTTGGGCGGCCGACACGAAACACACAACGATACAACTATCCGGGCTGCCGCCCGTGGGAGGTTACCATGGCATCCGTTCCCTTCGATCAACTCGATGGCTTCATCTGGATGAACGGCGAATTCGTCCAATGGGGTGACGCCAAGATCCATGTGCTGACGCACGGGCTGCATTACGCCAGCGCCGTTTTCGAGGGAGAGCGTGCCTATGGCGGCGAGATCTTCAAGCTCAACGAACACACCGAGCGCCTGCATGAATCGGCACGCCTGCTCGGTTTCAATATCCCCTATTCGGTGGCCGAGCTCAACGACGCCTCTTCCACGCTTCTCAAGAAGCAGGGTTTCCAGGACGCCTATGTCCGGCCGATTGCCTGGCGCGGCAGTGAGCAGATGGGCGTCTCGGCGCAGAACAACCGCATCAACTGCGCCATCGCCATCTGGCAATGGCCGAGCTATTTCGATCCTGCGCAGAAGCTGAAAGGCATCCGTCTCGATGTGGCGGAATGGCGCCGGCCCGACCCGCGCACCGCGCCTTCCAAGTCGAAGGCCGCCGGCCTCTACATGATCTGCACCATGTCCAAGCACGCCGCCGAGGCCAAGGGCTATGCCGACGCCATGATGCTCGACTGGCGTGGCCAGGTCGCCGAAGCGACCGGAGCCAACATCTTCTTCGTCAAGGAGGGCAAGATTCACACACCCAAGCCCGACTGCTTCCTCGACGGCATCACCCGCCGCACGGTCATTGGGCTGGCCAAGGATCGCGCCTTGGAGGTGATTGAACGCGCCATCCTGCCGGAAGAGCTGGAAAGCTTCGAGCAGTGCTTCCTGACCGGGACGGCAGCGGAAGTGACGCCGGTTTCCGAGATCGGGCCTTACCGATTCGAGGTCGGCGAAATAGCCAAGAATCTTATGAATGACTATTCTGCGGCCGTTCAGCCCAAGCACGCGATCGCCGCAGAATAACGAAAGTCACAGCTTTTTTAGGAAGTAGGGGCGGTTTTCGGGCCGCCCCTTTTATTTCAGCGTTTCTGCATTTGACTTTCGTCCAATTCGGCGTCTCATGATGGTGTCGGCCCGGGAGGCTGACAGCTATGGAGGGACTAATCATATGGACATGAACACGCTTCTTCCGATCATCATACAGGTGATTACTGGCGTCATCGGTGGTCAGGCGGTCGGTGCGGCGCTCAAGACGGCGGCGATGGGTCAGCTTCCCAAAATCCTGGGCGGAGCCATTGGCGGCGTCGGCGGTGCGGCGATCCTCGGCAGCCTGCTGGGTGGCGGTGTGGTCGATCCGGCGGCTGCGGCAGCAGCAACGAGCGGTCTCGGCAGCGCGCTGAACCTGCAGAACATCGTCGGCGGCGCCGGCGGCGGCGCGATCTTGACCGCCATTCTCGGCGCGGTCATGGGCGCCATGAAGAAGTAGGCAGGCCGTTTCGGTCTTTTCAAATGGGCGGCTTCGGCCGCCCATTTCCGTTTTCGGAGCTACCGATGTTCGTCTTTCGAGGGTGGACGCCCTTTGTCCGCGCCTCTACATCACCCGTGAACATCGAAAGGACGATCATGGGTCAGCTCAATGCCGGCATCGTGCCGGTCACACCGTTCCAGCAGAATTGCACCATCCTGTTCGACATGGATGACAAGCATGGCGTCGTCGTCGATCCTGGCGGCGATATCGACAAGGTGCTGGCGGTGCTGAAGGACAATGCGATCTCAGCCGGGGCTATCTGGATAACGCATGGCCACATCGACCATGCTGGCGGCGCAATGGAGTTGAAGGAGGCGCTCGGCGTCGAGATCATCGGTCCGCATGAGGCCGACAAGTCGCTGCTCGACAATCTGGAAAACCAGGGCAAGCGCTACGGCATCGCCGGAGCGCGTAACTGCGTGCCCGACCGGTTCCTGGCCGAAGGCGAGACCGTGTCGTTCGGCGGCCATGTGTTCGAGGTGCTGCACTGCCCCGGCCATGCACCAGGTCACGTTGTTTATTACAACCGCGCGGCCAAGTTCGCCCATGTCGGCGACGTGCTGTTCCGCGGCTCGGTCGGCCGCACCGACCTGCCGGGCGGCGACCACGCGGCGCTGATCGCTTCGATCAAGGACAAGCTCCTGCCGCTCGGCGACGACATCGGCTTCATCTGTGGCCACGGTCCCGGCGGACGTTTTGGCGAGGAGAGGCGGACCAACCCTTTTTTGACTTGAACCAGGCTCGGAACCGTAGCTGTTTTCATCAGCCTCAAGCGACCGTTGACATTGTAGGGACCACAACAAAAAAGCGCTGGCCTTGCGGTCAGCGCTTTTCTGTTTTGGGGGCAGGGAAGCCCTTGGTTTAATTGGCAGTGCAGAAATGCTGTTCGCCGTCATTGCCGGTGAACGTTCCGGTACGGGAATTGAAGCTGCGGTAGCGGTCCGAGCAGTATTCGTACCAGTCACGCGTCCACGGCTCGGCATAACGATCGGCGTAGACCACCCGCGGCTCCGCATAGTAGCGGCGCACCGGGGCCGGGCGTATCACCACGTCACGATCGTAACCGTCATCGTAGTAGCGGTCAGCGCCGGGCGGCGGCCGGTCATTGGCCAATGCACCACCGATCAGCGCGCCGGCCGCGAGGCCGAGCACGCCGGCGGCAATGGCATCGCCGTTGCCATGATGGCCATGATGACGGCGCCAGTCGCGCGCATTGGCGGCGGGCAAGGCGGTGAGCGTGGTAGCGACCACGGCAGCGGCCAGGACGGCGGTTTTGAAAATTCGGTTCATGTCGATCTCCTTCGTGCCGGCCCGTGTAGTTTCGGGGATGCGGTCCGGCTTTACCGAAGACTAATATGCGACCGTGGCTGAACGGGGGCTGAACGGATTTTTACGTGTCTATTCAAAACAGACGTCAAAAATCATAGGCTCTCAAGGGAGCGATCTGCCTGGGATCGCCGGTTTGAAGCCGGCTCAGCCGACCGACAGGTTGACGGCCTTGGGACCCTTGCCGCGCTTGTCCGGCTCGGTGTCGAACGACACTTTCTGGCCATCCTCGAGACCGGGAAGACCGGACGCCTGCACGGCTGAAATATGGACGAAAACATCCTTCGCTCCATCATCGGGCGTGATGAAGCCGAAGCCCTTGGCATGGTTGAAGAATTTGACGGTGCCGGTCTGCGGCATGGGAAGCTCCTTTGTCCCATAAACTCCAGTCTCGGGCCGGCAAATGCCCGAGTGGAAATTTGTCCTTTATTTTAGCGTCATCGGCAAGGGAAAGTTTTGCGGGCGTCTAAAGCACGTTGCGGCGCGCTTTGGGTCTTTGTTTTTATGCAAGTCGTTGCCCAGAACCTGGCGGCTTGGGCGACATCACCGGCCCGCGCCTTCGATAAGGAAAAGGCGCGACGAAGATCGCCGCGCCTTTCAAAATTCAGATCCCTCTCCAGGCCAGGTGCAGGCATGGAGCCTCCGTCGCACGTCCGAGTGACATGCGGCGCGCCGATGGCTCAGGCTGCGCGGAGGTTGACGGCCTTGGGGCCCTTGCCCATGCGGTCCGGCTCGACGTCGAAGGTGACCTTCTGGCCGTCGACGAGCGTGCGCAAGCCGGAGGCTTCGATCGCGGAGATATGGACGAACACATCCTTGGCGCCACCATCGGGCGTGATGAAACCGAAGCCTTTGGTCGCGTTGAAGAATTTAACGGTGCCGGTCTGGGCCATTGGGGAAACTCCTTCACCCGTTCAGTCTTTGGTGGTCCCGCCCGCCGCCTGGCGCAAAGGGCAGTTCCCGGTGGTTGCTTCGGCAGTCATGCATTGGCGCATGGTCAAACCCCCCGCCGAAAACGGGGCCGTCAGAGATTCACAGTATCGGGGAAAGGTCGTCCAAAACGTTCCGCTCTCCGGGTCGCAAATGCCCGAACACGGAATTTATCGCACGGAAACGTGATGGTTGCAAGATACCGCCGCGGGCCGCCACACTGGGCGCATCCCGACGCAAGGATCGACTGACTTGGGCATCGATGGGCTCGGCATAGGCTTGCTTGCCGGTCGGGTCATCGGCCAGAGCCGGCCCACGAATGGGCCAGACATCGGCGGCGCGCTACCCCCCCTTGCGGGCCAGGCGCCGTCGTCGTTGCGGGGCCCAAACGGGGGGTTGCATTTGGCAAGGGAATGGCGAGGATCGATAACCGGGGACGCGATCGTGGGAGATCATCATGAAATTTCTGGCGGCAATCTTTTCGCGGCAGGGTTTTGCCATCCTGTTGCTGTCGGCAATTCTTGCCGC
This sequence comes from Mesorhizobium sp. M0715, assembly GCF_040320355.1. Classification (NCBI taxonomy): domain Bacteria; kingdom Pseudomonadati; phylum Pseudomonadota; class Alphaproteobacteria; order Hyphomicrobiales; family Phyllobacteriaceae; genus Mesorhizobium; species Mesorhizobium sp. M0715. The sequence goes on along the minus strand of NZ_JAMYPL010000004.1, from coordinate 161,633 downwards.
CTGCACCGTCGTCGTCGATGAGGGACCAGGGCCGCGCCCGCGTCCGCCACGGCCCGAACCGCAATATTGCAGCAAGCAGTACGAGCCGGTCTGTGCCCGCCGCGGCGGCGACCGCCAGACCTTCGCCAATGCCTGTCTTGCCGACCGGGCCGGCTACCGCATCGTGCGCGACGGCCCGTGCCGCGACGGCGGCGGTGGCGGTGGCGGTGGCGGTGAAGAGCAGACGTTCTGCACCCGCGAATATGCTCCGGTCTGCGGCCGCCGTCATGGCGAGATGCGCACCTTCCCCAATTCCTGCGAAGCCCGCGCCGCGGACTATCGCGTCGTTGGTGACGGGCCGTGCTGAGAACGATGCGCCTTGTTGAGGACGACAGGCGTCAAGCCGTCGGCTTCACCTGGCGACAGTAGGCGATGAACTCGGACGCGGGCATGGGTCTGGCGAAAAGCCAGCCCTGGGCGTAGTCGACGTCGCGCGCCGCGAGGTAGTCGGCTTGCGCCTGCGTTTCCACGCCCTCGGCAACGATCTTCAGCTTTAATGTCTTGGCCATGTCGATGATATGCGGGGTGACGGAACTGGTGGCGGAATTCGTGCTGATCGTATCGATGAACGATTTGTCGATCTTGAGCGCATCGAGCGGCAGCCCCTCGAGATAGGACAGGCTGGAATAGCCGGTGCCGAAGTCGTCGATTGCCACTGCGTGGCCAAGTTCGCGGGCACGAACGAGCGTCGAGCGGGCCGAGTTGATATCGACGAAACCTCGCTCCGTCGCCTCGAGCCAGATTTGCTGGGGCCGGATCCCGGTGTGCTGCAACGCCTTTTCGATGATAGGCAGGACCCGCGCGGTGCCGACATCGGTTGCGCTGAGATTGATGGCGATGTGAAGCGAGCGGTCGGCGACCAGAAGCCTGTTCAGGTCGAACACAACCATCGCAATGACCTGATCGGTGATCGCCGTGATCAGGCCGCTCTCTTCCGCCAGCGGAATGAAGAGATCGGGCCGGACGAGGGAACCGTTCGGCCGCTTCCAGCGCACCAGCGCTTCCGCCCCGATGCAATTGCCGGTCCTGAGTTCGACGATCGGCTGATAGTGGACGATGAATTCGCGCTTGCGCACGGCGATCTGCAATTCTCCCAAGGGCGAAAGCCGCCTTCGCGACAGCCACACAACCATGCCGATGATGAAGGCGGCCATGAAGGCGCCGAGCGGGAGCAGCAGGAATTGCTGCTGGCGAACGCTGCCCAGGATCTGGCTTGTCGGTTCGGTGGCGACAGCGATCCAGCCCGTCTCGCGCGCGGTGGCAAACAGGAGATCGTCATCGATGCCTTCGCCGGGGCCGGCGACGATCTTCTCGATGCGGGCGGGATCCGGTCCGTTCAGCGCGCCAAGCAGGATGCCCGTTTGCGTCGTCAAAGCGAGCTGGACACCGGGATCGACGATGACGTCGACAAAGCGTACCGGATCGACAAGGACATTGTGGTCCCTGTATTGCAGCGCCATCAGAAAATGGTCCTCGCTCATCACCGGCTGCATGCGGGCGGTGACGGCAATGCCGTCCCTGGTGGTGAAGTCCGGGATGGATTGCGCAACGCGCCCTTCAGTCAGTCCCCAGGAAGAGCATTTGAGCAGGCCATTTTCGAAATAGCCCATCTCTTCGATCGGGCGCGTGTTGATGGTGAGTTGCCGCATGCGGGCTATATGGTCCGCCGAACAGCGGACGCCGGTGAACTGGTCGATCTGCCGCAAGGCGACGGTCGCATCCTTGAGCGAGATGTCGGCCCTGGCGATGGCGCGGCTGGCGAACAACTGCAGCCGCTCATGTTCCTTTTGGACGGCCTGAAGCCAAGCGAGATGAAACATAGCCGCTATCGGTACGATGGCGCCCAGCATGGCCAACACCACCGCCGTCACGATGATGCGCGACCTGTCCATGCGCCTCCTGCCTTCGGGTATGAGCGGCGATCGTGGGTGGTCGCCCGCAAACGTCTCGGCCACCAATCGTGGCAGCGGCCCGGTTCAGGCGGATCTTAGGGCCTCGATCTTACGTGAACTTTAATGGAGTCGTGGGGCAGCACCGCCGCTCTAAACCGGATAGGCGCCGTCGGCCGGGCCGGCGTAAAGCTCGCAGCCATTGTCGTCGCAGATGCGCAGGCGATCGGGGATTTGCGGCATGGCCAGCGTGTGGAACAGCGCGGTGGCGCCCTGCAGCGCGGCGCGCAGGTTCGGCGCCTCCAGTGATACCTTGTCGAGAGTGGCTTCGTCGGCGTCGCGCGACCGGTAGAACTCGATGACGAAATTCAAGCGCGCCTCCGTGGCAGAGCATTGCGCAGGCCTGTCCAGTCAATTCGTCCCCTCACAGAGGGACGACGGAAAGGGCGCACGAGGCGCGCCCTCCAGTTTGTCAGCCCTTCGACTTCGGCTTCAGGCTGCTCTCCGCCTGCTTGACCGAGGAGCCGAACGGGGAGGCGGGCTTGGCCACGACCTTGTCCTTCTTCGGCTTGCGCGTTTCGCGGTTGCTTCGCTGTTGACCTTTGGACATGTCGTGCTCCTGCTTCAGTGTTGGCGGTGGGGTCTCAGATGAGCGGGTTGCTGGCAACAACCGGGTTGCCGGCAACAACCGGATCTGCCGGTTCGAGATTGTCTTCGGTGGTGACCCGTTCATAGGTCTCCTGCTCGCTGCGGATGCGGTATTGCGGCGAACCATCCTTGACCGGCAGCCTGCTCTTGATCTGGAACAGTTCGGCGGTCTTCTGGACGAGGCCGGTGCGGCTCTTCATGCGCACGGTCTGACCGATCGAAAACTGGTGCGCGGGCGTGTCGGTGCGCGGGCGCGCATTCTGCTGGAAACGGATCATGCTGCATTCTCCCTGTCGCGCTTCAGCGCTGTTTCGAGTTCGAGGTAATCGATGGCGACAAGCTGGCTGGTGGGCGGGTTTTTCGCTGCCCTTGCCGGCAGATGGATGAAAGTGGCGACGCGGCGCCAGGCAAGCCGCGACATGCCCTCGATCAGCTCTTCGTCGTGGTCGATGTCGTAGTCGCCGGCCGGCAGCTGCCCTTCCAGTCCGCCGAGCACGAAAGGTGCGGTGAAGTGCGCGATGGAGTGGGTGGTGCGGTCCGGCATTGTCTACCTATGCAAAGCAGCGGTCCTGAAAACAAAAAAGCGGGGACGAGCCCCGCTTTCCTATTTCCGGCTGTCGCTGGAAATAAGCCGCTTTCGAGAGCTGCCAGTACATCCGTGGTCAGCGTTCATCGAATTCGGCCGGATCAGATCAATTGCAAATTGGCGGCCGACTCGCGGCCCTTGGTGTCACGCTCCAACTCGAACTGCAGCTTCTGGCCTTCGGCGAGGCCGGGGAAGCCGGCGCGCTCCAGTGCGCTGACATGGACAAAGACGTCCTTGCCGCCCTCGGTCGGCTGAATGAAGCCGAAGCCCTTCTGGCCATTGTAGAACTTCACGGTTCCGGTGTTCATGTCGGTCTTTCGAAGAATGAGAATGGTCGCGCGGAGCGAATATGCCGCGCGCCCGGTATCGATGATTTGGAATGAGATTGGCGGGTCGAGAACCTCTGACGCCGCGAGATGCCAATTCTGGCCCAAAGCGATCCTGTACAAATAGGCCTTTGTTGTAATTTAATCAAGGCGTTTTAAAATAAAATTGGGTTTCATTCAAAAAATTGCGCGCTGTAACTATCAGAAAAATGATGATACAAATTCATACAATTCAAAAACTGTTTGAAGCTTAGCGGGAATAATTCTCCCGGTATTTTCATTTTTCTTGTGAATTGAAGAAGGAGACCTCGTGATGTCCGTAAAGACGCCAATAGGCACCCCCGTAACGATCACGCCGGTCGCAAAGCCGGTAATGGCAAAGCCGATGGTTGTCCTGTCGCCGCGGCTGACTGTCAGAAGTGACGAGGCGGCAAAGCGAAGGATCGCCGACACCGATGGAACGGTCCGGCGTGCCAGGCAGGTTGCCGAGACCAATCGCCTGATTTGATCTTTCCGCACCGACGAAAGGACGAGACAGCAGGCGAAGCCTTGAACCTGCGGCGCCGATGGCTTAGATCGCCACAGGCGGACAAAACACGGCAGGTTTCCCATCAACAGAGATCAAAGACGAGCGGCGGGTGCGGGAGCCAGGTCTGGCGCAGGCGGACAGCCGCCGCTGGGCCTCGACCAGTATGTGCAGCAGGCGTTGCAACTGCATCAGGCCGGGCGCCGGCAAGAGGCTGAGACGATCTACCGGCAGGTGCTGGCGCGTCAGCCCAAGCACGCCGCCGCCGCGCATTTCCTGGGACTGCTGCTGCACCAGACCGGGCGCAGCGAAGAAGGGCTGGATCTCATCGAACGGTCGGTGAGCCTGCAGCCGACGAATCCCGATTTCCTCAACAATTTCGGGACGGTGATGCGCGACCTCGGCCGCCCTGCTGCGGCCATCGATTTCTTCCGCGGGGCGGTGGATCTGCGGCCGGACCAGCTCGCGGCGCGCGACAATCTAGGCTCATCGCTGAAGCAGGTCGGCCAGTTCGAAGAGGCCGAAGAGATTTATCGCGGCACGGTTGCACGCAACCCATTTCATGTGCGCGCCCGCATCGGGCTTGCCGAAACCCTGCAGGAAGCCGGGCGGCTGGATGAGGCGCTCGCCGTCTTCCGCGAAGCGCTGACGATCCGGCCCAAGGATGCCGACCTGCTGCACGGGCTCGGCGTTGGGTTGATGGAAAAGGGCAAGCTCGACGAGGCGGCCGACCTGTTCCGGCAGGCGTTGGCGATCAACCCCGCCATGGCCACAGCCTGGCTGATGCTGACGCAGGTCAAGCGCCAGAAGGAGCGCGACAGCGAGCTTGGGGGCATGGAGGCCCAGCATGCCAAAGCGCCGCAGGACAGCCTGGCACGCATGCAGCTGTCCTTCGGACTCGGCAAGGCGAATGACGATCTCAGGGATTATGGCCGGGCCTTCGACTATTTCGCCGAAGGCAATGCGATCCGCCGCAAAGGCATCGACTACGACCAGGCCAGGACGCGGGCCGAGTTCGAAGCGATGAAGGCCACCTTCGATGCCGGCTTCTTCGAGAAGCACAGGTCCAGCTCAATCAGCGACGACACGCCGATCTTCATCGTCGGCATGCCGCGTTCGGGCACGACGCTGGTCGAGCAGATCATTGCCAGCCATCCGCAGGTCTACGGCGCAGGCGAGCTCAGCATCTTGAAGAAGGCGGTCGGCAAGCAGTTCCCGGCGACCATGCCGGGTGGCTTCCCATGGGGCGTATCGGATATGGGCGATGCGGATTTTGCCGAGGCAGGCCAAGCCTATCTCGACATGCTGCATGCCCGCTATCCGAACATGCGTCACGTCACCGACAAAATGCCAGGCAACTTCCTGCTTGTCGGCTTCATCCACATGATGATGCCGAAGGCCAGGATCATCCACTGCGCGCGCGATGCGGCGGCCACCTGCCTGTCGATCTACAAGGTGCATTTCCGCGGCGACAGCCATCGCTATGGCTACGATCTCGGCGAGCTCGCCGACTTCCACAATCTCTACACCGACATCATGAAGCATTGGCACACGGTGCTGCCGGGCGTTGTGCATGATGTACGCTACGAGGATTTTGTCGCCGACCAGGACGGACAGACGCGGGCATTGATCGCTCATCTCGGCCTGCCTTGGGACGATGCGGCACTATCGTTCCACGAAACCGACCGACCGGTTCGCACGGCTTCAGCCGCACAGGTGCGCCAGCCGATGTATCAGGGGTCGGTCGATCTGTGGAAGCGCTATGGAGACCGGCTCAAGCCGTTGCTGGACAAGCTGGATTAGTGCAACGCTATCTAGCTGATCGCGTGGCCTTAGAGATTGGCCTAAGCACCCGCGTCGTCATCCTAGGGGCTTCGCGACGGAGCTTCGCTCCTGCTTCGCCCTAGGATGACGAAGCTGAGGCTTCTTCTAATCGCTACCGGCTGCTCAAAGCTCAATGAATGGCTTGAAGCCACCGAAGATCATGCGCTTGCCGTCGAACGGCATGTCCGCCCAATCGGCCTTCAAGCGCGGGTCGGCCATCACCTTGGCCATGACGGCATCGCGGCTCTCCCGCGACTCATAGACGGCCCAGGCGAAGACGACGATCTCGTCGTCCTTGGCCTGCACGGCACGCGGGAAGGACGTGACCTCGCCATAGGGCACGTCGTCGCCGATGCATTCGACATAGGCGAGCGCGCCATGTTCCCTCCAGATAGGCCCTGCGAGGTTGGCCAGCTTCTTGTAGTCATCGAGTTTTGCCTTGGATACGGCAAGTACGAAACCATCGACATAGGACATTTTGGATCTCCTCCTGGAAGTTCACGGGGCCTCACCGGCGCTGGCCGGTGAGGGGCTCGGGCCATCGGCGGCAGATCAGGCTTTCTTCACCGGCGCGTTCATCGCCCATTCGACGCCGAACGGGTCGCGCATATTGCCCCATTGATCACCCCAGAACATGACCTGGAGCGGCACGGCGACTTCGCAGCCGGCATCGACGGCGCGCTTCCACCAGGCTTCGATATCGTCGCTGCCGAGGTGAAGCTGCATTGTGTAACCCTGCGGCTTGACGGCGGGCATTCCGTTTTCCGGATAGAAATCGGAGAGCATGAGCGTCGAGCCGTTGATGTAGAGGTGAATGTGCATGGTGCGGCCTTTTTCGTCCGCCGGATAGGCAAAGACCTGCTCCGCGCCGAAGGCCTTCTTGTAGAATTCGGCAGCCTTGAAGGCGCCATCCAACTGCAGATAGGGGGTCAATCCGCCGAGCACTTTGGCCGCGGGCTGAACGGGGGTCTGGTCAGTCATTTGTTGTTCCTCTTTGCGTTTGGCGTTGCGAGCCAAAGGACGGATGAGGCGGCGGCGATCCTACATGGCCGGGAGATTTTTTTGGCCGACCGGCCCTGGACTGGCCAGGCAGCCGGCAGCTGAACGAGAGACGTGAAACGAACTTGCGTCGGCGGCCCCCAATCAGAGCGCAATTCTCGCTGCTCGCGGGCTAGAACAGATGGATCACGCGAACGCCGCTTCAGCCCCGAGATGACAATGATCCTCTACTATCAGACCCATTCACCCTTTGCGCGCAAAGCGCTCGTTTTCGCTCATGAGGCCGGCATTGCCGATCGGCTCGAGGTCATTCATCACGAGACCAGTCCGACCTTGCACAATGCTCGCGTCTACGCCGAAAATCCCCTCGGCAAAGTACCGGTGCTGCTGCGGCCCGACGCGTCGCCGATCTTCGACTCCGATGTCATCTGCGCCTATCTCGACACGCTGCATGACGGCCGCAAGCTGCTGCCGCAAGATGGCGAAGCGCGCTGGCAGGCGTTGCGGCTGCAGTCGGTCGCCCAGGGCCTCGCGCAGACAGGCATCGCTTTGCGCTGGGAGACGGAAAGAAGACCCGAACAGCTGCGTTATAGCGCTCTCGCCGACGGATACCGGGAAAAGATCGAGGCGAGCTACGACTGGATCGAAAGTACGCTGGACGACGAGGCACCGCTCCATGTCGGCCACATCGCCTTGGCCACCACGCTGTCCTGGATGGCGTTCCGACACCTGCCGCCTTTTCGCTCGCGGGCGCGGCTGACGCACTGGTTCGAGGCTTTCGAAAAACGCGTATCGATGCAGGCGACACCGCTTTCAGGCGATACGCATGACTGACTGGCGCCTCGCGAGGTCAGGGGCGGCGGCCGTTCTGCGCGTCGAAGACGTCCGGAAAACCGATATCCTTGCGCAGCGAGGCAGGCAGTGAAAGCAGGATGCGCTCGCTGCGGTGACGAGCGCGCGCTGCCGCATACCGGGTTGCGATGCGACCGATGGATGAAAGAACCGACATGATAATTCTCCCTGGGTTGGCGCCGGCATCATCGTGTCGGCATCCCAAGGACGGGGCTGGCTGAGGCTATCCGACAGACCGTCGAAATTTTTTTATCGTGGCGTCTGATGGTCTATTCGAATGCTGCCGTACGGACCTACGCAACCCTGAGCGTAGGGATCGCTGAAACATCAACCTCACGCTCTGCGTGCCAGGCATCGAAAGCCGCCTGCATTCGAAGCCAGATCGCGGCTCCGTCGCCGAACAGCTTGCCAAGGCGAGCGGCCACAGCCGGTGAAACCGGCTTCTTTTCGCGGATGATGTCATAGAGATGCTGCCGGGAGATCCCGAGCAGATTTGCAATTTCCACCTTGGTCTTGCCAGTTGCCGGGATAATGTCCTCAAGCAGCGCTCCTGGGTGGGAGGGACAACGCTCAATAGGACGCGTCGGCTCGTGCACGGTCATAAGTCGAACTTCTCCAGTCTGGCCGCCTCAGTGATATTGCTCGAAATCGACGCGGGCGGCATCCTTGCCGTCGAACTCGAATGTGATGCACCACGGGCCGTTGACGTGGACCGTGTAGCGGATTGGATCGAAGCCTTTCAGCGGGTGGAAATCGAAGCCGGGAAGGTTCATTTCCTCCGGCTTCTCCGAAGCTTCCAGGCGGTCAAGCCGGACAAGAATGCGCTTGTGCATCTTGGCGTCGATCTTGCCGGTCTTTCCAGTTTGAAAGAGGTCCGACAGCGCCTTGTCTTGAAGGACTTGATCATCGGTATATGTAAACAGATTGCTTACAAAAAACAAGGTCTGTAAGCAAATAATTTACATGCCAGTCGACTCCGTTGGCCTCATCCTGCCGTTTCAACCACCGAGCGGAAGAAATCCTCCGGGTCTTCGACTTCGGTGAGCTTCCGCTTCTCGATCAGCCAGAAGCGGTTGCCGATGGCGCGGATGAAGGAGCGGTCGTGCGAGGCGAGCACGCAGCTTGCCTGATGTGCCAGCAGTTCCGCTTCCAGCGCTTCCTGGCCGTCGATGTCGAGATGGTTGGTCGGCTCGTCGAGCAGATAGAAGTTGGGATCGGCGAGCCTGAGGGCCAGCATCATCAGCCGCGCCTTCTGGCCGCCGGACAGCACGCCGATCTTTTTCTCCTGCATCTCGATGACCACGCCGGCGCCGGCCAGCAAGGACCGTGCGCGCTGCTCGCCGACATCGTAGCGGCGCGAGACCATCGCCAGCGGCGTGTCGTCGCCGCTGATGCCGGACAGCGCCTGGTCGCTGTAGCCGAGCACGGTCGACGGCGTCACCTTCACATTCCGCAACGTGTCCGGTTCGATGATGGCATTGCGGATCAAGGTGACGAAGCGCGACTTGCCGACGCCATTGCGGCCGAGCAGCACGATGCGGTCGCCCTGGCAGATATGGCGCCTGCCGGTCTGAAACAGCAGTGTGCCGTCGGGTGTTTCGACAGCCGCGTCGTCGAGCGTGATCAGCACTTTGGCGTGAGTGCCGCGATTGGCCAGTTTTATGGCACCCGCCGACTTCTCGCGATGCGCCGGGTTCGCCGCTTCCTCTAGTTTTTCGGCCCGCTGGTTGAGTTGCTTGGTCTTGACCGTCAGCAGATCGCTGCCCGAATTGATGCCGATGTTGTTGAGCTTGGCCGCCTGTCGGCGCAATTGCTGCGCCACCTTCATGTCGCGCTGGAACTTGCGCTCCGTCGAAGCATCGACGTCGTCGAGCGCCTGTCTGGCGCGGGAGTAGGGCAGAGCAAACACCGGCGACTGTTCAGGGCGCAGGAACAGCGTCCGGTTGGTGGTGGCGTCGAGGAAGGCCCGGTCGTGGCTGGCGATGACGACCGGCACTTCGCGCGGCAGCGTGTTCAGCCAAGTTTCGAGCTGGCTGATGCGGGCCAGATCGAGATGGTTGGTCGGTTCGTCGAGCAGCAGCACGTCCGGATCTGTCACCCAGACGCGGGCGATCAGCGCCAGTCTCTGCCAGCCGCCGCTCAGCGCCTGCATTGGCCGCTCGCGCATGGGCTCCGGCACATCGAGTGAATCGAGAACCACGTCGACGCGCCACAGCTCGCTTTCAGCCTGCTCGGGCGGCAAGACGTCGGCCACTACCTGATGGAAGCTGCGGGTGAGAAGGGCCGGGGCAACGGATTGCTCGACATGACCGACGCGCAGGCCGCGCGTGCGGGTGATGTCACCGGAGGTCGGCTCCATCTCGCCGGTCAGGCATTTCAGCAAGGTCGACTTGCCGCGGCCATTGGCGGCGACAATGCCGAGCCGGTCGCCGGAGCCGATGGTGAGGTCGAGATTGGCAAACAGCGGCGCACTCATGGTGACGCCGAGGGATTTGAGGCTGATCAGGGCCATTTTGATTTCTCTGGTCTTGCCGGAGGAAAAGTCCGGTTCAATGCACTTTGACGGTGCGCAGGCTGGCCATCAGGCTCGGCGTTGCAAAACCACGAAGGGCAGACCAAAAAATCGAAGCGGGAAAACCCGGACCGTCCCTGGTCAGCCCTGCAAGCAAGCTCGCAGGGCAGAAATCGGGCCACGCTGACGATGGTGACGATGAAACGTAAACACGTGAGCCCTCCTTTCAAAACGTTCGAGTGTGTGGACTGGCTACACCAAAGGTGGGGCCGCTGGCAAGTGTGTCCTCTGCAGGCCGGCCTTAGTCTCGCGGCGGATTACCCAGTCCCCCTTATTTCCCTGGATTTCCTGCGGTGTCAGGAAGTGAAACTCCATCAGGATCGGTTCTTCCGGTCCCTTGAAGAAATGAAGCTCGGCGTGGGGGAGCACGAGCCGGCGGACAGTTTCAGATACGCTTTCCACCTTATATTCCTCGGCATGCAGTCCTAGACCTGCGAGGAGCGTCCTGGCGGCCGAAATCGTCATTGCCGGGCTAAAGCCATCGAGATCGATTTGGCTGTTGCCGCTCCATTTCAAAGGCAAAGGCTTGGGGACATCAGGCATGTCCCAAAGTTTGATGCTGATGCGATGGACGCGTGCTCGATTGCGCCTGGTCAAAATGTCGATTTCCAGATCGCCATAACCCAGAAGAAAGCCGCACGGCTGATCCTGATAGACATACAACCATTTAGGAAAGCCAAGGTGTTTCTCGACCGGACCGAGATCAGCTCCGGCCCGCAAAGGCGTGTCTTTGCTACCTAAGATTAGGGGGAGAATATGGAGTTTGCCTCGCTGTCGCATCGATCAAACCTTGGTTGGCTGGATATCCCGTCGCAGGGAGCATATTCCGCCTGCCCTGACCATTGTGCTACCCAGCTGATTGATTGAGCTTCACAGGTCAAAGGGCCGGATCAGACAGGTCTCAAGTAACCGCCGCTTAGTCCATATTCTTTGTTGAGATCGAGTAGGAAATGCCGAACACCGCGCTTCTGCCGAGATCGACAACGATCACAAGCAGGGCGTTGAACCTGCCGGTGCCAATCAAAACTTGATCAAACCGGTTTTGAACGTCCCGGTAAACATAGTGGACGTCGTTCAAATAGGGCACGCCGACTTCGTCCAGATTTAGCGCGTCGACATAGGGCCATATGTCTACGACAGCATTCGCCGTCGCGGTGATATTCGTCATCGGCTCGGCAAAGCAAGCCTTGAACTCCTCTTCATCAAGTCTGCGAACGACGACCATCACCTATTCTAAGCGGCGGCATCTGAAATCCGCAACCGATCGCAGGCTCGATGCTGCAGCTTCCTACCGCCCCGGCCTACCTGTCTTTCCCGGCCGACGCTTTTCGCGGCGGGCATCTCCCGCGTCTTCATACGAGCCGATGCCGGCGCGCTGGCGAACGATTGGTTTGCCGTCGCGTTCCTTTGTGCCCCCCTCTGTCCTGCCGGACATCTCCCCCACTTGGGGGGAGATCGGCTGTGGCTTTGCCGGCACTTTTCCCTCGACCGGCTTTTCCGTGCGCCGCACGGTCATCTCATCAAGCGAGTTCTTCTTGAACAGCGGCTTGACCGGCTCGCCGGGAATGCCGAAATCGGAGCCATGCGCCTCTTCGGCCGACTGTTTCTTGAACAACGAGCGCGACACCGCGCCGGCCGGCGTCGGCATGTCGGTGCCCGGACCCATGTCGTCGATCGAGGGTTTCGAAAACAGCGGTTTTTTCACTGGTACGGCGCCATCGGCGCCCATCTCGTCGAGATCAGGCTTGCGGAAGAGGTTGGGCCGCGCAGCCTTGGCCGCCTCTTCGGCGGCACGGGCTTCGTCGAACTTGCGGAAACGCTCCTGTTCCTCTGCTGTCCGATGTTTGGCCACGCCCTTGTTGTGCTTGCCCTTTTCGCGACCTGAGGCAGGACTTTCCATATCGGCGTATTTGGCCAGTGGGTCTTCGGAGATGGACAGTTCCATCTCTCGCAGACGCTTGATCTCGTCGCGGATACGAGCCGCCTTCTCGAAGTCGAGATTGGCCGCGGCATCGCGCATCTGCTTTTCCATCGCGTCGAGATGGGCCTTGAGGTTGTTGCCCATCATGGCGCCGGCATTGTCGGTGAACTGCGAAATGTCGGCGCGGACGTGGTCCTTCTCGTAGACCGAATCCAGAATGTCGGAGATGCGCGACTTGACCGATTCCGGGGTGATGCCGTTGGCCTCGTTCCATTCCACCTGCTTTTCGCGGCGGCGGTTGGTCTCGGCCATCGCCCGCTCCATCGAGCCGGTGACTTGGTCGGCATACAGGATGACCTTGCCGTCGACGTTTCTGGCGGCGCGGCCGATGGTCTGGATCAGCGAGGTTTCCGAGCGCAGAAACCCTTCCTTGTCGGCGTCGAGAATGGCGACGAAGCCGCATTCGGGAATGTCGAGGCCTTCGCGCAGCAGGTTGATGCCGACCAGCACGTCGAAGGCGCCGAGGCGCAGATCGCGCAGGATCTCGATGCGCTCCAGCGTGTCGATGTCGGAGTGCATGTAGCGGACGCGGATGCCTTGCTCATGCAGATATTCGGTCAAATCCTCGGCCATGCGCTTGGTCAGCACCGTGACCAGCGTGCGGTAGCCGGCCTTGGTGGTGTCGCGGATTTCGCCAACGACATCGTCGACCTGGGTCTTGGCCGGGCGAACCTCGACCGGCGGATCGATCAGGCCGGTCGGGCGGATGACCTGTTCGGCGAAGACGCCGCCGGCCTGCTCCATTTCCCAGCCGCCAGGGGTCGCCGAGACGGCGACCGAAAGCGGACGCATGGCATCCCATTCCTCGAAGCGCAGCGGCCGGTTGTCCATGCAGGACGGCAGACGGAAGCCGTATTCGGCCAGTGTCGCCTTGCGGCGAAAGTCGCCGCGATACATGCCGCCGATCTGCGGCACGGTGACATGGCTTTCATCGATGAAGACCAGCGCGTTGTCGGGAATGTACTCGAACAGCGTCGGCGGCGGATCACCCGGCTGGCGGCCGGTGAGATAGCGCGAATAGTTCTCGATGCCGGCGCAGGAACCGGTGGCTTCCAGCATCTCGAGGTCGAAGCGGCAGCGCTGTTCCAGCCGCTGCGCCTCGAGCAGGCGGCCTGCGCGCTCGAGTTCGACCAGCCGGTGCTTGAGCTCTTCCTTGATCGACTTGATCGCCTGGTTCAGCGTCGGGCGCGGCGTCACATAGTGCGAATTGGCGTAGATTTTGACGCTTTTCAGCTCGCCGGTCTTCTGGCTGGTCAGCGGATCGAACTCGGTGATCTGCTCGATCTCGTCGCCGAACATCGAGATGCGCCAGGCGCGGTCTTCCAGGTGGGCGGGGAAGATCTCGATCGTGTCGCCGCGCACGCGGAACGAGCCGCGGACGAAGTTGATGTCCTGCCGCTTGTACTGCTGGGCGACGAGATCGGCGAGCAGCGCGCGCTGGTCGAGCCGGTCGCCGATCTGCATCTGGAAGGTCATCGCCGTATAGGTTTCGACCGAGCCGATACCGTAGATGCAGGACACAGAGGCGACGATGATGACGTCGTCGCGCTCGAGCAGCGAACGCGTCGCCGAGTGGCGCATGCGGTCGATCTGTTCGTTGATCGAGGATTCCTTCTCGATGAAAGTGTCGGTGCGCGGGACGTAGGCTTCCGGCTGGTAATAGTCGTAGTAGGAGACGAAATACTCGACGGCGTTTTCCGGGAAGAATTTCTTGAACTCGGAATAGAGCTGCGCCGCCAGCGTCTTGTTCGGCGCCAGGATCAAGGCAGGGCGCTGCGTCTCCTCGATCACCTTGGCCATGGTGAAGGTTTTTCCGGAGCCGGTGACGCCGAGCAGCACTTGGGTCCGGTCGTTGTTGTCGACGCCTTCGACCAGATCCTTGATCGCGGTCGGCTGATCGCCGGCCGGCTCGAAATCCGAAACCATCTTGATGGCAATGCCGCCTTCGGATTTTTCGGGGCGGGCAGGGCGGTGCGGCGTCCACAGCACGCCGTCCTTGTGCAGCGGATTGCCGGATTCGATCAGCGCCGACAGCGCGGCGACGGTAGCGGTGACGCTGCCCGAGGCCATCGTCTCGGCGTCTTCCAGCGAGATGTCGAGACCGGCGACCGGGTTGAGGCCGGCTGCCGTGCGCTCCCTGGCTGACGCCGCGCCACCCATCGAGGTGCCGCGCGAACTGCGTCCCGGCGAGCTTGAGCGCTCGGGTATCTTCTTCGACGGCTTCGGCGATTTGCCGCCGTCGCCCTTGCCGACAAGACGTCCTTCGTTTTCGGCTTCCTGCTCGATCTGCTCGGCCCAATCCGCGATCGAACCGGTCAGCGGCGTGCCCGACAGCTCCGGCTGCGGCATCTCGGCGAAACCGCCTTTGTGCAGCGGCTCGGAGGCGTCGAGGAAATCGGTCAGCGGGCTGCGCCGCTTCGGCGCGGCGCGGTCGTCGTTCGCCGTCGGCGGCGTTTTCTTATCGGGGGATTTGGCCATGTCCCGAATATGGGATTTCCTGGCCAAAATGGAAAGAGCGCGGTGGGGAGAGGCGTGCCGAACAGCGCTGCTCCTGACAGCAGGCTGTCAGGAGCAGGCGGGAAGGTGCGGCCGAAAGCCTCTTGTCGCTACACGCCCCTGGCGGCTGATGCGACCTGCGTCGCCGACCCGTTCAGGCGCGGCACCACGACAAGGCGTTTGATCTTGCCCTTCTTGTAGGCGGCGAGGAAGCGCGCATAGTCCTTGAAGGCGACGCAACCGCTCGACTGGCCGTAGCGGCCTCGAAGCAGGTAGGTATGGGCCAGAAAGCCGTCGCGATTGTATTTGTTGCGGCCATCGGCCGGTGTCAGGCGCAAGGCCTCCACTCCGTGGAAGCGCGTCTCGCGCAGCGACAGATTGTAGGTGTTGGGCGGTGTCGGTCCGCGGTTCTTCTGGTCGGCATAGCGCGGCTGGTCCGTCATGGCGCCGATGCCAGAATGAGCCTCGAGCCTTGAGCCGTCAGGCATGTAGACGGTGCCGGCGCTGATATCGTAGACGGCGACGCCATTTCCGGCTCCGCTTCTGGATCCCGGCGAGTTGAACAGATTTCTGAACGCCTTGCCAAGGCCGCCCGAAGGCGTGTCGGGCTTAGCATAGGCCAGCACATCGCCGCCATCGGCCGGCCGGCCTTGCCGCGTCGGTTTTGCCGGCTGGGCCTGCTGGACCGTCTCGCGTGCCGGCTTCGATTGCTGGGCGGGCTTGGGCTGCTGAACAGATTTGGGCTGCTGAACGGGCTTAGGCTGCTGCTGGACAATTTTGGGCTGCGGCGGGTCGAATTGCGGGCGGCGGGTCGGCAACGGCACGTCGTCGGTCAGCGCGTCCGGCAGCGAGGCGGCATCGCCGGGTTGATCCTGCTGGGTTTCGACGGGTGAAACCGCGACATCGGCTGACGATTCCTCGATCGGCAGCGGTGAGGCGAACGCCTCGTCGTCGGCCGGCAGCGACTGCACGAGGGCAAGCGCCAACTGCGAATTGTCCGGCGTATCGGATTGGGCAAAGCCCATCGGCTGCGGTGCGGTCTGCACGACCACCGAGCCGGTATCCAGCCGGGCGAAACGTTCGGCCGCCGGAACTGGCATGTTATCGGACAGGCTGGCCGTGACCTGGACGGACGGCACCAGCGACGCCTCGGCAATTCGCGGTGCGACGGTGGAGATCACCGGGCGCGTGTTGGCAGTGGCGGCAGGCTTTCCGGCGTCGGCAAAGGCAGCGGCCAGCTTCATCGGCGAAAGCGACGCTTCCATGCGTTCGAAGCGCTCCTGCGCCTTCGACTTCACGGCGGCTGGCATCGGCTTTGCCTGCGCTACAAGGCGTTCGGACTTTTCCGCCCGTGAGCTTACCCTGGCCAGCTTGAAACAGCTGGCACCGCACTGCACCGAATGATCATGCAGGGCCTGAGTGCCGCCATTGGCATTGGCCAGCACGAAGGGTGCTTTCAAGAAGTGCTGTTTCAGCGGATCGGTAAGTGCGAGCGATCCCGGCATGGACAGCGTCTGGGGCAGGCCAACCGAAGTCGCCGACAGCGAGGCGCCGACGGAACTGAGGCCGGCCATGGTGCCGATCAGCCAAAGGCCGATGGCAGTGCTGACGCAGGGCAGTGCGACCCAGCGGGCCACCCGGCCAGCGTTGAAGGAAGAGGAACGCGGAGCATCGACGAACTCGCCGCCCTCACGCTGTCCCGGGTTTTTTTTATGTGTACTCAACAACGCCATGCAACCAATCTCGCTTCAATCGGTTTCCCCGTACGTGGCCTTGAGAGCCGCGACGACCATTCTGTGAGTGATCCCAGGTGGTCCCCGACGCGTTTGCCGCGTCTGTAGTTGGTTGCCAATTGCTTCAAAATATGGACAAAGTTGGTTAATCAATTCCTCTCAAAACCAACGACGAGATGTGGATTTTGGCCAAATCAGCCTTCGTCCACGGCCAGGAAAGTGGTGTTGTCGCCCTTCCGACCTGGTTTTGCTGCCTGTTTTTGGCGGCCGAGTCAAGCAAAACAGCCGCTGCTAATTTTTGCGAAGCGCCTTCGCGCGGCATCTGCAGTGAGGTGACTGCCAGCGGACATCGCCTGGGAAATGCACCTGTTCCAGTAAAAATGTTGCCGGTCTTGCCAAGATTTCCCCTGCGGAAGGGCCTCAAACATCCTGCCCTCAGTTGAACCAGAGCGCAAAGGTCAGAAACCCGCCGCCGCCGAACTGGCGCTGGATCTGGTCGAAATCGCTGCTGGTGACGAGCTCGCCGCTTTCGAGGTAGGGCGCGATGGCCGGGCCGGTAATCGACAGCACCAGATCGAAGTTTTTCGGGTCATCGAAGAAGCGCTTCATGTTGATGCCAAGGCCCGTGCCGGCGGTGACGCGGAAATGCGGCAGCAACTTGCGGCCCTCCAGGAGATCTTCGGCCATGGTCAGGGCGGCGAGCCAGGCCTGAACCTGCTCCTCGCCAACTTCGAGGCCGGTGAGCGGGTTCTCGCCCTTCTGCTGCGGTCCAGGCAGCCATTCGCGGTCATTGTCGGTCTCGGCGCGGATCGCCTTCCAGTCCTCGCGCGACAGCCGGATCATTTCCAGCAGGTGGCGGCGCGCCGCTTGCCGGCGCTCCGCTTCGACCACCGGCCAGTTGATGAGATGCACCATCGAGATGAAATCGGCGATGCGCCATTCCGACGAGAAGATGCTCGAGCCCATGTCGCCGGCCGGCGGCACCAGAATATCCTGCAACGGCAGCTTGGCGCGCGGGAACAGCATGTGGAACGAGCCGTCGAAGGTGCTCCTGAAATCATGCGCCAGCCAGAAATCGGCCTGGGCCATCAGGAACTCGGCATAGCCCTGCAGCCAGTACCCGTCGGCGCGGTCGAAACGGAAGGTGAGCGTGGGGACGGCGTCGTCCGATGTAATGCCGCCACGGGACAACGCGGCGATGATCGCCGCCATGCTCTCGTCCGGAGCGATGGTGCCGTCCTCGTTGAGGTCTATGCCCGCACGGGTGAGATCGATCGCCATGCCGATATCGGCGTTCGCCGGCACCGACGCAAACGTCGCCGCGGATTTTTCCAGCCGGTCGCGGAAGCCGACCAGGATGGCGCGGAACTGCTCGTAAGTCAGCGGCTCGGGATTGGGATTGTCGGGCACCGGCAACCGCATCAGTGGCAGCATGAAGGACTGCGGGCTTTCGAAACCATGGCGGTGCAGGCCGGTGGCCAGGATCTCCAATGCGGTGAAGAACTCGCCCGCCCCGGCCGCATAGGCGGATGCCGGTTCGTTTGGCGCGGCGGCCTCCAGCATCGACAGGGCAGCGTCGCGCGCGGCCACGCTCTTCGCCTCGAACAGTCGGGTAGCCGCTTCGGGCATTGCCGCCGACGCGGAAGACAGCGGCAGGAGCAAAATGAAAGCGGTCAGCAGGCCTGCCAGTCGTGTCATCTTTTCCCCCAATATTTGTCGCGCAGCGCAGATATACACCATTTGCAGCGCTGCGCTTCAACCCGCCCGCCGGACGGTCTACACAGGGCAAACAATTGGGCATCGCGTGTCGAATTATCCGTTTTCCTACAAACTGTCCTGGCTGCCGCGTTTCTTGAAGCCGTCTCTGGCCGGCGACGTGCAAGACTTTGCGCCGATGGCTGGGACGCTTATGGATCCGCCGCCGAGGCAGACAATGCGGCTTGCCTTTGTCGGGGACATCTCGGCGGTGGCCAACCGCAGCGCGCCGGATTGCGATCCGGCGATCAAGGCGCTACTCGGCGCTGCCGATCTGGTGATCGGCAATTGCGAAAGCCCCGTGGTGGACAGACCAAGCGCGGCGCTGGGCACAAGGCTCGGCACGCATCATGCGATGAGCGAGTTGTTTCTGGCCGAGGCGCTGGCGGCGGTCGGCATTGCGCGAGAAAGGCTCGTGCTGTCGCTGGCCAACAACCATGTGCTGGACCAGGGCGTCGCCGGTTTCGACGAGACGGTGGCGGCGTTGCAGCGGCTCGGCATCCGCACGATCGGCCTGGTGGCCAATGGTCGGGTGATGCCTGTCCGGGTCGGACCGCTTGATATCGGCTTGGCCGCCTTCACGCTGTGGCGCAACGCAGATGAAAAACTGTTTGCCGGGCGCGTTTCGATGGACAGCGATCCGGCGGGCTGGCCGCGCGCTGGCTTGGATCTTCTCTGCGCCGTGCCGCATTGGGACTGGGAGTTCCGGCATTTTCCGCGTGCCGAGACGCGGGCGCTGGCCAGGCGGCTGGCCGGGCAGGGCGTTGGACTGATCGCCGGCCATCACGCCCATGTCGTGCAGCCGGTGGAAAGGATCGACAAGACGGTGGTCGCTTATGGACTTGGCGATTTCCTCGGCACCGCCTTCGCCCGCCAGCCATGGCCGGGTCGCATCGGTTCTATCCTCACTGTCGATGTCAGTGCCGATGCCGGTACGCGCGGCACGATCGCATCTTACCGGATGCATCCCTTCATGCGCCTGCGCGCCGGCGACCATGAGCGGCTGGTGTTGGTGGAGGCATTGGAGGGCCGAGTGCGTGACAAGGTCGAGGGGCGACTGAAAGCGATCTTCCCTTCTCCACCAACCGATCAAGGCGTATTCGCTTAAACGTCTGGCGGCCCCTGCAAAACCAACTATCATGCTCCCGCAGAGGCAGGATTGCGGGGGGTAGCGGTGGAAACAGCGGATTTCATGCCGAGCGAAACGGTCATTGCCGGCATCCGGAAAGACATCGCGGCCTATGAAGCGGCGAGGGCGTCGGCGGTCAGGCAGGTGCGCTGGCGGGTGCCGGTGTTCGTCGGCCTGGTGCTGGTGGCCGTGGTGCTGGTCGCCTGGCTGTTCAACAAGGTCGCCGACCCCAACGAGCAATGGGTCTCGACGCCGCATGTGTTCCTGTATGTCATCGGCTTCGCGGCTTCGATCCTGCTCTATTTCCAGGCCAGGAAACCGGCGACGCGGCTGCAGCAATCGTTCCGCGAGACGCTGTTGCCGATCATCTTCGGCTTCATCGCCGACATGCGCTACCAGCATGGCGTGATGCCGAATTCCTTCGACCGGTTGCCGCGCACGGCGGTTGGTCCGTTCAACCGGCAGGCGTTCGATGATATCGTCGCGGGCCGCTACGAAGGGTTTCCGTTCGAGCTCTATGAGGCGCATCTGCGGGAAGGGTCGGGCAAGGGCTCGTCGACCGCCTTTCAGGGCGTCATCGTCGCCTTCGAGACCATCGCGCCGTTCCCCGGCATATTGGTGGCGACGCGCCGGACCAACGCGGTCATCAGCTTTTTTCGCGGCATCTTCGCCAGCAAGCTGCAAGAGCTGTCCAGTGGCGACGTGGCGCTCGACGCCGCGTACGAGTTCCGCACCGACAATCTCGGGGCGGCACAGCCACTGGTGAGCGGCCGGCTGGCGCAGGCGCTGAAATGGCTTGGCGAAACCTGGCCGGACGATCCGGCCCGCGTCGCACTCAACGGCAGCGATGGGTTCCTGCTGTTGCCGCAGACGAAGAATTTCTTCGAGCTGCCGGATATTTCGGTGCCGCTCGATTACACCACGCATGTCGCGCCGATGATATCGGACATGGGCGCGATGCTGGCGACGGCGGCACTTGTGCGCAAGATCGGCGCGAAGGACGAGGCGGGCTGAGCCCTCAGCCGTCGAAGCCGTATTTGTCGTGTCTATAGTCCGCCTCTGACTCATGAAACAAAACTTGTATCGACGATCGGTCAGCAGGCTGTTTCGTGATGCCGCCCGAGGTGGATTGCAGCGGCCGCGTGGCGATCCAAAGCCGCCGTCACAATCGGCCAAGCGACTCTTTTCGCGGACAGAAGTGCGCTCATGGGGAGCCGAAGCGGCTTGAAATGATGTCGGCAGCAAGCAATATGTCGGAATTAAGCCTATGATATTGTTTACGAAAATTCACCCAACGTGATTTGCGGAGCGAGCGCTTCCGTTCCAGTTTCAGGCCGTCCGGTGCTGTCGTTTCCCAAGGCGGCCCGGAAAAGTGAAACAGCACGGAGTGCACCCCATGAAGAAGACCCTCGCAACCACCGCCGCTCTGCTCGCCTTCCTCGGCACGGCCTATGCCGCGACCGTTCAGGGCACGATCCAGGCCGTCGACCCGACGACCAAGTCGATCACCCTCGACGACGGCAAGATCTACCAGCTGTCACCGGAAGCGACGATCGGGAAATTGAAGGTCGGCGCCAAGGTGGCGGTGACTGTCGATGACAAGACCGGCATCGTGACGTCGATCAAGAAGGCCTCGTAACGCGAGAGCATCGTGCGTCGGCAGACCTGCTGACCGGATTTTTCAAACCCTGTTCCACTCATGGCCGGTCCCTCCGGGGATCGGCCATTTTCATGCCTCGCCCCTCGATGCCGGGCGACCTGGATGAGGTCTTCCGGCTGGACCCCAGGGCCGGCCGGCGGAACGCTGTCCGGCGGCATCGCTATGGTTTTTGCCAAAAAGCCGCGCTATCCCTTGACCAACGGGGGATATTCATGGCCGACGAACAAAAAGGGTTTCGCCTGTCGCGGCGATTGCTGCTGGGTGCGGCTGTCCTAGGTGGCGCGGTGCTGTGGGGCGGCAACACCGTGGCGCGGCTGGCGCGCGCGCCTTCGGGGCCGAAGAACGCCGGACGGATAGCCGATATCGACGGCTTCGCGTTGCCTTTGAAGCCGCTGGACAATGCGCCGGCCTTCGATGCGTCGCTGCCCTGGTCGGCAAAAGGCGGCGACATCAACGATGCCAGCGGCCTGTCGATGACGCCGGTCTACGGCGTCGTCGAGGTCAG
Organism: Mesorhizobium sp. M0715; assembly: GCF_040320355.1. Classification (NCBI taxonomy): domain Bacteria; kingdom Pseudomonadati; phylum Pseudomonadota; class Alphaproteobacteria; order Hyphomicrobiales; family Phyllobacteriaceae; genus Mesorhizobium; species Mesorhizobium sp. M0715. Next base: position 140,113 of record NZ_JAMYPL010000004.1, on the reverse strand, counting down.
CGAGGACGAGCACATCGCCAATGCGCTGGCCTTCGCGCGTGCCAATGGCCTGAAAGTCTCACTGGCCGCCATCCGCCATTCGATGGGCGGGCATGCCTTCGACGACAACGCGCTGGTACTCGACCTCAGAAAGTTCAACAAGGTGACCGTGGATGCGGCGGCGAAGACCATGACCTTGCAGCCGGGCGCGCGCTGGCACGACATCCAGAACCTTCTGCATCCGCGCTTTGCGGTGAAGGCGATGCAGTCGACCGACATCTTCTCGGTCGGCGGCTCGCTGTCGGTCAATGCGCACGGTATGGACCACCAGGCAGGGTCGGTGGCGGGCTCGATCCGCTCGATGCGAGTGATGCTGGCCGACGGCTCGGTGACGACCTGCTCGCCCACCGAGAACACCGATCTGTTCCGCCACGTCGTCGGCGGCTATGGCCTGTTCGGCGTGGTGCTGGAGGCGACGCTCGATATCGTCGAAAACGCCGTCTACCGGACCTCGCGCGAAATCATCAGATCGGACGATTTTCCGAAATTCTTCGCCGAGGTGCTGCAGCCGAACAAGAATATCGGCCTGTTCTACGGCCATCTGTCGACGGCGCCCGGCAATTTCCTCGAGGATATGATCGTCTACCGTTACGACAAGGTGGCGGAGCAGCCGCCGGCGGATCAGCCTGAGATCGGCGAGCCGGGTTCAGTCGGGCTGAAACGGGTGATCATCAACCTGGCGAAATGGGGCAGCCTGTTCCAGGAGTTGAAGTGGTTCACCGAAAAGACGCTGGAGCCGAAATTCGAAAGCTGCACGGTGGCGCGTACTTCGGCCATGGCCGAGGGCGAGGCCTGTCTCGTCACCCGCAACAACCCGATGCACGATTCGGTGCCCTATCTCTTCAACGATCAAATAGAAGAGACCGACATCCTGCACGAATATTTTATTCCACGTGCCGCCTATGTCGAATTCATCGCGGAAACGCGCGAGATCCTGCGCAACCAGACGCTGCCGGTGCTCAATGCTTCGGTGCGCATCGTCCACAAGGAGGATGTGGCGCTGACCTACGCGCCGGAGCCAGCCTATTCGCTGGTGCTCTACATCAACCAGCCGACCGATGCCGACGGCAATGCCAGGATGCGCGCGCTGACGCGGGCGCTGATCGACGTGACGATCAAGCATGGCGGGCGCTTCTTCCTGCCTTACCAGCTGCATTATACGGCCAGGGAATTGCTCGCCTCCTATCCCGAACTGCCGGCCTTCCTGGCGGCGAAGCGGCAGTATGACCCGACGGAACTGTTTTCCTCGACCTTCTACCGTGCCATCAAGGCGCTGAGCGGGGTGGCGTAGACGTTAGGAGACTTCATGCGCAAGGTATCAGCCGCGGCACTCATCCTCATCGCGCTGTGCGCTGGCCCCGCCGGAGCCGAGGATCTCAAGGCCTTCAAGCTGACCATCGACGGTGTGACGGTCGATATCGATCCCGGCGAGAGCACTGATGTGACGCTACCCGGCGGTAAGCACAGCAAGGTGACGCTCGAGCGCAACGACTTCGCGACCTTCTCCGGCAGCGATTTCTCCTTCGTCCACCCGAGCAATATTTCGGTGACCAAGACCGATCTCGGCGATGATATCACGCAGTATCTAATGGCGTCGGCGCTGGGCACGATCGTCGTCGTGCAGGAATATGGCAAGATGAACCCGGTGTCGCTCAACCAGTTGATGCTGCAGGAGATGACCAAGGAATCGGTGCAGGCCGGCGCCAAGCTGACGCAGGAGCCGATGACGCGCAAGCTCGCCGACGGCAAGGAATTGACCGGTATCCGCGCCGAGGTGAAGACACGCACCGACACCGCCGATTTCGAGATCGTCGGCTTCGGCCTGGCCGATCGGGGGCTGCTGTTCATCACCCGCGTTGCCGGCGAGGATGCAGCGACCGAACAGCCGCTTATCGACAAGTTCTGGCAGAGCCTGAAGGTCAAGTTCAGGCCGGACTAGGGTCGTGTCTCAGTTGGGTTTCGGGGGGGAATCCATACTTTTGCATAACGGCGGCTCAAGTTATTCTGACGACCCTGAATTGGAGGTCCTGCAGCATGGCGAAGCTCATTTTCAGAATGAACCAGTCACTCGACGGCTATGTCGACCACCAGAAAATGCCGTCAGGCCCGACAATCTTTCGTCACTGGATGGAGCAAGTGCGCAATTTGAGCGGCAGTGTTTACGGTCGCGGCATGTACGAGGTCATGCGTTATTGGGACGAAGACAGTCCTGAATGGAGCGCGGAGGCGCACGAATTCGCGGCGGCGTGGCGGAGCCAACCGAAGTGGGTTGTGTCGCGCTCGCTGAAGTCGGTCGGCCCCAACGCCACACTTGTCGGGGACGACGTCGAGGCGGTGATAGGTGGGCTTAAGGCTGAGCTCGTCGGGGAGATTTCAGTTTCCGGACCAAACCTGGCACGAAGCCTGACCGATCTTGGTCTTATCGATGAATATCAACTTTACCTCCATCCGTTCGTGCTCGGTCAGGGCAAGCCATTTTTCGCCGGCCCCCGGCCGCCGCTTCGCTTTGTGGCCAGCGATTTGATCGGTGACGACGTAATCAGGTTGACCTATGTTCCTGCCTGATTAAGCGGTCGTCAAACCGAGACGCCAGCAGGACTACAGCCCCTTCGGCACCAAGCCGGCCAGCCAGTTCACGGAGCGTTTCGCGGCATCGGCGGTCGCCGAGGCGGCGCGGCCGAGATCGGTCTTGACCACTGCGTAGCCGTTTTTGGTGCGATAGAGCACGCCGGTTCCGCCATCGACCACCTGTTCATAGGCGACCGGCCGGGCGGCATCCGCTTCCATGGCGGTCGTCGGTGAACCGACCGAAACGCTCGGCCGGTGGCTCAATTCAGGCGGTAGCGGGCTTTCGGTCCTGACAACGCGGCTGGCGGGCTTCAGTTCCGGGCGCGATGCGGTCGCGGCCAGCTGCGAGGAGGACGACGAACCCTTCGTGCGGCAAATGCCGGAGACGAGCGGATAGTTGAAATTGCGCTCGTGCAGCATCTGGCTCTTCATCGCCGCTTCGCACTCGGCGACGGTCGACCACTTGGCCGGCGTCTCGCCGATATATTCGCAAAGCTTGGCGTCGCAGTCGCAGCCGACAATGGTCATAGCGACAAGGGCGGTCTTGATCACGGTCTTGTCCCTTCGAGATGCCCCCGGCAACCCATCCATTTCTTCCCATTCCTTCGCGCGCGAACAAGGCGGGATTTGGCCGCGATTGTGGAATGGGCGTGGCGGAGCCCAGGAAATGCATAATCCTGGCCGGGCGTGGCCGAAAGGCCTCAGTAGTCGTAGACGTGTTCAAGCCTGGCGCCAGCCTTGATCAGCGCCGGCAGCACGAGATGCAGCTTGCGCACGGCGACGGTCAGCCCGGTGCGGCGCGTGGATTGATCGGCCGGGAGCGGATAGCTGAACAGGATGCGCATGCCTTCAGGGATGGCGATCGTATCGGTGGAGAGCACCGTGACCATGATCTCGTCATTGCCGCCGATCTCGACGAAGGAGACGCCCTTGTCGATCAGGCGCGGGATCATTTCGGTGAAGACCTGATAGCGCCTGGTGACGAAGATGGTGCCGTCAGCGCCCATGTCGCGTTCGAGCAAGGTGTCGGGCTCGTTGCGGGTGGCTTCGCCGACGGGTCCCTTGGCCCAGACATGGACGTCGAGCAAGGCAGGGTCCATCGTCGCGGCGAGCGCCTTGGTGATCAGGTCGGCATAGCCCTGCTTGATGGTGTCGGCGAGGCCGAACGCCAGCTTGCGTTCGCTGGTCCGGATCGAGCTGTCTCCCGGCGCCGGCTGCACGGCAAACAGGCCGGCGCGCTTCTCGGCATAGGGGAACTGATACCAGGGCACCTGGTCGAGAAACCCTGCATAGTCCGCCGCCAGCTTGGCCTGATAGATGTCGGCGGCGGTGCGCTTGGCCGTCGTCGCCTCGGTGATGCGGCCGACCGTGTTCTCATAGGCCCACTGCAATATATGCTCGATCGAGTGGCTGGTGCCGATGATGACCAGCATCTGGTGGTTGGCGTAGTTGAACTTGTAGGCAGAACTGGCGCGGATGACCATGGCGTAGTCCTGCCAGAAGCGGCCGACATAGGACCAGTAGGGAAAGCCGCTCGGCTGGTCCTTGTCGACGAAGCCGGCATATTCGCGCGCGGCGTAGACGATCGCCCATTCCGGATAGGTGAGGAAGGTCGATTCCTCCGGCCGCTGGTAGAAGGGGATCTCGGCGCGGACCTTGTCGGCCAGCGCCTTGGGCGGCGCGCCATCGGCAATTCCGGGCAGCGGCGTCTTGTCGAGCGACGACGTCGTCAGAAAGCCGTAGCTCAGCCCGGCGATCGGGATGAGGATGACGAGGACGATCACCCACAGGATCGTCTTGATGATGCGCTTCAGCCAGCGGAACAGGAACATGCCAGATCAGGCCGTGGCGAAGTGTTCGTGTATGCGCCTGGCCAGCCGGAAACCGACATAGACGGCGAAGCCACCGATGACCAGGTGCGGCAGGTTGGCGAAGAAGCGGGCCGGGAATTCGATATCGTTGAGGGAGCGGAAGCCGTTGATGAAGATGCCGGCATCGAGGCAGCCGGAACCGGTGACCAGACCGAGCACGCCGTCGAACAGGTAGACCGAACCGAACAACTTGAAATAGAACACCGCCTGGCGGTGCGAGATGAAGGCGGCGGCCAGCGCCCAGACGCCGGAGAAGGCGTGCAGCAGGTCGTCATACCATTGCAGCGAAAACAGACCGAACAGATTGCCGCCAGCGTCATTGAACGCGGGTATGTAGCCAATGGCGACGACGCCGAAAAACAGGAAAGCATAGGCGACGGCAAGCTTCTGGATCAGCGTCATGAAGTATCCCCCCTCTACGAGTCCGCTTTGCAAACAGACTCTGACGACGCAGCGATACTAACCGATTTTAGCGCGCGGTGAAGCGGCGCCCGCGAGATCGCCGGCGAAGGATATCGAGGGGCAAAAAGACAGTCGGCGCCGGGATTTCTCCCAGCGCCTCCCTGTCAGATCAGGACACGGTCGCGGCAGCAACTTCCGTAAAGTCGTCGCGCCTTGCCGGCCTTGATTTTGACGGTCCTGCCAGTCCGCCGCCCGAGAGCAGCGTCCGTTCGGGACCACGCTGGTTTCCACCCTTGCGGGCTTTGCCCTGCGCACCATCGAAGGTTTTTGCCGTCCTTCATGGCAGCATCGGTCCGCCGTCGGCGTTGGCACGCTTTCCGCGGCCCCGTAGGTCTCGGCTCCGTCCCTCGAAACAGGCAAGCCTGCTCTCGCTTCGGGCCGTCCGGGCCTCAGGAAATCCGCCTTTCACTTCGCCTTTCGGCTGGATGATCGGTAGCCGCCTGAGATGGGTTTAACCTACGCCGGGTAAGGGGCCTGGGGAATGGCCTGAGGCCTGTGGATAGCGGGATTATCGGGGATCAACCAGGGAATGCGATTTTCCGATCCGCCATGATGGGCGGCAGCGGTGGACATTCGGCCCTTGCCCTGCCGGCCGGTGCGGGCTTCAATGCCGGCAAAGGATTCGAGGTGCCGAGCGGCTCGATGTCCTTGCGGGAGGGTTGCTTGAAAGTCGGAGTGGTTCTCAACCCGATTGCCGGTGGGGGCCGGCTGAAACGGCACTGGCCTGAGGTCGCCGCGTCGCTGAAAAAGCACTTCGGCGAATTCGAGCTGCGCGAAACGCAGGCGGAAGGTGACGCCGAAAGGCTGGCAATCGATCTCGCGATGATTGGCTTCGACCTGGTGATCGCGGCCGGTGGCGACGGCACCGCCAGCGAAGTGGCCGATGGACTGCTGCAGGCGTTCCAGGAAAGCGGCCGGACCACCGAGCTCGGCCTCTTGCCGTGCGGCACCGGCATTGACTTCGCGCGCGGGCTCGGCCTGCCGAAAGAGGTGGATGCCGTGCTGAAGCGGTTGGCCGAAGCCAAGGGTCGCAAGGTCGATGCCGGGCGCATCTGCTACATCGATGATCATGGCGCGCTGGCCAGCCGGCATTTCATCAACATCGCCAGCCTGGGGCTTTCCGGCGCCACTGACCGCGCCGTCAATGCCGACAAGCGCAAGGGCAGGATGTCGGCCAAGGCGCTTTTCCTGTGGCGCACCGTGGTCGAGTTCATCCGCTACCGCTTCCAGGACGTCAGGATCACGGTCGACGACGGCGCGCCCGTCGAAGCGCGCATGGCGCTGGTGGCGGTCGCCAACGGAAAATTCTTCGGCGGCGGCATGATGATCGCGCCGGATGCGGAACTGACCGACGGGCAGTTCGACATCGTCATCCTGCGCGCCGCCGGCAAGCTGAAGCTGATCTGGAACATCCGGCTGCTCTATGGCGGCCGGCACCGCAACCATCCAGCGATCACCATCTTGCGCGGCAGGAAAGTGGTGGTCGAACCGCTCGGCGATGTCGAGAAGAACGGCGCGCTGGTCGACATAGACGGCGAGTCGCCGGGACGCATACCCGCGACCTTCGAGATCCTGCCGGGTGCGTTGACGCTCAGATACTGAATCAAGCCGTTGACGGATTGATTCAGATGAATCCGCCGATCCAGCCAACTCGCTGAAATCGCTTAATATCCAGCCGGCGTTAGAGTTCGAGCTTGGCCGGGAAACCAGGTGCGCGCAGGTCGGTGCCGACGGCATCTTCCAACAGTTTGACGATCTGGGTCGACCAGGCGCCGCCGCCATAGGCGGCCTTGCCTTGCTGAAAAATCGCGTTGACGCGCGACGCCAGCTCAAGCGGCACGCCTGACTGTTCGCCCATGGCGAGCGCGAAGCTGAGGTCCTTCAGCGCCAGATCCATGGTGAAGCCGATATCGTAGGAGCCGTTGAGAATGAGCTGGCTTTCGGTATCGTGGACGAAGCTGTTGCCGGAGGAGGCGACGATGGCGTGATAAGCTTGGGCGAGGTCGAGCCCGCCTCGCTTGGCCAGCATCAGCGCCTCGCCGGCGGCGACGAGGTGAACGAAGGCGAGCATGTTGGTGATCACCTTGATCACCGCCGCCGAGCCGACCGGCCCCATCAAGAACGATTTCGCGCACATCGCTTCGATTGCCGGGCGATGGCGCGCATAGAGCGCTGGATCGCCGCCGACCAGCGCGGTGATCTTTCCGGCCGCCGCCAGATGCACGCCGCCGGTGACCGGGCATTCCAGCGTCTCGATGCCTTTGGCCGAGGCGAGGGCCGCGAGGCGGAGAATCTCGTCGCGGCCGTTGGTCGACATCTCGATCCAGGTGCCGCCTGTGGGCAGGCCCTCCAGCAGACCATCGGCGCCCGCCAGCACGGCTTCGCTGACCTTCGGAGAGGGCAGGCAGGAGATGGCGTTGCCGGCCCGTGCGGCGGCCTCGGCGGGGCTGCTTGCCGCTGTGGCCCCGAGCGCCACCAGGCGCTCGACGGCGGTGGGATAACGGTCGAAGACGGTGACGGCAAAGCCGTTGCGGATCAGGCTGGCGGCAAGGTTGCCGCCGAGATGGCCAAGACCGATGAAGGCGTAGCTTTCGCTCACGGCATCAACGGCGTCTGCATCATCTGCAGATGCAATTCCTTGCCCGTATAGGGATGTGCGTCGCAGACCGCTTCGTTGAGCTCGACGCCGAGGCCGGGCTCCTTCGACGGGATGATTTTGCCGTCCTGCCACTCGATCTTCTTCTTCAGCAGCGTGGCGTGGAAACCGTCCCACTGCTTCAGCGATTCGAGGATGAGGAAGTTGGGCAGCGTTACCGCCAGCTGGATGTTGGCGGCACCGACGATCGGTCCGCAATAGCAATGCGGCGCGATCTGGATGTGGTAGGCCTCGGCCATGGCGGCGATCTTCTTGGTTTCGAGAATGCCGCCGGAGCGGCCGAGGTCCGGCTGAAGGATGGTCGCGGCGCGGTTCTCGATGACGCGGGCGAACTCGAATTTGGTCGTCAGCCGCTCGCCGGTGGCGATCGGGATCGAGGTCGCGCGGGCCACTTGGGCCATGACCTCAGGCATATCAGGCGGCACCGGCTCCTCGAACCACAAGGGATCGTAGGGCTCGATGGCGCGCGCCATGCGCAGCGCGCCGGACGCCGTGAACTGGCCGTGCGTGCCGAACAGGATGTCGGCGCGGGTGCCTACCGCCTCGCGGATCGCCTTGATCATGCGGGTGGACAGGTCGATATCGACGAGGCGCGGCTGGTGGCCGTCGAAGGCGGTGTAGGGGCCGGCCGGGTCGAGCTTGACGGCATTGAAACCCTGCTCGACATATTCGAGCGCACAGGCAGCGGCGAGATCTGGATCGTTGTAGACGTTCTTGCCGTGCGCGTCCTCGGAGTGGACGCTGCCGCTGTGCGGATAGAGATAGGTGTAGGAGCGCAGCGTCTCGTGCACCTGTCCGCCGAGCAGTTTGTAGACCGGCTTGTCGGCTTCCTTGCCGATAATGTCCCAGCAGGCTATTTCCAGCGCCGAGAAGCAGCCCATGCCGGACACATCGGGGCGCTGGGTGAAGCCGGAGGAATAGGCGCGGCGGAAGAAGTTCTCGATGTCGTGCGGATCGCGGCCGACGAGATAGCGCTCGGCCATGTCCTCGACCATCCGGGCGGTAACATGGGCCGAGAAGGTGGCGTTGTAGGCCTCGCCATAGCCGACCACGCCACCATCGGTGGTCAGCTTGACGAAGATGAAATACTTGCCGCCGATGCCGGGCGGCGGATTGCCGACAACCCAGGTCTTGACGTCGGTGATCCTCATTCTTGGTCCTCCAGAACCAATTCGGCGCCTTTCCAACCGGTCATGATCGAGGCGGCGTTGGTGTTGCCAGTGATGTTGTCGGGAAAGATCGAGGCATCGATGACGCGCAAACCTTCCAGACCATGCACCTTGAGGCGGGGGTCGACGACGGCGCGCGCGGGATCCGGCCCCATGCGGCAGGTCGAGACCGGGTGATAGACGGTGCCCGAGCGCTTCCTGAAATCCTGGACCAGATCGGCGTCCGAGGTGATCGACGGGCCGGGCAACACCTCTTCCTCGATGATCTCGGCCATGGCGGGCATCGAGGCGATCTTGCGCACGAATTTCACCGCTGACAGCATCTCCTCGACATCGGCATTGGTGGAGTAGGCATTGGCCGTTATCCTGGGGTAGTCGCGTGGGTTGGCCGAGCGGATCATGATCTCTCCACGGCTCGACGGGCGGCAGTTGGATAGGCCGATGGAAAAGCCCGGCCATGGGTCGGGCGTCAGGATGGGGCGCTCGCCGCTCTTGGGAATGACGGTCGAGAAGGCCTGGAAATAGAGCTGCATGTTTGGCCGCGTCGCCGCCGGGTCGGTGCGGAAGAAGCCACCGGCATTGTTCATCGACAGCGACAGTGGGCCGGAGCGGGTCAGGATGTATTGCATACCGACCAGCAGCTTGCCCCACCAGGGACGCAGCGTCTGGTTGAGCGTCGGCAGCCGGCCCTTGAAGGTGTAGTTGATGCCGACATGGTCCTGCAGATGCGCACCGACATTTTCGTTGGCATGGACGACGGGAATGCCCAGGCTCCCAAGCAGGGCGGAAGGGCCGACGCCGGACAGTTGCAGCAATTGCGGCGAGTTGATCGAACCGCCCGACAGGATGATTTCGCGGCCGGCACGCGCCGTCTTCATCCCGCCGTTCTGCTGGTATTCGACGCCGACGGCACGCTTGCCCTCGAACAGGATTTTTGTCGCCAGCGCCTTCATCTCGACGCGGACATTCCCGCGCTTCATCGCCGGGCGCAGGAAAGCGCGCGCCGCCGACATGCGGCGGCCGTTGCGGGTCGAGATCTGGTAGATGCCGACGCCTTCCTGGGCGGCGCCGTTGAAATCCGGGTTGAGCGGCAGGCCGGCCTGCTGGCCGGCGGCGAGATAGCGTTTGGTCAGCGGATGGACTGCGTCCGAACAGTCGGTGACATGCAGCGGGCCGCCCGTGCCGCGCCATCGGTCGGCACCGGCCTGGTTGTCCTCGAGCGCCTTGAAGGCGGGAAGCAGATCGTCATAGCCCCAGCCGGGATTGCCGGCGGCGGCCCAGGCATCGAAATCCTCGCGGGCGCCCCTGATCCAGACCATGGCGTTGATCGAGCTTGAACCGCCGAGCAGCATGCCGCGCGGCCAGTGGTCGGTATTGCCGGCGAGGCCCGGATCCGGCTCGGCCTTGTAGTTCCAGTTGACGGCAGGATCGAAGAAGGTCTTGCCGTAGCCGAGCGGCATCTGCACGTAGAAGCGGCGGTCGCTGCCGCCGGCTTCCAGCATTAACACCGAGAAGCGCCCCGAGGCCGAGAGTTTTTCGGCCAGGACCGAGCCGGCCGAGCCGGAGCCGACGATGATGAAATCATAGGTCTGCATGATGGAAATGGGAGGCTCCGAAAGATTGGCTGCAGCCTAGACGCGACGGCATTCCGAAGTCGCCGCGCCATCCGGCATCAGTTGTGAAAAAAGCGACCGTCGAACTGGCCGGGTTTGCGGGGATGCCCGACAATCGCGCTTGATATCTACCTTCTCGACAGCCTATGCGATGGCATTATTTTGGCGCATGATTTTCTCCGAAAGTCTGCAACTTTTCGGAATCATGCTCTGGCCACTCTGCGGAAGGCAGGAAATCATATGCGAACCCTCCCTGACGCGTTCATCCCCGAACTGCCGGGCCACTACAGCGGCAAGGTCCGCGAGAACTACGACCTTGCGGATGGCCGGCGCATCATCATCGCCACCGACCGCCTCAGTGCCTTCGACACCATCCTGACTTCGATCCCGTACAAAGGAGAGATCCTGACGCAGACGGCGCGCTACTGGTTCGAGGAAACCGCCGACATCTGCCCGAACCATGTTCTCGAATACCCCGACCCGAACGTCGTCGTCGGCACGAGGCTCGACATCCTGCCGGTCGAGATCGTCGTGCGCGGCTATCTGGCGGGCACCACCAGCACCTCGATCCTGACGCGCTACAAGCGCGGTGACCGCGACATGTATGGCATCCACCTGCCGGACGGCCTGCGCGACAATGAAAAGCTGGCGGAGCCGATCATCACGCCGACCAGCAAGGCCGCGCATGGCGGCCATGACGAACCGCTGTCCAAAGCGGAGATCCTCGAGCAGGGTCTTCTCACGCAGGCGCAGTGGGATACCGTATCGGACTACGCCTTGCGGCTGTTCGCCCGCGGCCAGCAGCGCGCCGCCGAGCGCGGCCTCATCCTCGCCGATACCAAATACGAATTCGGCACCGACAAGAACGGGACCATCATTCTCGCCGACGAAATCCACACGCCGGACAGCAGCCGGTACTGGATTGCGGCGAGCTACGAACAGGCGCTCGCCAGCGGCAGCCGGCCGGAGAGCTTCGACAAGGATTTCATCCGCTCGTGGGTCTCGGCGCGGTGCGATCCTTACAGCGACCCTATCCCTGAGATACCCGACGAGATCGTCGAACAGGCTTCGCGGGTCTATGCGCAGGCCTATGAGGCGATCACCGGCAAGGAATTTTCTCCAGACCTTTCCGGGGACAGCGTGCTCGATCGTATTCGCACGAACCTCAGGCGCTATTTCTGATCGACCTTCGCCGGGTGATGCGAACTGCCGTCTTCCACCCATCGCCATGCCAGAGCCCACCAACTCGGGTTAACGGAGCCTTGCCGGGTGTTGGCTGACGGTGCATCAAACGAAAAACCCGCCTGTACGGCGGGTCACTGGCGCAAATCAGCACCATAGGCAAAAATGTACCATAGCTGCGGTCACTGAGTCAAGAAAAAATTCCTATCGTGAAAAGCTGCCGGCAAAAAAGCTGCCGACACCGCGACCCGGCAGTCGCAGGTCTTTTGTCAGTTCGGAGCCTGTGGCCATGTCGTGGCGCGTTGACCTTCGGGCGCCGTGACGATACGGGATCGAGGGCGGCCGGTCTCGAAGGAATTCTCCCATGGTGCACTACGCTGAAGGACGGCCGCTTGGCGATCTGACGCTGCGCACCCTGGCCATGCCTTCGGATGCCAATGCGGCCGGCGACATTTTCGGCGGCTGGGTGATGGCGCAGATGGACCTGGCCTGCGGCATCCGTGCCGCCGAGCGCGCCAAGGGCCGCGTGGTGACGGCTGCGGTGAAAGAGATGTCCTTCGCCAAGGCGATGAAGATCGGCGACACGCTGTGCATCTACACCCATGTCGAGCGTGTCGGCCGCACGTCGATGACGCTCAAGGTCGAGGCCTGGGCGCAGCGCTACCTCTCCGACCTGATGGAAAAGGTCACCCATGCCGATTTCGTCATGGTGGCGCTGGATGGCGAGGGCAAGCCGAAAGCGGTTCCTGCCGAAGGCTGACGCGCAAGCCGTAAAATCAGAACCGCACTTCCATCGTGGCGCGAACGCCCTGATCGGCCGCTTTCGTCCCGAACTGGCCGGAGTAGCTGATCCCCAGCGTGGTTCTGTCGGCGATCCGGAAATCGAGCCCGGCCCCGACAATGGCTGTATCCTTGGCGATCGGCACGCCGGCAATGGTGAAGAGGTCGCCACCGGCGAAGGCCATGTCCGTAGTCGGCGTGGTGTCGCCGAAGGCATGACGTCAGCCTAGCGTACCCTGCGCGGTTGCCTGCACCCCGCCGAGGTCGAAGCCCGCCGAGGCACGCAAGCTGAGCGTGGTGAAGGTGGTCTCGGTGGTCGAGGCCGCGGATGTGAGCGCCGCGGCGCCACCCTTTTCCGTGAAGCCGTCGGTGTGCAGGTTGATATAGGCGAGACTGGCGAAGGGCTCGAAGGCAGCCATGCGCGTCTCGACGCGATAGCCGGCCTCGCCGAAGACCTGCGCGGTGCCGGCATCGTACTTCGCCGTCAGCGCATCGGCGAAGCCTGGAACGACGACGTTGCGGCTGGTGTCGATCCGATTCCAGCTGTAGGCGACGCCGCCGCGCAGGCCCAGGCCATCCCACTGTCCACCGCCATAAAGGCCGATGTGATAGGTGTCGCTGGAGCCGGAAGAGGCACGATCGTCGACGTCGAAACTGGCGTGGCTGTAGCCGGTCAGCAGGCCGACCCGCCAGGCTTCGCCGATCGCGGTGTCGCCACCGGCGAGGAAGCCGCCGGTGGAGCGGTCGAGGCCGGCGGCATTGCCGTCGCCGCTCGCCGTGCCCCAGGAGCCGAAAGCCTGCCCCCACACGACGAAACGACTGGTGTCGGCCTCGACCAGCTCCGGGCCGCCCTCGCCATAAGCCATCACTGGCATGGCGGGAGCGGCGACGTCGCCCATGGCCGCCCGGACGCGGGCGGTTGCGGCATCGGCGACGAAGCGGCTGTCCTCGATAAGCATCCCCTTGGCCGAGGCATGAACCTCGCCCGACGCGGCATCGAGCGCCAGGCGCGCGGCATCCTCGTCGGTCATGAGCAGCATGGCCGATGCAAGCGCATTGCCTTCGCCCAGCCGGTCGAGGGCTCCGGCGGTCGCGATTTGGTTGCCGGTGGTGGCGACGTTGGCGACCGCAACGTCGTTGCGCGCCAAGGTAAGGGTGATGTCGTTGCCGTCGCCGCCCTTGTAGTTGATGAGATGGTCGAGGAAGAGAAGGTCGTTGAGGTTGCCGACGGAGGCGAAGGTGCCGGCGACATCGGCCGCGCCATTGTTCTGGATGATCGTGTACGGCCCGTTGCGCAGGTTCCAGCTCTCGGCTGTCGCCGGCGTCAGGACCAGGTTGAGCGTCGCGCCTGATATGTCGACCGTGCCGCCGACGATCAGCTTGTCGGCGCCGGATGGGGTCGTCTCGACTTCGAATATGCCGTGATTGACATAGTTGCCGCCGACCGTCTGGACGCCGATGGAATTGCCGACGCCATGCGTGCCAAGGATGGTGACATTGCCGCCTATGGTGCCGATGCCGCCAAGGCGCGCGCCGGAATCCACCGTGACATCGCCGGCGAGGCTCGCGTCGCCATGGCTGGCGTCGCCCACCACCAGCGTTCCCGTGCCGACGGTGGTCGGGCCCGCATAGCTGTTCTGTCCGTTGAGCGTCAGCTTGCCCGTGCCGGTCTTGGTCAGGGAGCCGTTTCCGGAAATCACGCCGCCGATGACGTCGTCATGACCGAGCGCGCCGAGCGAAAGCTGTGAATCGTCGATTTGTATGGCTCCGTCGCCCGACAGCGAGCCGACATCGAGCACCGAGTCCTGGTCCGGGAAGCGCACCAGCACGCTGCCGCCGGCGCCGTTGACGACGGTAGCGTCCTGCGCCTGCGACGATCCCTGGAAATCGAGCGTGCCGCCGGCCTCGTTGACCAGCGTCGCGGTTCCGCCGTCCGAATGTCCGTAAAAAACGGTCGAGCCGCCATTCCGGTTGGTTATCGTGGCCTCTCCGGCGGAGGAAGACACATTGCTCGAATAATCGCCGTCGAAGGTTGTCCGGCTGAAATAATACGGTATGCCCAGGCCGTCATTGACGATGGTCGCGTTGGCGGCGCTTGCCCCCGTGAAGGCGACGAAGCCGCCGCCCTGATTGGTGATGCTGGCCGTGCCGGCATCGGTTCCGGTGCTGAAATTGAGCCCGCCGTAGCCGTCCTTCGCCAGGACGATGGTGGCCGCGCCCGCCGTCGCATTGCGCTGGAAGTTGAGGTCGCCTGACCCGACGGTGATCGAGAGATCCTGGGCGCTGACCGGATTGGCGGCGTCGTTGCCCGAGAAATAGAGCTTGGCCCATCCCCCGCTTCCGTTCGAGTTTATCGTGACCGGCCCGTCGCCGAGCGCACCTGTCGCCGCCACGACAAGGCCGCCGCCGCGCACCGCCGTGCCGCCCGAATAGCTGTTGGCGCTGTTCAGCGTCAGCGTGCCGGAACTGGTCTTGGCGAGTTGCCCGTCGCCCGAAACCACGCCGTCGAGGATCAGGTTCTTGCCGGCGCCGACATCGAAGGTACCGCCATTGGCGCCGAGGATTACCTGGCGCTCCAGCGTGAAATTGAGGGGACTGCCCGTCACCTGCAGCGCGCCGCCGTTCAAGGTCAGGCGCCCGAGACATCGCCCAGCGCCCAGTCGCCGCCGATCCTCAGCGTGCCGCCGTTGACGACGGTGCCGCCCGAATAGGTGTTGAGGCCGGTGAGGATGACCGTGCCGGTGCCGGATTTGACCAGGGAGCCGGTCCCGCCGACGACCGCCGACACGATGCCGTTGCTCAAGGTGAAGCTGCCGGCGGTGCTCAGAGTGCCGTTGCGCAATTCCCCGCCCGTCAGCGTGAAGCCGCTGGCGGTCTGCGTCGTGGCGCCGAGATCGAGGATGCCTTGCGTGACGGACCAGGCCATGACCGTACCCGGTGCGCCGGAAACCGTCCAGGTGCCGGTGCCGGACTTTTCCAGGATGCCGAAGCCCTGGTACTGGGCGGAAGAGCCCGCCGCGCCCAATTGTGAAAGGTCGAAGGAACCGCCGGCCGAACCGCCAAGACCGAACGTGTCGGCCGTGCTGAACGCCTTCACGACACTGTTGACGACAGAGGACTGGGTGATGGTGAAGCTGTTCACGCCGCCGGTGAAGGTGACCGCGTTTGCCCTGGCGCCGGCTCCGCCATCGGCGACCCCGCCACTGATCGTGCCGGTATTGGTGATGGCGAGGCCGGAGCCGACGATTCCAGCGCCACCGGCGCCGCCGCTGCCATTTCCTGCCGAGGAAGCGCCACCGCCGCCGCCATTGCCACCTTGAATCAGGCCGTTGTTGATCAAGGTGGCGCCGTCGCCGGTAAAGATCACGCCAACGCCGCCATTGCCTCCGGGCCCCGCGGTTCGAATACTGTCGCTGAAGCTGTAGCTGGCGCCGCCGCCACCGCCGCCGCCGGCCGCAACGGTGCCGCTGTTGGTGAAGGTTTCTCCGCCATTGGCGAAGATGATGCCAACGCCTCCATCACCACCATTTCCTGCGCCGGCCTTGCTGCCAGGGCCGCCACCGCCGCCGCCGCCGCTGATCGTCCCGCTGTTGGTGTTTTGCAAGCCGCCGCCCGTCACGATGGCCCCATAGCCACCGCCGCCGCCGCCGCCAAACGTCACCGCACCGCCATTGCCCCCCCATAGCCGAGAGCGCCGCCACCCCCGCCCCCACCCAGGAGCAGTTCGGTTGAACCGATCGAGATCGTTGAAGTGCCAGCCCCATTGCCGTTGCCTCCGCCACCCCCGCCACCTCCCGCCGTCCCCCCGAGCCTCCCGGATTTCCGCCCGCAACACCTTGTCCGTCGCTGCCGTTAAATGTGTCGAAAAAGCTCCCGGCAACGCCGCTTGCACCACCTCCTCCACCATTGGCACCCGCGGCTCCGCCCCCCCCTCCACTGCCAAAGCCGCCCCTTGCGACGCTGCTGCCGGCGCCACCATCGCCGGTGATGGTGCCGCTGCCGAGGTCACCGGCGCCTCCGGCTCCGCCTTGGGCACCGTCCCCACCTTTTCCGCCGTCACCCCCGCCGGCGGCGCCGCCGCCACCGCCGCCCGTACCTGTACTGTCGCTTCCATTGGCGCCGGTGTATCCTTGCCCTCCGGCCGTGCCACTAGCACCCGCGCCGCCGTCCGCCCGTGCCACAGATGGCGAGAACGTCAGCACGACCGGTGCAGCCATGGCGGCCCCCAGCGCGCTCGCGCATAGAAGACGGGTCAGAAGGGCCACGCGTGGACCGTCAGCTTGCCGAGGGCGGGTGAGATTGCGTGACGGCACCCGATGCGTCGGTTGCGAGACGGCAAGGGGGGCGCCCAGGCGCAGGATCTTTTCCTTACCCTTCTTGATGAGTTCAGTGGTTTCTTTCCGGCCCATGTCAATCCCATCGTGTCCGGCACAACCCGATTGCGCTGGAATCTCTCCAGCCTGCAGCATCCCGCGAAAGCCCGGCTCGCGATATCGTTGAAACTAGCTATGCCGGGGCTCAAGGCGGTTCGTCGCCTGCGGCAATGTCGAACCGCCTATCTCCTCGTTTTCACGCGAGTGCGAGCGGAAAACCGTTCATGCCATTCCTGGAATTGCGTCGGCGGGCACATGCAGGGCCAGCACGGTTTCGCCGCGCCGCGACCGCGTGTCGAGCGTGCCGCCCAGCCGTCCGGCCCGCGCCCGCATCGAGCGCAGGCCGGTGCCCGGGACGGGCGCCTCCGAGGCGGCATCGAAGCCGACGCCGTCGTCGTGGATCATCAGGCTCAGCGTCTCGCCGCGCCGGTGCAGGTCGATGACGACGCAGCTTGCCTGGCTGTGCTTGAGCACGTTGGTCAGGCCCTCCTGCAGGATGCGGACGAGATCGAGGCTTCGCGCGAGCGACAGGTGGCAGTCCTCCAGCCCGGTCAGGTTCCACACGCAATCGATGTCGCGGCTTTCACATGCCAGCGTGTGGCGGCGGCGCAGCGGTGCGATCCACTCGGCCAGAGACTGGCCGCCCGTCTGGTCGTCGGCGGCGGTGTCGATGATCACCCGCAACTCGTCGCGCAGTTCCTTGAGGACGGACAGGAAGGGATCGGCCGGCAGGTTCTGCGGCGCATGTTCCAGCATGGCGATCGAATTGACCAGGGTGCCACCCATGCCGTCGTGCAGATTGTGCGAAAGGGACACGCGCTCGGCCAGCCTGGTGTTGGCCAAAATGACCTCATGCTGCTGATGCAGCGTGAGGGCGAGTTCTTTCCTGGCGGTTTCGATCTTGGCCGTGAGCTCATCGTTGAACCCCTCGATGCGGCGCATGTTGGCGACGAAGTTCCAGGCCAGCACCAGCGCCATGCCGACCATCTGGAACTGGGATGTCAGCGTGACGTAGTAGACATTGCCAAGAAGTATGCCGAGATAGGTCATCAGGTCATGCAGGATGGCCACGATGGTGAACGCGTTGACGATATGGAGGACGATGTGGTCCAGGCGAGCGCTGCGCCAGGTCAGGCCGATCGACAGGAAACAGGCGCCGATATAAAGCAGCGACCAGGACAAGGCCAGCAGGTTGAGCATCGGGCCGAGCTGGGAATGCGGCGTGGCAAACAGGGCTGCGGCGCCGATCGCCAGCGCGGTCCATAGCACGGCTTCCCCTCGGGGAAAGCGGCGCTCGGCAAAGCGGATGACAAACAGCACGAAGGCGGCGGCCATGACCATGAAGGAGAGCATGATGAAACGCTGCCATGTGTCGGTCGCCCCGAACGGCCAAGGGCTCGTCACCACGAAATTGAGCGAATAGCAAAACCACGCAATCGTCATCAGGGCGAACCAGCCATAGGCCTTCAGGCTTCGGCGCAGCAGCCAGACGACGAAAAAGAAGGTGCCAAGCGCCGCGGTGACGCCGAGATAGAAGACCGGCAGCTCGCGGCGAATCCAGAATTGCTGGACAAAATGAGCACGCGTCGCCGAAGGCGGGCCGATCAGGACCGGACCAAGGCCTGGCTGGTATGGCGCCAGGCCCGAGACCCTGATCAGCAGCGTGTTGGTGCCGGCATGCAGAACCGGGGCCGCGAGCTGCCAGTAGCGGGGCACGTTCCATGAGCGCGTCAACGGCTCGACGAGGAATTCGTCGCGGCCGAGTTCCGCGCCGTTGACCGAGATCGATCCGGCCAGTGTCCAGTAGTTCAGCGCGAGGCCCAGCGGTTCGGCCGCGTCGGGCCTGTCGAAGGTGAGGCGATACCAGACCACGCCGTCGAAACTGGGCCAGCGCGTCGTCCAGTCGTCGGGCAAGGTCACGCTGGTCCAGCCGGTGGCCGGCGGCGCGGCGGCGTCCCAGCCGGATCTCACGGCCTCGATCGTCTTGAACGGCACGGCCCCGCCGGCGGCAAAGGCGATGCCGCCCGGCACGAGGAGCAGGAATATCAGGGCAAGAAGCCTTGCGACCGCGCCTCGAAGATCGCTTCCGTCCGGGATTTGACCGACAGCTTCTTGTAGATGTTGCGAATGTGGCATTCGACCGTGAACCTGGAGAGGGAAAGGACTCGCGAAATCTCTCGATTGGTAAGCCCCTTGGCAACGAGGTTGAGGATCTCGATCTCGCGCGGCGTCAAGGGAGGCGGCGGCGCAAGTGCGGGCTTGCCGCGCCCCGGCCTGTCGGTGGAAGGACGGGCACGCCCGGTCGGCGCCGGCGCCGACACCAGTTCCAGGATGCGCCGGGCGATGAAGGGATCGATCGGCGCGCCGCCGCGGATGGTGCTGTGGATCGAAAGCGAAAGCTCGATGTCGTCGCGCTCCTTCAGGAGGTAGCCGGTCGCGCCGGCACGTAGGGCCTCGAGGATGGTGTTTTCGTTGCTCCAGGCCGAGATGACGAGGATCGGCAGCGCCGCGTCATGCTCGTGCAGGGAGCCGATAAGGTCGATGCCGTTGCCATCGGGCAGGCCGACATCGACCAGCGCCATGGCAAAGGGCTGGTCGACGAGCAGGGTCCTGGCCTGCGCGATCGACCCGGCGAAAAACAGCTCCTCCTGAGCATAGCCAAGGCCCTTCAGGATCGAGCGCAACCGCACCTGCATCATCGGCTCGTCCTCGACGACAAGCAGCGGGCTCGGCAGCAGTGCTTCCGATGGGGGCAGGTCGATGGCGGGATATTCCTTGTACGACATGAACCTCGACGCGAATGGCGGCTTTCACCGGTAGCAGCCGGGGCGGAAAATACCCAGCCGATCGTACCAGTCTGCCATGGATCGGTTGACGCCGACATAGCTGGGATCAGGTAGAGCGAGCCGGGGATGGCCGTTTGTAACAGGGGCCATGTAGCGGACCCGTTTCGCGACATCCAACGGTTGCCTCCATGCCCGATCCTGCTGCAATCGGAGGAGAGACAATGCGTCAACATCTGCTGAACGGTTGGCTCGTGGCAGCCCTGGTCGCGACGACATGCCTGCTCGGCGTGACCGCTTACGCGGAGGTGAAGGAAGATATCTCGCGCAGTGCCTGCACGCATGGGGAACAGGCTCCCGGCGAGCAGGGCGCACGGTGTGATACCTGTGCCGCCGCGCGATGCGATGTCCGCACATCAGGAGCCTGAGCGGCAGCCGTCAGGGGACTGCATGAGCGGCAATCCACCAGCCAAAACGGCCCGTGCATTCGGGCAACGACCCGCGCAGCCCATAGAATCTCCGATCAGACAAGCCGAAGGTGGTGTGTGCCTAATCCCTTGCGGCGCAAGGGTTTCAGGCGTGCGTGACGTCGAATTTTTCGCGCGCCGCCTTGACGCGCATGGTGTTCGCGCGCGCCCATTCGCTCAGTGCGCTGACGGGGATCAGCAGCTCGTGGCCGAGCTCGGTCAGCTCATAATCGACGCGCGGCGGAATGGTTGGAAACACGGTGCGGGTGACGAAGCCGTCACGCTCCAGGCCGCGCAAGGTGGTGGTCAGCATTTTCTGCGAGATGCCGCCGACGGCGGCGCGCAATTCATTGAAACGCATCGGTCCGTCGCCCAGCTTGCCGACGACCAGAACAGTCCATTTGTCGCCGACGCGCTGCAGGATTTCCGAGATGGCGCGGCAGTCTTCGGAGCGGTGTGGGTGCCTCGGTAACAAAAAAGTGCCTTCTTGTGCATCGCGTTTGCAGTATCTCATATAGCGCAGGTATCCAAATGATACCAGTACTTCGTGCAAGGAGAGCCCTTATGTCCAAACCCAAAATTGCCATCGTCGTCGGATCGACGCGCGCCGCTCGTTTCGCCGATGTGCCAACCCAGTGGATCGCCAAAATCGCCAAGTCGCATGCCGACATCGATGTCGAGATCGTCGACCTGCGCGACTTCCCGCTGCCGTTCTTCGACGAGGTCGCATCCTCCGCCTGGGCGCCGTCGCAGAACGAAGTGGCACAGCGCTGGCAGAAGAAGGTCGCCGAATTCGACGGCTTCATCTTCACCGCCGCCGAATACAATCATGGCCCGACGGCCGTGCTGAAGAACGCCATCGACTACGCCGCCAATGAATGGAACAAGAAGCCGGCCGGCTTCGTCGGTTATGGCAGCGTCGGCGGCTCGCGTGCCGTCGAACAGCTTAGACTGTATGCCGTCGAATTGCAGATGGCGCCGGTCAAGTCGGCCGTCCATATCGCCTGGGGCGATTTCCTCGCCGTCCGCCAGGGCGAGAAGAAGCTGGAAGACCTGGAGCATCTGAACCAGGCCGCCACGGCGCTGGTCAACGATGTTGCGTGGTGGGCCAAGGTTCTCAAGGCAGCGCGTCAGGCCGACGCCGTTGCCGAGGAAGTCAAGGCGGCCTGACCGCCAATTCGAATTATCCTCCCAAGGATCCGGGGGCGGCGTCTTGCGCCGCCCTTTTTCAATTATAGCGGCTCGAATTGAAAGCTGGCGCCGGATCGGACGACGCGGCCGACACCGGGCGAATCCAGATGCGCGCCGGCGACGAAACAATGATCGTCGGCTGCAAGCGCCAGCAACCGCAACCGGCTTTCGCGCGCCTGGTCCTGATCGGCGTCGAATTCCCATGTCACCTCAGGTCGATCGAACTGAAGCGATGGGACGTGAACGGTGTCGCCCCAGATCAAAATGCGTTCGCCGCCGGCAGAAACACGAAAGCAGCTGTGTCCCGCTTCATGGCCATGAGCGCCGACAATGTCGACATGTGTCCCGATACGGTCTCCGGCTTCGAAGGGTTCCGCCGTGCCGTGAAATCGTTCGAGCCGCGCTTCGGCGCGAAAAAAGCCGAGTTCTTCCCCGGGAACGAGCAAGCGCGCCAGACGCGGGAAAGCGTCGCGGCCGTCGGCAAGCACAAGACCATGGATGTGGTCGAGATGCGTGTGGGTGAAGCAGACGGTACGGACTCGTCCTGCATCGATGCCAGCTTCGTCCAGCGCCTCGGGAAGTCGGCCCATGGTGGGATGCCAGGCGTTCGAGGCGCCGGTATCGATCAAGATGATCCCGTTTCCATCGTCAATCGCGAAGGCATTGACGGAAAGCCTGAGTTGACCACCAACCAACGCGACTTGTTTCGGTAATTCATCGCCAAATGGCTTGTCGCCGCGTTGCCGAAGCCGTCCGATCGGCATGTCGACATAGCCATCGCGCAAGGAGGTGATGCGCAAGTCACCAAGATCGTAGGTCTGATAAAGGTCGCCCGAAGCTATGCGGTGCATTTTCCGATCCGTTCTGTGGACAAATCGACGGTCTGGCAGCCCGCGTCGGCAACTCACCCGTCAAATTCGATTTATGCCATGTGGGCGTGCGTCGCCTGCCTCGGCCGTATGATGCAGTCTGCGAGGCGGTTCGTCTCGTTCAACTCGTCGGCGTGGTGCTGGCCCCATTGGCAGAGCGCCAGCAGGATCGGCTCGAGGCTGAGGCCGAGGCGCGTCGCCGAATATTCGACGCGCGATGGCACTTCGGCGAAGATTTCACGGCTGACCAGGCCGTGCTCTTCCATTTCGCGCAGCTGCTGGATCAGCACTTTCTGGGTGATGCCCGGCATCAGCGTCTTGAGCGCCGACAGGCGCCGGGGACCATCGAAGAGATGGTAGAGGATGACCGCCTTCCAGCGACCGGCGATCACTTTCAGCGCCCGTTCCGCCGGCAGCATCGGCAGTCTTTTGATCGGCATTCTCTTGGAATCTGGCATGGTCACCTCCTGGTCAGCAGGGGACAAATGAGTGTGTAGTCGAGGCTCCGCAGATAGTGGCAAACCGCTGCCGATGCCAGTGCTATCGGAGCTTGCCATGAAAGCCATTCAACTCAGCCGCTTCGGCGGTCCCGAGGTGCTGGAGGTGGTCGATCTGCCGGCGCCGGTGCCGCAGGCCGGCGAGGTGCTGATCCGTGTCCATGCCGCCGGGATCAACTTCTTCGAAGTGCTGATGCGCGCGAACCGCTACGCGGTAACGCCGCAACTGCCGATGATCCCGGGCGCCGAGGCGGCGGGTGTCGTCGAGGCCGTCGGGCAAGGTGTGGATGCGCAATTGCTGGGTCGCCGCGTGGCCGCGCCTTTGTTCATGTCGCAGCGTCCCCACAGCGGCTATGCGGAGCAGGTGACGATGTCAGCCGACCTCGTCGTGCCGCTGCCAGATGCGCTGCCGTTCGAGGCTGCCACGGCGCTGATGGTGCAGGGGCTGACGGCCCTTCATCTGCTTCGGCAAAGCCCGCCCGATGACAAGGCGGTGCTGGTGCCGGCCGCATCGGGCGGTGTGGGAACGCTGCTTGTCCAATTGGCCAGGCT
This sequence comes from Mesorhizobium sp. M0715, assembly GCF_040320355.1. Taxonomy (NCBI): domain Bacteria; kingdom Pseudomonadati; phylum Pseudomonadota; class Alphaproteobacteria; order Hyphomicrobiales; family Phyllobacteriaceae; genus Mesorhizobium; species Mesorhizobium sp. M0715. The sequence goes on along the minus strand of NZ_JAMYPL010000004.1, from coordinate 117,041 downwards.
GAAGGGCGCACGCCAGGTGATCGCAGCCGCCGGCGGCAAGGCAAAGCTGGATTTCGTCTTGTCGCTCGGCGCCGATGCCGCAGTCGACTATACCAAGCCGGACTGGCCCGCTCGCGTCCGCGACCTCACCGGCGGGGAGGGCGCCAACATCATCTACGACACAGTCGGCGGTGCGCTCACCGCTGCCTTGCTTGAGGCCTTGGCGCCTGGCGGCGAACTGGTGTTTGCTGCGCTCGGGCGCTTTGGCCTCGCTGCCTTCGATCTGGAGCAGTTGATCGGCCGCAACCAGTCACTCAGGGGTTTCGCGCTGCTGCCGCTGCTGTCTGCCGATGTGCTGAAAGCCAGCCTGTCCGAACTGTTCCAAATGGCGGCAGGCGGCCAACTGCAGGTCACGATCGGCGGCAGATTCCGGCTCGACCAGGCCGGCGAAGCGCACCGGTTGCTGGATGAGCGCCGGTCGACCGGGAAGGTGGTACTGATACCCTGATATGGCGATAGCCGCGAACACGACGCCAATCGGGGTTGGACTGCTACATCGACGGGACTGCCATCTGGTCGCGCCCTGTGGCCTGATATATCCGGCTGCAATCCGTCACATGAGTGAAGCCGTGAAGACATCCAGCCTGACCGGCGCCGTTTCCCCGATGATCCCGGTGCTCGTTTGCGCGCTTGCGATCTTCCTGCTGTCCGGGATGGATGCGGCGATGAAGATCCTGGTCATCGCGGTCGGCGTCTACAACACCTTGCTGTGGCGCAGCATGGTCGCGACCGTGGTCGCGGGCGTGGCCTGGTTGGCGGGACCGCGCCTAACGCCAACCGTTCCGGTGCTGAGGCTGCATGCGCTGCGTGCCGCGATTGTCGGCATCGTCCTGATATCCTTCTTCTGGGGCTTGGCCAGGCTGCCGCTCGCGGAGGCGATCGGGCTCAGTTTCGTGGCGCCCTTGTTTGCCCTGTTTCTCGCCGCGCTGCTGCTGGGCGAACGGATCCGGCGCCAGGCTGTGTGGGCATCTTTGGCCGGCATTGCCGGTGTCGCCATCATCATGGCCGGCCAGTTCGGGAAGGCAGACTATTCGCAAGATGCCATGCTCGGCACGGCAGCGGTGCTCGTGTCGACGGTGTTCTACGGCTACAATCTGATCCTCGCCCGGCAACAGGCGCAGTTGGCCAAGCCCATCGAGATCATGCTGTTCCAGAACCTTTGCGTTGCCATCCTCCTCGGTCTCGCAGCACCCTGGCTTGCCGTCGCCCTACCGAGCAATCTTTGGCTTCCTTTGGCCGGGGTGACGGTGCTGTCGCTTGCCGGGCAGTTCCTGATGAGCTGGTCCTACGCCCGCGCCGAAGCGCAATATCTGATCCCGACGGAATACTCGGCCTTTATCTGGGCGGTCGCGCTCGGCTGGTTCTTCTTCGGCGAGGAGGCGACCTGGACCACCTTGACCGGAGCGTGCCTGATCGTCGCCGGCTGCCTGATCGCCGCGCGGGCCAATCCCAGGCTTGCCGAGCCCATCGAAGTGGCGGTTTGAGCGCCGACGTTCAGCGCCCGGCAGGTTCGCGAAATACCCCAGTCTCCACCTCGTGGATGAAGTGAGCGATGAGAGCCGCGCATTGGCGATGATGCGTTTCGAGAAGCATGTGTCCGCTCTCAAAGACATGGATTTCGACTGCGTCGAGGTCGCGGCTGTAGGCCATGATCTCGTCCAGCGCGAAGAAGGCGTCGTGCCGTCCCCACAGCACGAGGCATGCTGGCTGTTGGTCGCGGAGATAGGCCTGGATGGCCGGGAAGCGGGCGATGTGCGAGCCATAATCGGTGAAGAGTTCGAACTGAATGTCGGTGTTGCCGGGCCTCGCCAGACGCTCCGTATCGAGATACCAACCCTCGGGCGGAAACAACACCTTCAGACGCTCGGGGAGACCGCCGATATATTGGTTCCGGGTCCCCTCGAAATTCATCCAGTCCGGCAGTTTGGCGCGGTTTTCTTCAGTCGGTTCAGCGAAGAACGCCTTCGGCGCGTCCCATTCCGGTCCCAGCCCCTCGTCATGAGCGTTGCTGTCCTGCGCGATCAGGCCGAGGATGCGATCCGGCCGCCGTGTGGCGAGATGATAGCCGACGGGCGTGCCGAAGTCAGTGATGTAGAGGAAGAATCGCTGGAGGCCGAGGGCCTCGATGAAGGCTTCTATCGTGTTGGCCAGGTTCTCGAACGTGTAGTCATAAGCATCGATGGAAGGGGCGGACGAAAAGCCGAAACCGGGCAGATCCGGCGCCACCACATAGGCTGTCTCCGCCAGCGGTTCGATGACATTGCGATAGACGTGCGACGAAGTCGGATATCCGTGCAGCAGCAGGATTGCCGGTCTGCCGGGATCGCCGGCATGACGGTAGAAGATGTCGAGGCCGTCGACATTGATGGTTTCGTGGCGGGTCTTGTAACGATTGCTGCACATCCTCTCTCTCCCAGGGGTTCCGCGCCGATCTGGCGGTGTTATGGCTTTGACACCACATATCCGTATGATAGTGGTTACATCATAACCGTATAATCCGGCTAATGAGGTTATGTTCCATGGGCGATGCACACACCGAATGGGTGCCGGATCACTTCATAGGCGGGCATCCCGCTTTGGACCTGTCGAACGCCGTGTTCGACCGGCGGGTGCCAGCAGCTGATAATGAACTGTTTAAGTCCGTCCGGGATGTTGCGAACTGGTTCAACGCCTCAGGGCTTGCCGACGATCGCCAGGCGCAGGCCGTCGCCGAGATAGCGGATGGGCGGTTCGTGGAACGGGTCCGCGAAGTGCGGGAGGCGTCATTTCAGGTCTTCGAGTCAATCGCCGCGGGCAAACCGTCCGCGGTCGAACCGCTAGATCCTTTCACCGTTTCACGGAAACGGCGAGCTGCTCTAACTCTTTGTTTTGACGCAATCCCGGACGGAAAACCACTTCACACTTTTCCTGGAATTGCTCTAGGCGTGTTATTCTCGCGCACGGCAAGCTCGCTTGCCGCCGGGTCTATAGAGCTGGATCGCACCAGGCCGGAGCTTGGCCTTGCCCGGTGGCGGGACCCGGACGCCGTCACCGCCTTGCTGGCCATGCTGTCCATCGAAGCGTTCTTCACCTTGCCGCGCGACAGGCTGCATTCCTGCCCTCGCTGTGGCTGGCTTTTCCTCGATACGTCGCGAGGCGGCAAGCGGCGCTGGTGCAGCATGCGCACCTGCGGTAACCGCGAGAAGGTCTCGCGCCACCGAGATCATGCCCATGCCTAGATCCGGGTTAGCGCACCACTTCGCCTTTGCTGCGGGCAGGCCGGATGCCGGCGCGTCACTCCGGAAGACCGGCCTTGCGAAAACCATCGACGAAATGCTCGAACGTAGCGGCGTCGCGGAATGGCTCGGTCGTCGCCCAGTGATGGGTTGTGAAATGCGGGTTGCCGACGAGAAACAGCTCGGCCTCCGCGCGCGCCTCGTCCAGCCGGCCGAGTTGCGCCAGGCTTGCCGCTAGGAAACGGCGTGAGCTTGTGCGATAGGTCTCGTCACGGCGCAACGTCTCGATAGCGGCTTGATAGTCGCGCGCCGCATATTGCGCCTGGCCGAGCGTCAGATAGTACCAGCTCGCCGGAAACGGGTTCAGCCGGAACGCCTTGCGGATGTGCTCGAGACCCTCTTCGACCCGGCCGGCCAGGACCGCGATGTCGGACAATGCCGCCCAGGTGTCGGCCTCGTTCGGGTCGAGCTCGATCGCCTTGGCGAATTCGGCATCCGCCTCGGCGAAGCTGCGCTCATAGGCAAGCAGGTAGGCCAGGATCCAGCGACAGCCAGCATCGTTGGGATCGATCGCCACAGCCTTGCGCGCCAGCTCCAAGGCAACGCTGCGGGCAGCTTCGGTTGGTCCGCCCCAATGCACCTGTCCCATCCAGTGGTTCATGGCAAGCCAGCGATAGGGCTCGGCGTATCCGGGATCGAGCGACACCGCGCGCGTCAGCATCAGATGCGCTTCCTGCGCCATCTGCGGCGAGTCGTCGATCAGCTTGCGCGCCCGCACGCAGAGATCGTAAGCCTCGAGATTGCTGGGCCGGTTGCGCGGCGGCAGCGTGCGCAGACGGCCAAGCAATGCCTCCACGATCTTGGCCGTCACCTCGTCCTGAACGGCAAAGATGTCGTCCAGGCCGCGATCGAAGCGTTCCGCCCACAGATGATCGCCGCTCACCGCGTCAACCAGCTGTGCGTTGATGCGCACGCGCCCCGCGGCGCGTCTTGCGCTGCCTTCCAGCAGGTAGCGCACGCCAAGGTCCCCGGCGATCTCGCGCACGTCCATCGCTTTTCCCTTGTAGGCAAAGGTTGAGTTGCGGGCGATGACGAACAGGCCGGAGATCCTGGACAGGTCGGTGATCAGGTCTTCGGTCAACCCGTCCACGAAGGAATCCTGCTCGGGATCGTTGCTGAAATTGACGAAGGGCAGCACGGCTATCGATGGTTTGTCGGGCAGCGGCAAGGGTTTTCGCTTGGCCTGGCCGAGCCGTTCGACGGCCCCCGTGAAACGGTAGCCGACGCGCGGAACGGTGGATATCCATTCGCCGTTCTCGCCGACAGGACCAAGCAGCTTGCGCAACTGCGCGATCTGGACGGTGAGGTTGCCTTCCTCCACGGCCGTGCCCGGCCATGCAGCGTCCATCAACTCGGCCTTTCCCAAGATTTCACCGGGCCGCCCGACGAGTGCTGCAAGCAGGCTCAGCCCGCGATAGCCAACGGCAACGGGGACGTCGTTCCGAAGCAGCGTTCCCGCACCCGGATCAAGCACGAACGGACCAAAGGCAAAACGCGATCCCATAGACGCATCTATAGAGCAATTCCAGGAAAAGTGTGAAGCGGTTTTCTGTTCGGAATTGCGTCAAAACAAAGGGTTAGAGTAGGTTACCGGTTCCGTGAACCGGTGAACTGCTCTAGCTCGTTTGGAAGTTTTGAGAACTATTTGGGAGGGCTTAATTACGGCGCCGTCCGTATCCTGCAGAATTCAACCTCATCGAGAGCCCTAGGCCCTCAAACCATATGGAGGTTGCCATGACCAATACACTTGCATCAGCCCAGCGTTGTGCAGCGCGACCGGGAACGCCCGTGCGGCCGGCATCGCGCCGGCTCCTGAAGACCCTGCGAAGCATCATAGCGAGCTGGCACGATCGGACCTGGCGCGAACGGATACGCTTTCGCTGGCAACTCAGGCAGATGTCGAAGGACAATCCGCATCTGATCGACGATATCGGCCTGACGATAGAGCAGGTCGAGGGAGAGATCGCCAAGTCCTTCTGGGAACGATAGAGCGAATGCCGCAATTGCTCGGGCGTCAGCGCACCGCCTCGCGATGGGCGCCTGCCAGGCGGGATGCGGCGGCCGTCGAGATCGCCACCTCGAAGCGCCAGCCCTGCGCGTCGACGCATTCGCCAGTCGCCGGCATGATGCATGTGCGCCAGCACATAGCCGGCGACGGAGCCCGGTGGGAGAATGCCGGCCGTTGTGGCGGTGCGAAACGGTAGTACTCGTCATGACCAGCACCATCGGAACGCCTTTAATCTCGACAGGACATCCAGCGCGTCGCACCCCTGAAGCGTGTCCCGTACGAACGGGTTCAGGCGTTTTAGATCCTCGTTTTTATGCATGTCGTTCTCCCAAACCGAGGTCGCTTTGGGCGACATGCATCAGAGGGCATCCATATGTACGCCATTGGCAATCTGAGGGCAGCCGGGCAGGCCGAATTGCTCGGCCCACAGACATAGTGAACCTGCTGCTGCGTTGAGCGCCGCGCCGCGTTCTGTCAGCGAATAGACTACCTTCGCTGGAACCACGGAAAAGACTTTACGGTCGACAAGGCCGTCGGCCTCCAGTTCTCGCAATTGTTGCGCCAGCATCTTTTCACTGATGCCAGAAAGCGCCTGTTTCAATCGACCAAATCTGCGCGACGCCGTTCCGAGCTCGCAAAGGATATCTACTTTCCACTTTCCTTCGACCATCCTGACGGCCGCTGCAAAGCCATTGTCCGCGGAATTGTTCATCGCGCGTTCCTTACCTTCTGGTGACCACTTACGCCCGGGTGCGTATCGCGCGCCGCTCGTTTTGACATACCTCTCAAGACGATCACAGCAAAACGCGGTCTGACGCCGCCAATTGATATGGAGTGTGGAATGAAGCTTTCAATCACGGTCATTGGAACGGGCCGTATGGGCTCGGCGCTCGCCGGCAGCCTGCTTCAGTCGGGATATCCGACGACTGTCTGGAACAGAACCAGACAGAAGACCGATCCACTCGCCAGGCTGGGCGCAATCGCCGCGTCCTCCGTGGAGGAAGCCGTGAACGCAGGCGAGATCATCATTGTGAATGTCAGCGACTATAAGGCGACAAAAGCGCTTCTCCACAGTGACGCCATCGCCTCAGCCATTCGCGGCAAGCTGATCGTGGAGTTGACTTCGGGGACGCCGAGTGGCGCACGGGAAGCCGCTGAATGGTGTACGAAGCACGGCGCAAACTACCTTGATGGCGCGATCATGGCGACGCCGGATTATATCGGCACGGACGCCGGGACCATCCTGCTTGCCGGGCCAAGGGAGGCTTTCGACACGAACCGCGATGTGTTTCGCGCCTTGGGTGGCAATGTCCAGCATGTTGGCGAAGAACCAGGGCGTGCGAACGCGCTCGATAGCGCACTACTGGCTATCATGTGGGGCGCTCTGTTCGGGACGCTCCATGCGATCGCCGTGTCGCAGGCCGAAGAGATCGAACTGGGTGAACTGGCGCGGCAGTGGTCCGCGACGGCGCCGGTCATTGACGGCCTGGTGACCGACCTCATCAAGCGGACGAGCGCTGGCCGATTTGCCAGCGATAACGAAACGCTCTCGTCGATCTCGGCGCACCACGGCGCAATGCAGCATCTGTTGGAGTTGATGCAGTTCCGCGGAATCGACCGTTCAATAGTCGATGGTTATGATGCGATATTCAAACGGGCCATAGCGGCGGGCCACTTGCACGATGATTTCGCCGCGCTCTCGCATTTTCTGGCGACAGGGAAGTAGCATGCCTTTGACGCATCTCATTGATAAGTATTGTGCATCGTGGTCCACCGAAAACGCCGAGAAGCGGCGGGCGTCGCTGCTATCGGTCTTGAGCGATGGCGCGACGTATACAGATCCAACCGTTCACGCTGTTGGTGCCAAAGAACTGCTAGCCCACATTGCAGGAATTCAGAGCAAGCATCCTGGTGCCTGCATTCTGCGGACCAGCAACGTGGATGTTCATCACGGCGTCGCGCGCTTCGCGTGGAAGTTTGTGATGCCTGACGGTTCGTCTTTACCCGAGGGCCTGGACATCGCTTTTCTAGATGAGGAGCAGAAACGGATAACGCGCATCATTGGCTTCTTCGGTTTGTTGAAACCAGTTCGACCTCTGGCAGAGGGCGGCGTCAGCTAACCGGTCAAAAGCTGACATTCGAACATGTCAGCGCACCGCCTCGCGGTGGACGCCGGGCAGGCGGGTGGCGATCAGCTTGTCGATGCGGCGGCCGTCGAGATCGACCACCTCGAAGCGCCAGCCCTGCGCGTCGACGCATTCGCCAGTGGCCGGCAGATGGTGCATGTGCGACAGCACATAACCGGCGACGGTTTCGTAATCGCGGTTTTCCGGCAGGTCGATGCCGAGAATGTCGGCCATCTCGTCGGCCTGCATGTAGCCGGCGAGCAGCCATGAGCCGTCCTCGCGCTTGACCGCGTTCTCCTCGTCGCCGGCGTCTGTGTCCGCGCGGAACACGCCGGTGATGGCTTCCAGAATGTCGGCCGGGGTGACGATGCCTTCGAAATGGCCGTATTCGTCATGCACCAGCGCCATCGGCACGTCGGATTCCTTCAGCTTCTGCAGCACATCCAGCGCGTCGGCCTGGTCGTAGACGATGGGGGCTGCGCGAACATGCCTGCGCGGGTCGAGCACGCGGCCGGCAAGCAACGCCGCCAGCACGTCACGCGTCTGGACGACGCCGATCATGACATCGACGCCGCCGTCACCTGCCGGCAGGCGCGAATGCTGGGTTTCCATGAGCAGCTTGCGGATGGCCGCCTCGTCGGATTGCAGATTGATCCAGTCGACCTCGGTGCGCGGCGTCATCACCGCGCGCACGGCGCGGTCGCCAAGCCGCATGACGCCGGCGATCATGCGCCGCTCGTCGGATTCGATGGTGCCGTGATGCTCGGCCTCGGCGACCAGCATCTTGATCTCCTCATCGGTGACCTTCTCCTCGCTTTCGCCGCGCTGGCCGAGCAGCCACAATATGGTGCGGCCGGAGAAGTCGAGCAGGAAGACCAGCGGCGCCGAGATGGTGGCGAGGATGGTCATTGCCGGAGCGACCCTGGCGGCGACCCGCTCTGGGTCGCGCAAGGCAATCTGCTTGGGCACCAGCTCGCCGACGATCAGCGAGAAATAGGTGATGATGGCGACGACGATGCCGACGCCGAGCGGATCGGCGACGGTCTCGCGGATGCCGGTCGAGGCCAGGAACTGCGCCAGCCGTTCGCCGAGCGTGGCGCCGGAAAAGGCGCCGGAGAGGACGCCGACCAGGGTGATGCCGATCTGCACCGAGGAGAGGAACTTGCCGGGATTCGAGCCAAGCTCGAGCGCGCGGCCGGCGCCATTGATGCCGCGGTCGATCATCGCTTTCAGGCGGGCCGGTCGCGACGAGACGATGGCAAGTTCGGACATCGACAGAAGGCCGTTCACACAGATGAGGACGACCACGATAGCGATTTCTACGTATAACATGAGCGGTCAATAGCATTGCGGCGCGGTCTTCGAAAATAGTCTGACGTGATTTTTGAGAAATGACCGGCATTTCGGTCACGCGGCATCCCAGGGCGGCGTCGAAAAATGTTCGACGAGGGCGTCGACGACAACCCGTACCTTTGGCGTGAGCGCGCGCGTTACCGGCCAGACGGCATGCACGACGATGTTCTCGACCAGGCAGTCCGACAGCACCATTTCGAGATCGCCGCTTTTGAGGCTGTCGGCGGCCAGCCATGTCGGCAGGAAGGCGATGCCGCAGCCGGCGAGCGCTGCATCCAGCATCGGTTCGCCATGGCCGAGAACGAGTCGCGCCTTGGGCATGAAGGTTGCGAGATGGCCGTCGGAATGCCTGATCACCCAGGGACGGACGATGCCCTCGCGACCGTAGCCAATGACGCTGTGATCGGCGAGATCCTCGACCGATTGCGGCCGGCCATGCCTGTCGAGATAGTCGGGAGCCGCGCATATGGCCGAGCGCTGGGCGTAGAGGCGCCTGGCCGCAAGCGACAGGCTGTCGTCGAGTTCGCCCATGCGGATCGCCAGGTCGATGCCCTCCTCGATCAGGTCGACGCGGCGGTCATTGAAGGAGACTTCCACCGTCAGGTCCGGAAATTCCCTCGAAATCTCGAACAGCACGGGGGCGACGCAGCGTCGGCCGAAGGCCAGCGGCACGTCGATCCGAAGCCGGCCAGACGGGACCTGCCGGCGCGAGGCAAGCAGCGACTGTGCGGCTTCGATCTCGGCAAGGGCCCGGACGCAAGCTTCATAATAGCTGACGCCTTCGCTGGTCGGGCTGAGGCTGCGGGTGGTGCGGTTCAGCAAGCGAACGCCGAGTCTCTGCTCCAGCTGCGCGATCGATTTGCCGATCGCCGACTTCGTCACATGCAGCCGCTCGCCGGCGCTGGTGAAGCTGCCGGCCTCCACCGCCTGAACGAACGCGACGATGCCTTGCAGGTCGGCCGTTTCCATGGCGATTTCCTATTGTCGACTTTTAGTCCGCAATCAGTGTCAAATTATACCGCACGAAAGCACTATTTTCCATAGTCGAAAGGCATAAATGTCTCGCCTGCATCAACGCACGGAGCGCGACGCGACATGAGCACCCCAATCAACAGATCCTGGCAGATGAGCGGTTTTGGCCTGTCGAGGCTAAGCCAGGTGGAAGGCAAGGTACCCGAGCCAGGGCCGCACGATTTGCTGGTGCGGACCAAGGCCGTGTCACTCAACTACAAGGACAAGATGATCGTAGACGGCGTGCTGATCCCCGATCTTGCCTTTCCCTTCGTGCCGACATCCGACGCGGTGGGTGAAGTGGTGGCCGTCGGCAGTGCGGTCAGCCGCTTTCATGTCGGCCAGCGCGTGCTCGGCCAGGTGATCGCCGATTGGCCGGATGGCGACGCACCGCCAGTGCTGCATAAGCACACGCTGGGGTCGTCGCTGTCGGGCATGCTTTCCGATCATGTCATCTTCGGCGAGGACGCCGCGGTGCTGGCGCCGCCATCGCTCGGCGACATCGAGGCCGCGACATTGCCGATCGCGGCGCTGACGGCCTGGTTCGCCATGGCCGAAGCGACCAGACCGGTGCCGGGCCAGACCATTCTGATCCAGGGCACCGGCGGCGTGTCGCTGTTTGCGCTGCAGTTCGCCACCGCGTTCGGCCTGCGCGCCATCGTCACCTCAAGCAGCGACGAAAAGCTTGAGCGGGCAAGAAAGCTCGGCGCCTGGCAAGGGATCAACTACCGCACGCAACCGGCCTGGGACGAGGCCGCGCGTGAGCTGACGAATGGGCTGGGCGTCAACCACGTGCTGGAAATGGTCGGCGGCGACAATGCACGGCGATCGCTGAACGCGCTGGCCGCCGACGGCCGGCTGTCGATCATCGGCCTGCTGGGCGCGATGGAGCTCAGCTTCCCTATCGTGCCCTTCATGCGCAACCGCATCACCGTGCAGGGCCTGTCGGTCGGCCATCGCCGCGCCTTCGAACGTATGAATCAGGCGATCGAGGCGCTGGCGATCAAGCCGGTCATCGACAAGGTCTTTGGCTTCGACGAGGTGCCACAGGCCTTGCAGCATCTGGAGAAAGGGCCGTTCGGCAAGATCGTGATCACCACGAACTGACTTTTGCGATGGGTCATGGCAGCTGCTTCAACATGCCGACAATCGCCTCGCCGTCCGTGAAATAGGGATCGCCGCCGCCATTGCGGCCCGTACTGGTGGCGCCGACGCCCGATATGTCGCTGGTCGAGATCAGCGTGCCGGCGGTGGCCAGGTCGCGCATCAGGAAATCGCGCTCGGCGTCGATGTCGGGGCCGATATGGTGGGTGACGGCGCCGGTGTCGTGGCTGAGGCCGACGCCGCGATCGAAGCTGGCCGAGCCCAGCCACAGCGGCCGGCCATCGTCGCCGCTTGCCTCGGTCTGCCAGAAGCGCACATGATGCCGGCGGTCGGCGCTGAGGCCGTCCGGCTTTTCGAAGGCGAGATCCTGGGCGCGGCCATCGAACAGCAGCCTGCTGACCGGCGCATCGGGGTAGGGGTGGTCGAACAGCACGCTTTCACCGATCTCGATCGCGGTCTTCAGGGTCACGGCGTCGGCGGTGTCCCAGCCGGCGACGGCGAAGGCGTGGATTACTTCCTTTCGCGTACCGACAAGACCGACATTGATGGGATCGCCCGGAATGCCTTGCGGCGTGTGCGTCACCATCTCGAAGCTGTGCTTGCGAAAGCCGCGATCGTGAAACGTCCAGAATTCCGGTGCGGCGAAATAGGCGAGCGCCAGATAGGCGGCCAGCAAGGTCGCCACCCAGATTGCAACGCGTCGCCGAAAACTTCGCTGGCTCATGAACGCCGCCCGATCCGTGCGGTATCTTTTGCCCGAGGGACCCTGGAAATCAATGGCCAGCAGCGCGCCGCCGCTTTATCGTGGGCCATCGTTTCTTCGTGGGGGCAGCAATGGAGCGGAAGCTGGCAGGCCGCAAGCCAATGGCGTTGACCGCCGAGCTTGTCGCGCAGGTTGAGCGTGTCGAGCCTGATCCCGGGCCAGAGCCCGGAACCAGCGAGCACACCGATGCGGAGTTCGATGGCCTGGTCGAAAAGCTGCTTTCGCAGCATCGTCCCGACACGCTTTGGGTCTTTGCCTACGGGTCGTTGATCTGGAACCCCGAATTCGCCCATGTCGAGCAGCGCCCGGCCACGGCGCCGGGATGGCACCGCTCGTTTTGCCTGAAGCTGACCCGCTGGCGCGGAACCCGTGATTTGCCGGCCCTGATGCTGGCGCTCGATCGAGGCGGCAGTTGCAACGGCATCGTCTATCGGCTGCCCGCGGAAGACCATTTCGGGCAACTCGGCCAGTTGATGCGCCGCGAGATCGATGCCAACCCGCCAACCAACGTGCCATGCTGGATCAAGGTCAAGACCAAGGACGGGCCGCTGCATGCCTTGGCCTTCGTCGCCGCGCCGGATGGCAGGGCCTATGCCGGCCGGTTGCCATTGGAGCAGGTTGCCGACACTCTGGCACGGGCTGCCGGTCATTGGGGCTCTTCGGCGCAGTATTTGTTCAGGACCGTGAGCAAGCTTGAAGAGAGCGGCATCCGCGACCAGAATCTCTGGCGCATCCAGGACTTGGTCGCACGGCAAATCGCCGCTTCAACCGGTGGCGCCGACTAGGCTGATCTCTTTCTAACGGCAGGCGCGATAACCGTTCTTGCGGTTCTTGATGTCGAAATGGAAATGGTTGCGGTGGTCGTAATTGTAGCCGGGGCCGAGCACGGTGGTGAAATACTGGCAGCCGTCGGCGCGTACATTGTTGAGGAAGCCCCGGGTGCGGAAGGCGAACAGGCCGGGCTTGCGCACGTCGATGTCGTCGCCATTGTTGAGTTCGATGCTCATGACGTCGAGCGCATTGCCCTTGCCGTGCTCGGACAGTACACCTTCGCCGGCAATCCTGCGGCAGGAATAGCTGGAGCCCTGGTGGATGGTCTTGACACCGGAGAAATAACGCCAGCGGGCGGAGGGGACGAGCTCGTTCTTCGTCCAGCCGGCAAAGGTGGCGGCCATGTCGCAGGTCAGGGTCGCGGCGGGTTTCATCTGGATGTTGCCGATGGCCGAAACCTTGACCGGATAATCGATGCCGCACTGGCCTTCATGGATCGGCGCCAGGTCGGTGTAGGCGACATCGAGGCGCTTCAATTGCTGCCGGCAGTCGGTTTCGCTGGCCGGCATCTGCTCGACGGGCGACATCGGCTCGTCCATGCGCGGATAAGCGGCCTGCGTCATGTATGGATTGGAAGGAACAAGCTTCTGCATGCCGGCATATTGCGGCACGGCAGCCGTCTGCGCGCCGACGTCGACGGCCGGCTGCAGCGACAGCACACTGCCGGTGTTGCAGGCGGAAAGCGCCGCCAGCGCCAGGCCGGCGGTCAGCCTTGCTGCATATTTTGACTGGCGCGCGGCGGCGAAAAACACGGCCCGAAATTTGCCGGCCATTGGCGGAATCCCGTTGATGGATATCCGGCATTTTAACGATCAAGGGTAAAGGAAAACTCAGCGTCCGCGTTCATGCCTGCGGCCGAATTGCGGCACGCGGATCATTGCGGAAGGCAATTTATCTTCGACAGGGTCGCTTGCCTAACCTATACCAATTGCTGTTGGAGGGGGAGAAATGCCAATGTGGCGTGCGATAAAACGGTTCTTCACCGCCCGTGATCTGCGTGAAGTATATGTAACTCTGCGTAGGAGCCCCTATTCGTTTGCCTTTCTTCTGAAGCTGGACAGGGACCAGCAGAAATATGTTGTGGTTCAATTCCGACATAGAAGTTTGGTCCAAGAGACTTGCAGCATGAGTATCGAAGATTTTGATGATTTTACACGTGGTGTTTTGATCATGAAGGCCGAGATCGACAAGCCGCTTCCCCCGAGCGCTATGCAATAGATATTAGCCCAACTTCCTGAGTGCGCTTCCGGCTATTGGCAGAACGTTCCGCCATGCCGTCTCGGTTCGAGATCGAGATGGAAATGCAGGGAATGATCCGGATCGGCGCCCGGACCGAGCACCGTCTTGAAGGGTCCGCAGGCGGCCTTGCGCACGGCGTTGAGGAATTTGGCGTCCTTCTCGGGCGGCGCCGGGCCGACCTCGATCTTCTTGCCGTCCGACAGCGTGAAGCTGGCGATGTCGAGTGCGTTGCCGAACGCGTGTTCCGACAGTTTTCGTGTGCCGTTGCGTGGCCGGCAGACAAAAGCCGACGCCTGGCCGATCGATTTCAGGTCCGCACCGAATTCGGCTTTCGCAGCCGGCTGGATGACATCGGCGGCAAAACGCGCCATTGCCTCGGCCATCTTGCAGTTGAGCTCGGTGGCGGGGCCGATGGCGACGGACTTTCCAAGGGTCTTCAGCACGATGGGATAGGGGATCGAACAGCCGATTTCGGCCTGGCTTTCCGCCTTGTGTTCTTCGAATTCGACGCCGAGCATCTTCAGCCGTTCGCGGCATGCGACTTCCTCGGCCGGCATTTTTTCATCGGGCATGTCGGCCGAGCGCGGGTCTGGCAGCATCTTCTCGTCGTCTGCATCGGCCGGCTTTTGCGACGGCTGCGGGCCAATGTTGGGCGGCTGAGCCTCGGGCTCCGCGATGTCGGGTTTTGGTGTCGGCGTTGGCGCGACCGCGGGCGGCTCCGGTTCGCTTTCCGTATCGGCTGAGGGTTCGGGAGCCGGCGGCTCGGGAAGTGCCTGCTTTTCCTGGCGGGATTTTTCTTCATTGGAACGGTCGGGCGCGCCGGCGGTGTTCGCAGCGTCCGCCGGGCGTGGTTCCGGCACTGGAATGGCGGGTCCGGATCCCGAAATGCCGGGTCTGGGCATCGGCACATCGGCAGGCAAGGGTAGCGGCGGCAGCGTTTTCTGCTGTGCCTGCTTCGGCGTCACCGACCGGTGTCTTCGTGGTTTCAGGCGCTTTCCGCCTCGCGGTTTAAGGGACTGTTCGGCTCTTGGTGTCAACGGCTGCTCTATCCTCGGTGTCAACGGCTCGTGATGCCGATGGCGATGTCTCGCCTCGGCCGGCATCACCAGCAAGACCGTGACGGCCATGACGAACGCGATCCTGCATATTCGGGAAAAGACAATCGACCCCATCGCCGTCAACGGCGCCGACGCGAGGAAAGTTGCCTTGGCCCCATCACGAACGGTAACCGCGTCGTTACGCACCGATCGCTTCCAGCCCTTCCTCCAGCCAGTCGGCGAGCAGCGGCATGCCGAGCAGGTATTTCGCGGTGCGCTTGTTGGCGCGTTCGCGCGCTGCCGCCAGCGCGTCCGCCCATTCGGTGGCGTCGTAGTCGCCGCGACCGACCCAGGCCAGCGCGATCAGCTCGGCTGCTTCATCGACATTGAGGTCGTTTATCAGCTCGCGCAGCTCTTCCTCGGTCAGATTCTCCGAGCTTTCCTCGGCAAGGCCGTCATGGTGATGGTTGACATGGGACTCGCCGTCGAGTTCGACCTCGTGCTCGGCGCCATCTGCATAGTCTTCATTGACGGCCGCACTCAGCGCCTTGGCCTTGAGGATGAACAAGCGCACCGTGTCGGGGCCGATCGAAAGCTCCCAGTCCTTTTCAAGCCGCCGCTGCAAGGGCCGTCTCCCTCAGGTCGTTTGCCGGATGATAGCGGATTCGCAGCATCCGTCACCTGATGTTCTCCCGCACGTAATTTTCCGGGATGAAACGCAAGCCGACCGGCGTTAGTGTTGCATTCTCACCCCTCCAGGAGGTTTCGATGCATAAAAGAGTGCTGATCCAGGCGGCGACTGCCCTTGTCGCGCTGCAGTTCCTTGCCGTTCCGGTGTTCGCCGCCGGCGGTGACAGTGGCGGCAGCGATCAGACCGTCACCCAATGCAAGAAGGGCGAAGTCTGGGATAAGAAGAAGAAAAAGTGCGTCGCACCCCAGGAGGGCATGCTCGACGACGACAGCATCTATGATGCCGGCCATGCGTTGGCGATGGCCGGGCGCTATGACGAGGCGATCGCCGTGCTCAGCCTTGCCGCCAACAAGCAGGATCCGCGCATCCTCAACTATCTCGGCTATTCGCACCGCCATTCCGGCCGCGTCACAGTCGGCCTCGGCTATTACGAGGAAGCGCTGCGCATCGATCCGGACTACACGCTGGTGCGTGAATATCTCGGCGAAGCGCATCTGCAGATCGGCGATCTGGCCGGCGCCCAGCAACAGCTGATGGAAATCGAGAAGCGGACCGGCAAGGGTTCGCGCGAATACGGCATGCTGGCCGAGCAGATCGACCATTTTATGCGAAGCTGAAAAGATTCCAGGGCTCTTTTAAGCGGCCGCGAGCGATCGCGGCCGCTTTTGTTGCCCCCAGTCTCATTCACCGCCCCCGGCTGATGAATGCGGGGATGATTTTTACAAAACCGATTTTTGGGCGTGAAAAACCCGCGAAGATTGCTATATTCAGGGAAATTGCGGTGAAACGGTTCCGTTAGCCCGAGGCTGCCGGACCCGTTTTCTTTTTGTACCATCGACAAGGCTTTCCCCGAAACGCGGGGGTGGCAGCAGGAAAGGTCAGGCATCATGAACAAGGTCCCGATGACAGGCGAGGGGTTCGCGTCATTGAAGGAAGAACTGCGCTGGCGCCAGCAGGAAGAGCGGCCGCGCATCATCGAGGCGATCTCCGAAGCGCGCTCGCATGGCGACCTGTCCGAAAATGCCGAATATCATGCCGCCAAAGAGGCGCAGAGCCTCAACGAGGGCCGCGTCAACGAGCTTGAAGATTATATCGCGCGGGCCGAGGTGATCGACGTCAGCAAGCTCAGCGGCGACAAGATCAAGTTCGGCGCCACCGTGGTGCTGGTCGACGAGGATACCGAGGAAAAGAAGACCTACCGGATCGTCGGCGACCAGGAGGCGGACGTGAAGTCCGGCCGCATTTCGATCTCCTCGCCGATCGCGCGTGCGCTCATCGGCAAGGAAGTCGGCGACGCCATCGAGGTCAATGCGCCTGGCGGTGCCAGGGGGTATGAGATCGTCCAGGTGCAGTTCATCTAGAGCAATTTGAGGTGGGCGCGGCAGCGCTAGCCTTTCAATTCAATTATTGACTAAATCAACCGGTGCTGGCGCCGACTTTAAGCGCCAGCAGCCTTTCTGCCTCCGCCACCACCTCCGCCGGCATCACACGCCCCCTGGGCGGTGCCAAAAGCGTCGACGCATATTGCCCGCGAGGACCCGTCAACCCGGGCTCGGTTGCCAGGAACACCGCGACCGTCGGCAGGCCAAAGGCACTGGCGAGGTGAGTGAGCCCGGTGTCGGCGCCGATGACCAGTTCCGAGCGGCCGATGAACGCAGCGATGTCGGCCAGCGGTGACTTTGGCACCACAACTGTCGATGGCACTGCCTTGGCAATGGCTTCGGCCACGGCCTTCTCACGCTCGTTCGACCAGGTCGTGACCGGCGTCATCCCACGTTCAGCCAGCAGGCGGGCGGTTTCAATCCAGTCTTCGGCCGGCCATTTCTTGTCTTCGCGGCTGGTGCCGTGCAGCAGGAAGGCGGTTTTTCCAGAAGGGCCCGCCAGAGTGCCGGCGGGCGGCACGATGCCGGAGTCCAGGGTCGAAAGATCGGGCTGATAGCCGAGCGCCAGCCCGAACAGCCGCCGTGTCCGTTCGATGGCGTGCAGGTCGCGCGGCACGGGATAAGTGGCATCGTAGAACAGCGTCGCAGAAGGTTCGCGCGCGCTCGAACGGTCGAAGCCGGCAATGTGGGAGCCCACCTGTCTTGCCACCAGAGCCGATTTCAGGAGG
This sequence comes from Mesorhizobium sp. M0715, assembly GCF_040320355.1. Taxonomy (NCBI): domain Bacteria; kingdom Pseudomonadati; phylum Pseudomonadota; class Alphaproteobacteria; order Hyphomicrobiales; family Phyllobacteriaceae; genus Mesorhizobium; species Mesorhizobium sp. M0715. The sequence continues at coordinate 99,454 of NZ_JAMYPL010000004.1, read as the reverse complement.
CCTTGCGCATCGATGACGAGGTCGTACCGGCAATCGCGCAAGGTCCGGCGCAGGGCGGCCGCCTCGCGCCAGGTGGCGCCGTCGAGCAGCGCCTTGCGCCAGCGCCGGATCGCCACCGTATGAATCCGGTCGATCGCCGGGTGAAGCGCGACGATACCGGCAAATGCCTCTTCGACGCACCAGTCGAAGGTCAGGTCCGGGCGGTTGCGACGGGCATCCTCGACGGCCGGAAAGGTGTGAATGACATCGCCCATCGATGACGTCTTGACGATCAGCACCTTCATGCCGCTGCCGGGATGTCCAGCAGCCGCTCCGCCGCTGCTGCGACCTGGCCGACTTCAAGCGTCTTCAGGCAGTTGAGGTGGCCGAGCGGGCAGACCTTCTGGTGGCATGGCGAGCACGACAGGCTAAGCCAGACCAGTTCCCGGTGCTCAGCCAGCGGTGGCGTGTTCTCGGGCGAGGTCGAGCCGTAGACGGCGACGATCGGCGTGCCGACGGCGGCCGCGACATGCATCAACCCGCTGTCGTTGGACACGGCCAGCCTTGCGGCGGATATCAGGTCGATGGCGTCCTCCAGCCGCGTCTGTCCGGCGAGGTCGACGACGCCGGGGGCCAGGGCCGCGATCTCCGCCGTCACGTCGCGGTCGTTCTTCGAGCCGAACAGAGCGACCTTCAAGCCTTTGCCCATGAAATTGCGGGCAAGCCCGGCATAGCTTTCGCTGGGCCAGCGCTTGGCCGGGCCGAATTCGGCGCCGGGCATCAGGGCCACGAATTTTTGCGGCGCTAGGCCGAACCGGCCGAGCAGGTCGACCTGGTTTTTCGTGTCCACGCTAAGCCGTGGCGCCCGGAAACCACCGCCCTGGGCAAGGCCGAAATAGGCCTGCGCGGTGCGTCGTTTGATGCTGTCGGGCAATGGCACGATGTCGGTCAACAGGCCATAGCGCATCTCGCGCAGGTTGCCGACCCGGCGCGGAATGCGGGCAAAGAACGGGATCAGCGCCGACTTCCAGCTGCCCGGCAGGATATAGGCGATGTCGTAGCGGCCGCGCAGCAGGCGGCCGAAGCGGCGGCGATGGGTGAATTCGAGCGCGCCGGGTTTGAGCGGAAAGTCGATCTGCTGGCGGATTTCGGGCATGCGCTTGACCAGCGGCGCTGCCCAGGCCGGCGCCAGCACATCGATGGCGGCGTTGGGATGCAACTCCTTCAGCGCCGAAAACAGGCACTGCGCCATCACCATGTCGCCCACCCAGCGTGGGCCGATCACGAGGATCGTTGGGCTTTCAGCCATTCGACATAGTCTCTGACACCGGTTTCCACTGTCCGGAATTGGCCATTGTAACCGGCCGCGCGCAAACGGGACATATCAGCTTGCGTAAAGCTCTGGTAGCTGCCCTTGAGATGGTCGGGGAAGGTGATGAACTCGATCTCGCCCTTGCCCAGCGTGTCGATCACTGTTTCCGCTATGGCGCGGAAGGGCTGGGCACGGCCGGTGCCGCAATTGAAGATGCCGCTTGAGCCCTGTTTCCACAGCCACAGATTGACGTCGGCGACGTCGCCGACATGGATGAAGTCGCGGCTTTGTTCGCCGGGCCCGAACCCGTCATGGGCGCCGAACAGTTTCGGGTTCTCGCCGCGTTCGACCTGGTTGAACAGATGGAAGGCGACGGAGGCCATGGCGCCCTTGTGCGCCTCGCGCGGGCCATAGACGTTGAAGTAGCGCAAGCCCACGACCTGTGAATGGTCGGTATCGAAGGCGGTGAGCCCGGCGAACACGGTTCGCCTGACGAAGTCGTCGAACAGCTTCTTGGAATAGGCGTAGACGTTGAGCGGCCGCTCGAGCGCCGGATCCTCGCGAAACTCCGAGCCGCCGCCATAGACGGAAGCCGAGGAGGCGTAGAGGAAGGGCACGCGCAGCGCCTGGCTTGCGTGCAGCAGCCGTTTCGAGAAGGCGTAGTTCACCTCCATCATGAACTTGCCGTTCCACTCGGTGGTGGTCGAGCAGGCGCCCTGGTGGAAGATGGCCTCGATGCGGCCGAGCGAGCCTGCCTCCATGCGGTCCAAGAAATCGTCCTTGTCGAGATAGTCGGCGATCTTGAGATCGGCAAGATTGGCGATCTTGTGACCGTCGGTAAGGTCGTCGACGACGAGGATGTCGTCATGCCCTTCGGCATTCAGCGCGGCGACGATGTTGGAGCCGATCATACCGGCGCCGCCCGTGACGATGATCATGAAGGGCCTCTGGTTGCTTGCGATTCCGGCCCTTATAGGGGAGGCTAGGCGGGCTGTCGATAAAGCCAGGCATGTGCCTGTCCTGCCATTTTTATGGGCTTGTCTGTTTTGTCTGTTTTGTCTATTATGGACAAAACGGGACATCCCATGAAAAACTATCCATCGACCGATCTGAAACAGAATCTTGGAGATGTGCTTGCAGCTGCCAGCCAGCAGCCGGTCTCCATCACTCGCCACAACAAGCCGAGATACGTCCTGATGAGCATCGAGGCCTACGAAGCGCGCTTCGGCAACGACAGCCGCCGCGTCTACGCTGCGGAGGATGCCCCGACCGAACATGTCGAGATGCTTGAGGAGTACGCCGCGGAATTGGACCGTGATTAAACCCGCCGCTGCGGACGTCTGGCGATATCCATATCTTTGGCATCGCCAACACGGAGACGGCGAGACCGAAGGCCGGAAGTCACGGCCTGTAGCCTTTGTGGCTGTCCTTCCTGGGAAAGCCGGCGGTACGAACCTCTTCATCCTTGCAATCACTTCCACGCAGCCGGGCCGTGATCGCGTTGCCGTCAGCATCCCGGAAATTGAACGCCACCGTGCGGGCCTCTACCCTATGCCCCTTTGGGTCATGGTCGACGAGTACAATCATGATATCCTGGAAGCGTCAGCCTATTTCGAGCCGGGTGCGCGAATCGGCGCGTTCAGCCCGTCATTTCACAAGAAAATTATGTTCGCTTTTACTGCGGTTGTCCGCACGGGTCAGTCCAAAGCCATCCCGCGCGCGGACTGAATCGACAGAACAGAGCACGATCGTGAGGGACCAAAAATGCCATCGACCGAACTGCTCATCGCGTTTTTCGCCACCACGGCGATCTTCGCCTACATTCCAGGGCCGGCCATGCTCTATGCCGCCGCGCAGACGATGGCGCGCGGCCGCTGGTCCGGCCTGACGGCGGCACTTGGCATCCATCTGGGCGGCTACGTGCATGTTTTCGCCGCGGCTGCCGGGCTGTCGGTGCTGTTTCATGCCGTGCCGACCCTCTACCAGGCGGTCAAGCTGGTCGGCGCGCTCTATCTGATCTGGCTTGGCGTCTCGCTGTTTCGCAAGCGCGCGGACGGCGATGCGTCGCTGCCTGCCATCGAGCGCAAATCGGCACGGCGCGCCTTTTTCGAGAGCATCACCGTCGAGGTGCTCAATCCGAAGACAGCGATCTTCTTCATGGCGTTCCTGCCGCAATTCATCGACGCCTCGGCGGCGTTTCCGGTCTGGCTGCAGTTCGTCGTGCTCGGCACGATCGTTAATCTGATGTTCTCCTCGGCCGATATCGTCTGTGTGTTCCTGGCGGGCGCCGTGATCGGCCGTTTGCGGCGTTCGAGCCGCGCACAGCGGCTGATGCAACGGGCGGGAGGAGCTGTGCTGGTCGGGCTGGGCGTCCATGTCGCCCTGCAGAAGAGCTGACCGCCCGAGCCTGCCGGGATCATGCCTGCCGTTGCGCTGCGTGAATTTGCGGTATATCGGCTTTCGCCATGAGCGATCCGACCAGTCGATTGATGAGCACTTATGAGATTGAAATCGGCCTTTTCCCTGTGTTGCCAGTGACATGATCAAGCACAATCCGCCTTCTCCCGAACCGTTGCACCGCGCCATTGCGCGGTTCGGCCAGGCCACCGTGCTGGTGGTCGGCGACTTCATCCTCGATCGTTTCGTCAACGGTGTCATCGAGCGGATCTCGCCGGAGGCGCCGATCCCGGTGCTGCACGGGCGCGGCGAGACCTCGACCATGGGCGGTGCCGGCAATGTCGTGGCCAACATCGTTTCGCTTGGTGCTGCCGCTGTTCCCGTCTCGGTCATCGGCACCGATGTGGCAGGCGATAGCCTGGTGCGGATGCTCGGCGAGCTTGGCGCCGATACGGCGGGCCTCGCGCAGGAGCGTGGTCGCATGACCTCGTCCAAAAGCCGCTTCAGCGCGCTCAACCAGCAGGTGCTGCGCTTCGACGAGGAGGAAATCAAGCCGTTGGGTGCTGCGGAGCGAGCCGGCCTGATCCGGCATTTCCGCGCCGCACTGACGCGCGCCGACATCGTCATCCTGTCCGACTACGGCAAGGGCATCCTGCTCGACGGCGTCGCCGGCGACTTGATCGCCATCTGCCGCGAGGCTGGAAAGCCGGTGCTGGTCGACCCGAAGGGCCGCGATTATGCGCGCTATGCCGGGGCGACCGCCATCACCCCCAACCGCAAGGAACTCGGCGAGGCCGTCGGCCATGCGGTGTTCGCCGATGACGAGATCGTGGCTGCCGCACGCGAGCTGATTTCGGCACATGGTTTCGATTTCGTCGTTGCGACGCGCAGCGAAAAGGGCATGAGCGTGGTCGGTCCCGACGAGGCGCGCCACATCGCCACCCAGGCGCGCGAAGTGTTCGACGTTTCGGGCGCCGGCGACACGGTGATCGCGAGCTTCGCGCTGGCGCTGGCCGTGGGCGCCGATACGGTCATGGCCGCTTCGATCGCCAATGCCGCTGGTGGCGTCGTGGTGGGCAAGCGTGGCACCGCGCGGCTGACGGTCGAGGAACTCACCGGCGCGCTGTTCCGTTCACATGGGCCGACCGCCCACAAGGACGCCATCCTCGATGCCACATCGGCCGCCCGCATGGTGGCGGCGTGGAAGGAAGAGGGCCTGAGCGTCGGCTTCACCAATGGCTGCTTCGACATCCTGCATGCCGGCCATGTCAGCTTGCTGCACGCGGCGCGCAGCCAGTGCGACCGGCTGGTGCTCGGCCTTAACAGCGATGCCTCGGTGCGGCGACTGAAGGGCGCCGGGCGCCCGGTCAACGACCAGCACGACCGCGCCTGCGTGCTGGCAGCACTTGCCTCGGTCGATGCGGTCGTGGTGTTCGAGGAAGATACGCCGCTGGCGCTGATCGAAGCGCTGCTGCCCGACATACTGGTCAAGGGGGCCGATTACACGGTCGACACCGTGGTCGGCGCCGATGTGGTGCAGAAGGCCGGCGGACGCGTCGTGCTGGTCGATCTGGTCGCCGGAAAAAGCACCACCAACACCATTGGCAAATTGCGCGCCGGCGGCACCACAAACTGAGGGTTTCATGTCCGAGTTGAACGATTATCTTGTCCGCTCCGCGGCTGCCATATCAGCCATGGTCGAACGGGACCTGACCGGTGAGATGGGGCGGGCAGCGAGCGCGGTGGTGACGGCGCTTTCGTCGGGGAAAGCCTTGCTCATCGCCGGCAATGGCGGCTCGGCCAGCGACGCCATCCACATTGCCGGCGAACTGGTCGGCCGCTTTCTCAAGGAGCGCAAGGCCTACAATGTCATCGCGCTGCCGGCCAATGCAGCGGTGCTGACCGCCTGGGGCAACGACTATGGATTCGACACGGTTTTTTCGCGCCAGGTCGAGGCGCATGGCGCCGCCGGCGGGGTGCTCCTGGCGATCTCGACCAGCGGCAATTCGCCGAGCATCCTTGCCGCCGCCGAACAGGCGCGGAGGATGGACATGACGGTGATCGGCATGACCGGCGACACCGGCGGCAAGCTGAAGCCTCTGTCCGATATCCTGCTCAACGTGCCGTCGACCTCGACGCCGATCATCCAGCAGGGGCATCTGTGCCTTTACCATCATTTGTGCGAGGTGGTCGAAGCGCGCCTCAGCAATGGCTGATCCCCCGACCTCTGGCCGCTATCCGCTGGCGGAGCCTGGCCTATGGGTCGAGCAGGTCGGCTCAAGGCTGTTCGCCGCCGGCTCGCCGGCGCTGTTCCTCGATCGCGACGGCACCATCAATGTCGATACGGGCTATCCGGATGATCCTGCCGAAATGGTGCTGCGCGCGGACATAGCCGCGGTGATAGCCGCCGCCAACCGGGCCGGCATTCCGGTCATCATCGTCACCAACCAGTCGGGCATCGCGCGTGGCTATTTCGGCTGGGGCGATTTCGCTGCCGTCAACGGCCGCGTGCTCGAGCTGCTGCGCGCCGAAAATGCGTTCGTCGATATGGTCGTCGCCTGCGCCTATCACGAAGCTGGCACCGGTGTGCTTGCGGTCGCCGATCATCCGATGCGCAAGCCCAATCCGGGCATGTTGCTGGAGGCGGCCGGGCGCCTCGGGCTCGATCTGCGGCGTTCGCTGATCGTCGGCGACAAGGAGGCCGACATGGAGGCGGGACAACGCGCCGGCCTCGCGCAGGGCTGGCTGGTAGACGGGCAAGCAGCTGTCCGATCGGGCTTCACAATTCAGCCTTGGTGCGCCCGCGCGGATTTCGACGGCCTGCTCGCCGCAATAGCTGCGCTTGGCACCGCCTCGGGCGCGCCGTGACGGCTTACATCCGATCTTTGTCTCGCCAGGCTTCATAAAGCTTGGCCTCTGTCGCGAACGAATACAGCATCACCAGCATCGAATAGACGAATCCGTGCCGGCCGCACAGGAAGTAGCGCTTGGCCAGGTAGAACTTCAGGAAGTTGCCGAGAGGCGACAGCACCAGTCTTATCAGGCCGGGCTTCTTGGCTCGTTCGACCAGCGTGGCAACCTTGAGGCTGGAGTAGGTGTTGGCTCTTGCCAGATCCTCGGCAATGGTCATTTCGCGGCGATGCAGCAGCACGCCATTTTCTATCGTGCCGGTTTCGCCTGGCACCTCGAACGACTCATGGACCCGCAGATTAAGGTCCATCGTGGCCTTGTCGCGGCGGAAAAGACGCAGCAGCCTGTTGTGAAGCACCCAGCGGTGCGCATAGCCATAGCCCTTCAGCTTGTCGCGGCGTCTGATGTACCATCCGTCGAAGGCGTCATTCCCAAGCTGGGTCACATTCATGATTGACTGCCTGAGCACGTCGTCGATGGCCTCGTCGGCTTCAATCGAAAGGCACCATGGTTGCGTGGCCTGATCGAGCGCGAATTGCCGCTGACGAGGAAAGCCCGGCCAATCGTTGTGAAACAGCCTTATCGGGTAGCCTTTGGCGATGTACCCATTGACGACGTCCAGAGTGCTGTCCGTCGAGCCCGAATCGACGACGATGATCTCGGCGCAGAAATCGACGCTTTCCAGGCACTCGCCGATCATATCGGCCTCGTTCATGCAGATGACCAGCGCCGAAACCGGGCTAGAAAATCGAGTCATCGTCCCACCCCACGGCACACTGTTCTCGGAATTGGGCTGCCCTGCGCCACCTGTTTACGCAATCCCGAAAGCGCTATGCGCTTTTCCCGGGAAAACCGTTACATACTTTTTCTGGAATTGCTCTAGGAAACCAACAAGACGGCTACGGCAGAAATTCCGGCTTCACAGGAGAGCTATCGAACGCCAAAGCGGCGCTGATATGGCGAGGCGTTCAAGCCGCATCGGCGAAGCCCGCTGCGGTTCAACCGGGTCAAGGCTGTGCGAACGAGACCAGCCCTTCGTCCTTGACCCGGCGGATGGTGAGCGCTGTTCGCACCGTGTCGACATTCGGGGTCGAGGTCAGTTCCTCGATGACGAAGGTCTGGAAGGCGCCAAGGTCGCTCGCCACGCAATGGAGCAGGAAATCGGATTCGCCCGACACCATCCAGGCGTCGCGTACGATCGGCCAGCCGCGGGTGCGCTCGGCAAAGATGCGCAGCTCGGCATCGGCCTGATGATGCAGGCCGACCAGGCAGAAGGCAACGACATCGAGGCCGAGCGCTGGCGTATTGAGCAAGGCGCGGTAGCCACGGATGATGCCCGCTTCCTCCAGGCGCTTGACGCGGCGCAGGCATGGCGGAGCCGAAATGCCGACGCGGTTCGACAGTTCGACATTGGTCATGCGGCCGTCGCCCTGCAATTCGCGCAGGATCTTCCAGTCGATGGCGTCGAGGTCGGCCTTGAGCGGCATGGGGGTTCTCGATCATCAGGGGCAATACGCAAGAATCTTGCGTGATTTTGTAATTAAACGACTTCGCTGTCCATTCCTCCTTCGCCCGGAATATTTCACGGGATCAGCGGGCGACAGGTGTGACAAAGCTTTCCGGGGACGAACTCCAACTTGCCTTGCTGGCGTCGTGGGCAACACTTACATTACGCGCGACAATGATCGAGTTTTCCATGCCGCAATTGCCGGCAGCCCTCCGCAGAGGCTTTAGATGACCACCAAGCACGCGCCCGTTCTCATCATCGGTTCCGGTCCGGCCGGCTATACGGCGGCGGTCTATGCCGCCCGCGCCATGCTGAAGCCGATGCTGGTCGCCGGCCTGCAGCAGGGCGGGCAGTTGATGATCACCACCGATGTCGAGAACTATCCCGGCTTCGCCGACCCGATCCAGGGTCCGTGGCTGATGGAGCAGATGCTGAAACAGGCCGAGCATGTCGGCACCGACATCATCAACGACATCATCACCGAGGTCGACCTCAACGTGCGACCGTTCCGTGCCAAGGGCGATTCCGGCACCACCTATACCGCCGACGCGCTGATCATCGCCACCGGTGCGCAAGCGAAATGGCTGGGCATCCCGACCGAGCAGGACTTCATGGGTTTTGGAGTCTCGGCCTGCGCCACCTGCGATGGTTTCTTCTACAGGGGCAAGGATGTCGCGGTGATCGGTGGCGGCAATTCCGCGGTGGAAGAGGCGCTCTATCTGTCCAATCTCGCCAAGAGCGTGACGGTCATCCACAGGCGAAGCGATTTTCGCGCTGAACGTATCCTGCGCGAGCGGCTTCTGAAGAAGGACAATGTCCGCATCATCTGGGACACGATCGTCGATGAGATCACCGGTCGACCCGGCAAGACGCCGCTGCCGCCCTCGGTCGAGGGGCTGAAGCTCAAGCATGCGGTGACCGGCGAGGTGTCGCACCTCAAGGTCGACGGCGTGTTCGTGGCCATCGGCCATGCGCCGGCGGTTGAACTGTTCGCCGGCAAGCTCAAGCAGAAGCCGAACGGCTATCTGTGGACGGCGCCGGATTCGACCCGCACCGATGTGCCGGGCGTGTTCGCGGCCGGCGATGTGACCGACGATATCTACCGCCAGGCGGTGACGGCAGCGGGGCTCGGCTGCATGGCCGCGCTCGAGGCGGAGAAGTATCTGGCCGGCATCGAAGTGCATCGCGAAGCGGCCGAGTAGAGAGTTCAGAGAGCGGCTTAGAAACGCCGTGTAAAAGCCTGATTTTTCATTCAGACGCCAAAACAGAACGAGGGGAATCATGGCGTTGGACTGGGACAAGCTACGCGTGTTTCACGCTGCGGCGGAGGCGGGGTCGTTTACCCATGCGGCCGAGACATTGCATCTGTCGCAATCGGCGATCTCGCGGCAGGTCAGCGCGCTCGAGCATGATGTCGGCGTGCCGCTGTTCAACCGCCACGCCCGCGGGCTGGTGCTGACCGAGCAGGGTGAGATGCTGTTTCGCACGGCGCATGACGTGCTGATGAAGCTGGAGACCATCAAGTCCCGGCTGACCGAGACCAAGGATCGCCCGTCGGGCGTGCTGCGGGTGACGACGACGGTGGGGCTGGGCGCCGGCTGGCTGACCGAGCGGGTACAGGAATTCATCGAACTCTATCCCGAAATCAGCCTGCAGCTGATCCTCGCCAACGAGGAACTCGATCTCACCATGCGCCAGGCCGATTGCGCCATCCGGCTGCGCCAGCCGCAGCAGCCGGACCTGATCCAGCGCCGCCTGTTCACCGTGCATTTCCACCTCTACGCGGCCCCATCCTATGTCGCCAAGCATGGTAAGCCGTCTTCCGTCGCCGAGCTGAAGGCCCATCGCATCGTCACCTTCGGCGTGCCGGTGCCGTCGCATCTGTCGGAGCTGAACTGGCTGGAAACGGTCGGTGATTTCGAAGGCGGACAAAGGGTGCCGACGCTGCAGATCAACGACATATTGTCGATCAAGCGTGCGGTGCAGGGCGGTGCCGGCATCGCCATGCTGCCCGACTATGTGATCAGCAAGGACTCCGATCTGGTGCAGCTGCTGCCGGAGACCGAGGTGCCGTCTTTCGACACCTATTTCGCCTATCCCGACGCGATGAAGAACCAGGCCAAGCTGCATGTGTTCCGGGACTTCATCATCGCCAAGGCCCGAAGCTGGTCCTTCTGAGGGCATGCCGATATTCAAGTGAGGCCGGCCCGCGAATGGCCGCTTCCTGCGCTTCCCCGTCTACCGCATCGCGGTAGAACTGTGCTCACGTACTTAAGTACGCTCCGCTCCGGTTCTCGGCAGCCACCATTCTCGACTCGGCCTGACCTGAATCTCAACGCGCCCTGCGATGGTGGCTCAACCACGCCAGGGCGACAGTCGAGGCAGCCAGCCCGGGACGTTGCGGCGGTAGGTGTCGTATTCGGCGCCGTAGCGGTGAGCCAAGGTCGGCTCCTCGTAGAACCGCACGAAAGAGCCCATGACGATCGCGCCGATGACTGCATAGGCGACAAGCGCCCAGCTCGAGAACAGCAGCGCCTGGCCGAGGATGATCGACAGCACGGCGACATACATCGGGTTGCGGACATGGCGGTAGATGCCACCGATCACCAGCCTCTCGGTCGGGGCGACCGGTGCGGGTGTGCCCAGGCCCTCAAGCGCAAAACGGCCGAAGGCATGCAGGAGTGCCGCGACCGCGGCGACGATCAGAAGCCCGCCGACAGGGACAAAGCCCGGCAGACCAGACCACGGCAAGCCCCAGCGATCGGTCAACAGCCAAGGCACCAGCCCGGCAACCACGCAGGGCGCCGCGATGAAGAAGGCCGCACTGCCCGCGATCGCCGAAAACGTCCGCATTGGCTGCTTCCTCCCCGATTGCCTTAGAAATGCACGCCTGCTGCCCGCTTCCACATCATTGCCCAGTTTTGGCATTTCGAGCCGACAGCCAGCCGAGATTGGCGATTCTGTAGTTGCAATTGCCCGATTCAGCGCTCCATTTCGACGATTTTGCTGGTCCTATTGGCTTCTGGAATGGGTTAGACCACAGCCTGCGTCTTTTTGCATGTGTGTGTTGCAAAATAGATGCTTGTTTCTTGGGCATGATGAGCACATATATAGATCATCTCCTGGGCGCGTTCTCCTCCCATTAGCGCCCTCGAGTGTTCCCCTCTGGAGGTTAGCCTTAACAGGCACTCCAATCAAACTCAGCCGGATCTTCATTGATCCGGCTTTTTTGTTGCCTGTGCCCTGCTGGGCCGGCCAAAAATTCCATCACAATTGCCACGTAACGGTGACATGTAACCTCTGGTAACATATCCCGGACGCTCGCGACCTGCTATGTAGATCATAGGACGCGGTGTGGTTCGGACGGGAGATGGGGGCATCACTCGTACGGCCCGGGCTCAGGCGGCTACCGCGTCCGAACCGTTTTTCCGCCGAACACGGCGGTACCAAATGCGGCGGACCTGACGTTTTACCTCCCAAGGAAACGGTCCGCGAACAAAACGACGTCCGGCCCCGCCGGACGTCGTTTTCTCTTGTTCCCCCGAATCAGGTTCGAGAGGAACGCCACGCCATCAGGCAGCCTTGCCGTTGGTGTTCATCGCCTCGTCGGCCAGACGGCCGGTGAGTTCGGCCATGTGGTCGAAGACGGCACGATAGCTGGCAACGCCCGCGGTCGCGGAGCGCAACTCGATGATCAGGTCGCCGATCTCGGCTTGCGGCATGGTTGCCTCGACGACATCCCATCCCGGCCAGTCGGGCCGCGCGTCGTAGCCGAGGATCTGACCGCGCCGCTGCGGGATGAGAGCGATGATCTTCGAGGTGGCGTCGGAGGGGGTGACGATCTCGACCTTCATCACGGGCTCCAGGAGCACCGGCAAGCACGCGGCCATGCCTTCCTTCATCGCCAGCCTGGCCGCCATCTGGAAGGCCATGTCGGAGGAATCGACCGCATGATAGGAGCCGTCCGACAGGTTGACTGCGACATCCACGACCGGAAAGCCCAGCGGCCCGAATTTCAGATAATCGCGCACCCCGGTCTCGACCGACTGGATGTAGGTCTTGGGCACGACGCCGCCGGTAATTGTATCGGTGAACTGGAAGCCGGAACCGCGCGGCAGCGGCTTGATCTCGATCACCACGTCGCCGAACTGGCCATGGCCGCCGGACTGTTTCTTGTGACGGCCGCGCTGCTGCGCCGATTTGCGGATCGTCTCGCGATAGGGCACCGCCGGCGGATGGCCTTCGACCGGTATCTGGTTCTTGCCTTCCAGCCGCTCGCGCACCACGCGCAGATGCATCTCGCCATGGCCCGACAGCACGGTTTCGGCCGAGTCCTGATTGTGGCGCAGGCTGAGCGAGGGGTCCTCCTCGGCCAGCCGCTGGATGGCAGCCGACATCTTCACTTCGTCCTTGCGCTCCTTGGGGCGGAGCGCGAAGGCGAAGACCGGCTGCGGCGGCTCGAACTGGACGAGCGGCTTGGTGCCGCCCTTGGCCGAGCTCAGCGTCTGGCCGGTCTTGACCTCGTCCAGCTTGCCCAGTGCCACCGTGTCGCCGGCCTTGGCGATGGAGAGCTTGGACTGGTCCTTGCCGAGCATCCGGTAGATGCCGGAAACCTTGGCGGTGTCGCCGCCGGGCAGCCAGAGTTCGGAACCGTCGACGACCTGACCGGAGAGGATGCGCGACACCGACAGCTTGCCGCCATGCGAGGTGTGGATGGTCTTCATCACCTGGACCAGGGTAGCCGCGCCGTCGGGTGCACCGAGCCGTTTGCGGGTCGCCTCGATGTCGGGCGCGTCGTGGCGAATCGCCTTCAGGAGGCGCAGCACGCCGTTGCCTTTCTCGGCGGTGCCGATCAGCACCGGGATCACCGCACCGTCGCGCAGGTCGGCGGCGAGGTCGTCGAAGATCGCGTCCTTGGGCGGCTCGATCTCCTCGAGCAGCTGTTCCATCAACTGGTCATCATGGTCGGCCAGCGTTTCCAGCATCGAGAAACGCGCTTCGAGCTCGCGCGCCTTGTCGTCGCCGGGAATCTGCGCCACCTCGCTTTCGGCATATTCGCGATAGATGTAGGCGCGCTCCAGCGCCAGGTCGATCGAACCAATGACGACGCCGTCCTTGCGCAGCGGAATCTGGCGCAGCAGCAACGGCACGGCACTGGCCGGCTGCAGCATCTTCAGCGTGTCGCGCACACCGATGATTGCCTTGTCGACCTTGTTGAGGAACAGAATGCGCGGCACGCCGAGATCGTCGAGCTTGCGCATGATCAGTTGCAGGGCAGGGATCTTCTTTTCGTCGGCCTCGGCTACGACCACCGCGAGGTCGCAGGCGGCCAGCACCGGCTCGGCCTCGAAGGAGAATTCGATGGAACCGGGACAGTCGACGAAGGTGATCTGCTCGCCCATGAACTCGGTCGTGGCGACCGTCGCCTCGACGCTCATGGCGTGGGCGCGCGCCTCGGGCGAATGATCTGAAACGGTGTTACCTGATGAAACGGGATTTTGTCGGGGAATTGAGCCCGTACGGGCCAATATGGCTTCGAGAAGTGTCGTCTTACCGCTTGCGAAGGGACCGACTATGGCAATGCATTTCGGTCCCGTGCGTCGTCCTCCGGCGCGAGTACCCATGACTGACCTCCACTCAGGCGTTTCCCGTAGGACCGACTGGCATGTATGGTTCAGGCTTGGTCAATCGGTCCTGAGCGGCGGCCGGCCTGTTCGACCGTCGCGGGCGGGTTCTTTTCAAGTGCCACCTGCCCAAAGCCATCGTCCCACTTGTTTGCCGGCAGGGCAAGAAAAATAGAAACCCTTTGCTCGGCCGTGGACCGTGCGGATCATATGCTGGGCTGGCAGCCGGAAGCTGTTGCACGTCGACCGATATCGGCCGAAACTGAAAACAGGCGATCCGTCGCCCGCTGTTTGAAGGACCATCGACCCATGAAGATCATTGCCTGCGGCAGCGTGCCGACCGTCATCGCACCGGAAAAATACTTTACCGGCCGGGTGCTGCAGACGCCGATCATCGAGAAAGAGGCGCCGGCGCGGCTGCGGGCCACGCTGGTCAGCTTCGAGCCGGGCGCGCGCACCCACTGGCATACGCATCCGCTTGGCCAGACGCTTTACGTGACGGTGGGCGCCGGGCTTGCCCAGACGTGGGGCGGCCCGGTCCAGGAGATCAGGGCCGGCGACGTCATCTCGTTCGCGCCTGGCGAAAAACACTGGCATGGCGCGGCGCCGAAATCGGCGATGACGCATATCGCGATGCAGGAGGCGCTCGACGATGTCCATGTCGATTGGCTGGAGGGGGTGACATCGGAACAATATGGCGGCTGAATGCTCAGTCCGCAGGAAGCCGGCTTCTCTTCCAGCCGCTACATTTTTAGAAGAGGGCGACTCGCGGCGAGTCCCGTATCGTGGCGCAGGCCATGCTCAATCGCCGGATCGACAGCGCCATGCCGCCCGTTCAACTGACCGTCGGTCAGTGATGATTGCGAAACTCACGTCCGGACGTAGCCATGTCAAAGCACCGTCTGCCCCTGGTCGCCGCTGTCTATCTTGGTTCGTTCGTGGCTCTGCTCGACGTCAGCATCGTCAATGTCGCGCTGCCGACCATCCAGCAGGCGTTGCAAACCGATTTCGGCGGCCTGCAATGGGTGGTCGACGCCTACACGCTGTGCCTGTCCGCCTTCATGCTGTCGTCCGGCCTGATCGGCGACCGCTATGGCCGCAAGCGCTCGTGGCTGGCCGGCGTCGGCATCTTCGTGGCCGGCTCGCTGATCTGCGCCGTCGCGCCCAATCTGCCGGTGCTGCTGGCCGGCCGAGTGGTACAGGGCATCGCCGGCTCGCTGCTCATTCCAGGCGCGCTGTCGATCCTGACGCAGGCCTTTCCCGATGCGCGCCAGCGCGCCGGCGTCATTGGCGGCTGGGCGTCGTTCGCTGCCATCTCTCTGCTCGTTGGTCCCGTCCTCGGTGGCATCCTGGTCGAGACCGTCGGCTGGCAAAGCATCTTCCTGATCAACCTGCCGCTTGGCTTGATCACGATCGCGCTCGGTGCTGCTTCGATCAACGAGACGGCGCATCCCGAACATGCCCATCTCGATCTCGTCGGCCTGGCTCTCAGCATCCTGTGGCTGGGGGCGCTGACCTTTGGCCTGATCTCGGCCGGCGAGAATGGCTGGGGCGAGCCAAGGACGGTCGCGGCGCTCATCGCCGGCGTCGTCGGCCTGGCTGCTTTCCTCGGCTTCGAGGCGCGCACGGCACGGCCGATGCTGCCGCTTGGCCTGTTCCGTGACGTTCGCTTCGCCGTCGCCAATGTCGCTTCGTTCGCGCTCGGCTTCACCTCCTATTCCAGCGTCTTCTTCTTCTCGATGTTCCTGCAGCAGGTGCAGGGCTGGTCGCCGACGCAGACCGGCCTGCGCATGGCGCCGGCCTTCATCGTTCAGATCGTGGTGTCGCCATGGATCGGCAGGCTGAGCGCGCGCTATGGTCACTCCGCGCTGATGACCATCGGCTATGTTGCTATCGGCCTGTCCATGCTCGGCATGTGCTGGGCCGGTCCTTCGACGCCCTATGCGATGCTGTGCCTTCTGTTCGCCATTGGCGGCCTCGGCAATGCGCTTGCAATCCCGACCGGCAGCGCTGCCGCCATGTCCTATGCGCCGCGCGAACGCTCGGGCATGGTGTCGGCGGTCATCAATGCCACCCGCCAGAGCGGTCTTGCCATCGGCATCGCCTTGCTCGGCGCCTTGATGAGCATGCGGGCGACCAACCTTTTGACCGGGTATCTCGGCGACGCCGGTGTCGCCGACGCGGAAGCGGTGGCTCGTGCTGCAATTTCGCGGCATGATTTCGCAACCGATGCGGCGATGGGCGAAAGCGGCGTGCATGAACTCTATGCTGCCGCCTATGCCGGCGGCTTCCACGCCGCGATGCTGACGGCAGCGATCGGCGCGTTCCTCACCGCCGCACTGCTGGTTGCCGTGTTGGCGCCGGCCGAGGCGCGCTCTGCCAAAGAGACCAAGCACGAGGCGTGAGGCTGACGACCCATTAAAAACGGCGGTGATGAACTGACCCCCGAAAGTTGGATACAACCTTCGGGGTTTTTCGCGTTCATAGTGCGTCGGTCAGGTCAGCGAAGCCGTAAAACGCTGGATGCGTGTGCAGGCTTCTTCCAGAAGCCTCTCCGAGGTCGCGTAGGAGATGCGGAAGTTGGGCCCAAGGCCGAAGGCCGAGCCGAACACCACCGCGACGCCCTCGGCTTCGAGCAGTTCCGAGCAGAAGGTCTCGTCGGTGTCGATCAGCCTGCCAGCTTTGGTCTTCTTGCCGATCAGCTGGGCGCAGGAGGGATAGACATAGAAGGCGCCTTCCGGCGACGGACAGGTGATGCCGCGTGCCTGGTTGAGCATCGACACGACAAGGTCGCGCCTGCCTTGAAAGATCGCCTTGTTTTTGGCGATGAAATCCTGCGGGCCATTCAGCGCCTCGACGGATGCCCATTGCGCAATGGTGCAGGCGCCCGATGTCTGCTGACCCTGGATCATGTCCATCGCCTTGATCAGTTGAACCGGACCCGCCGCATAACCGATGCGCCAGCCGGTCATTGCATAGGCTTTCGACACGCCGTTCATGGTCAGCGTGCGCTCGTAGAGCTTAGGCTCGACCTCGGCGATGGTTTTGAAGACGAAATCGCCATAGGTCAGGTGCTCGTACATGTCGTCGGTCAGCGTCCAGACATGCGGATGCCTCAACAGCACGTCGGCCAGTGCGCGCAGTTCGGCCTCGGTATAGGCAGCGCCGGACGGGTTCGACGGCGAGTTCATCAGCAGCCATTTGGTCTTCGGCGTGATCGCCTTTTCCAGCACGGAAGCGGTCAGCTTGAAGCCATCGTCGATCGAGGTGTCGGCAAACACGGAGGTGCCGCCGCAGATCGCCACCATCTCGGGGTAGCTGACCCAGTAGGGGCGAGGAATGATGACCTCGTCGCCGGGGTTCAGCGTCGCCATGAAGGCGTTGAACAGGATCTGCTTGCCGCCGGTGCCGACTATGGTCTGCTCGGGCTTGTAGTCGAGATTGTTCTCGCGCTTGAACTTTTTTGCGATCGCCTCGCGCAGCGGCACGATGCCCGAAACCGGCGGATACTTGGTTTCGCCACGGTGGATTGCCTCAATCGCCGCATTCTTGATGTTGTCTGGCGTGTCGAAATCCGGTTCGCCGGCGCCAAGCCCGATAATGTCACGGCCGGCATTTTTCAGCTCGCGCGCTTTCTGCGTCACCGCGATGGTGGCGGAAGGCTTCACGCGGGAAAGGGTGTCGGCAAGAAAGGCCATGAGCTTGACGTCTCCATGGAAGATCGGCGCGGCCAGGAGCGACCGCGGCGCTTCTCATGTCGCATGATTTCGCGCAACGCAAGCATTGTCGGCTGATCCAGGTCTCAAGGAGCCGTGATCGGGACCCGGTCGGCAACAATAAATTCATTAACGAGCGGTAGAGGCTTGAGTGGCAGGATCGCAGACCAATTGCGGAGCGAGGAACCGTGTCGCGCAGCGTCGGGCTTGCCCACATCATCCGTCAGGACGACGGCACCTCCACCGGTGTCTGGGGCATCTACACGCTGCAAAGCGCCTTCCAGCCGATCTTCGCCTTCAAGGAAGGCAAGCTGTCGGTGGTCGCGTTCGAAGGGCTGATCCGACCGTTCCGCGACGGCGAGCCACAATCGCCGATGAATTTCTTCTCGACCTGTCCGGCCGCCGACCGGCTGCATATCGAGGCGCTGACCAGGACGCTGCATCTTCTCAACGCCGGTGCCTGCCTGCCGCGGGAAGCGTCGATCTTCGTCAATTTCGACCCGTCGGTGTTCACCGAACGCACTGTTGCCGACGCTGCCTTGCGCGACATGCGGCTCGTGCTGCACGAGGCCGGCATCGACCCGCGTCGCGTCGTCTGCGAGGTGACCGAGCAGCGGTCGGCGTCGCAGGAAGCCTTGCACGGCTTCGTCGCGGCACTGAGGGCCAACGGTTTTCGCATCGCCGTAGACGATTATGGCGCCGACGATTCCGACATCAATCGGGTCAAGGAGTTGAAGCCGGATATCGTCAAGTTCGATGCCTACTGGATCACGCAGCTGATGGAGTCCGGTGCCGGCTTTGCGTTGCTGACCGCCATGGTGAAGAACTTCGAGGAGCAAGGCATCCATACGGTGTTCGAAGGCATCGAGGAGGGCTGGCAACTGGAGCTCGCCGAGAAATCGGGTGCGTCGATGGTGCAGGGTTTCGTGCTGGCGCGGCCCGAATTGGCGCCGACCAGCTTTGGCGTCTTCGACAAGGCCAGGCAGGCGCCTGTCGCTGCTGCCGTCGACACGGTTCCTGCCGTGGCAACGCCTTCGGCGCGGCCGGTCAAGGCCTTCGGGCGCCGTGTGGCGACATGAGAGATGATCGGCGGCGCAATGTCGGCGATGCGATCCAGGTCGACGAAGTCGGCATCGAATACGGCATATATGGCGAGTTCCGGCTGCGCAGCGCCTACCAGCCGATTTTCGCGCCGCGCGGCCGGTTCCTTCACGCGGTCGCGGCCGAAGCCCTGATCGAGCCGCACCGTGCCGGCCGCCCCGGCGCGCCGAAGGTATTCTTTGAAAGCGTTGCCGTCTCGGACCGGCTGTTTGTGGAAACCATGTGCCGGGCGCTGCATCTCAGGAATTTCCGCAACATCGGCGTCGACGGCCTCGACCTGTTCTTCAACTACAACCCGTTGATCAACGACCATGCCGGGCGGGCACTGGCCGAAATTCGCCTGATGACCAGGCATCTCGGCGAGTTCGGCCTGGCGTCGGCCATGCTGGTCTGCGAAATCACCGAACAGGCGGCCGACGATGCGCTTCTCACGCGGCTGGTGCGCGAAATGCGGCGCGACGGCATGCGCATCGCCATCGACGATTTCGGCACCGGGCACTCGACCGAGGAGCGGGTGAGCCTGCTCAAGCCCGACATCGTCAAGATCGACGGCACCTGGTTCGCGGAGTTCTGCCGCCACGCTGCCGCCGAACGGTTCTTCCGCCCGCTGGTTTCCAGCCTGCATGACCGCGGCGCCAAGGTGCTGGTCGAAGGCATCGAGCAGCCCACCCATCTGCGCGTCGCGCTCGAAGGCGGCGTCGACCTGCTGCAGGGTTTTCTCCTCGCCCGTCCCGCGCTTGCCGGCACGGTATTCGAGGAAAAGCCGCTGGTCATCGATGCGCTGCTGGGCCGGGACAGCAAGGTCGTGCCCCTCTTTGGCTAGGGCATGCCGACAATTGGTGCCGTGAGCGTCCTTGGACGCTTTGCATCAGCGGCGCTGATCGTCGTACCAAAACAAATCATTGGTTGAGGCCGCCGCCGCTGCGATAATCGCGCGGAGACAGTGCTCCGGAGAACAGCCATGATACTCTACGGCATGATCGACAGCGGCAATTGCTACAAGCCGCGCCTGCTGATGGCCAAGCTTGGCCTTGCCTTTACCAATGTCGGAGTGAGTTCGCACACAGGCGACACACGCAAAGCCGATTTTGTCGCCAAGAACCCGAACGCCATGGTGCCGCTGCTCGAGTTCGACGATGGCCGGCGGCTGGCCGAATCCAACGCCATCCTGCTCTATCTCGCCGAAGGCACACGCTTCCTGCCGGCGGACAGGTATGAGCGTGGGCTCGCCTATCAATGGCTGTTCTTCGAACAATACAGCCACGAGCCCTACATTGCCGTGCGCAAGGCGCTGCTGACCTTCCCCGAACGTGCCGGGGATGCGACCCCGGAGCGGCTGGCGGTGACGCTGGAGCGCGGCAACAAGGCGCTCGGCGTGATGAACAGGCATCTGGAAAACAATGCTTTCTTTTCCGGCAGCACGCTCAGCGTCGCCGACATCGCGCTGTATGCCTATACGCATACGGCGGAGCAGGGTGGTTTCCAGCTCGACGCCTATCCGGCGGTGGCGGCCTGGCTTGGCCGGGTAGAGGCCGATCCGGGGCATGTGCCGATCGATTGGGTGGAGTAAGTAACGCCGGTGGTCGTATCGCCTGCGGCGCCGATCTCCAGACAGCAAAAAGGCGGGATAAATCCCGCCTTCCATGCTTGGTAGCCTGATCGGGAGCGTCGGGTCCGGGCTGGCAGCTATCTGCTGATCCAGCTTGTCGGGTCTTTCCGCTCCAGCGCGCTTCTCGCGCGACTGTCAGTACATCCGTGACTTGCCGCGCGCCCCGAGCTCTCGCCCGGCGCGCGCACTTCGCAAAATCAGGCTGCCTTGCTCAGAGATCCCGCGGACGACTTGCCAGTGCGGCGGTCCTGCTCGATCTCGAAGTTGATCTTCTGGCCTTCGACCAGGGTCGACAGTCCAGCACGCTCGACAGCGGAGATATGGACGAAAACGTCCGCGCCGCCCGCGTCAGGCTGAATGAAGCCGAAGCCCTTGGTGGCGTTGAACCACTTGACCGTTCCTGTTGCCATTTTAGATAGTCCTTCAACATTTGCTTTAGATTGACCGGACCGAAGTCCAGCCGGTGTGCATCGAGATTTTGGAGATAGACGTCAGCAAACGCGAAGATCGCGAGGCCCGGATCGATCGGCCGAAATATCAATGGAAGGCATATAGGCTGGTTTCGCATAAAATACAAGACTGCGTGAGAAAGCCGTGATCGAGCGCTGCCCAACGGCTGCCCCAATCTGCTGAAAACGTTGCGGCAGATCACGCTGTTCTCGAGCGGCGGATCAGGGGAGACGACCATGAAAATCATTCTGCTTGCCGCCTGCCTCACGCTTGTCGCCGCTCAGGCGCAGGCGATCTCGCGCTACGACCCGACGCGTATGAGCTGCGGCAAGGTTCAGGGGACGATCGCCCGGCAAGGGGCCGTCATCCTGCGCTATCAGTCGAAGCGGGTGCCTGGGCTGCCGCTCTACGACCGCTATGTACAGAGCCAGCGATTCTGCAGCATGGGCGAGGTGAGGACACGGGCCTACGTGCCGAGCGCCGACACAAAGTCCTGCCCGGTCTACAACTGTAAGCGGCCGGACAATGACCGGCATTTCCGCCGGCGGTTCTTCCACAACAACTAGCGCTTATCGACCGGCAGCCATTGCTCTCAATCCCGGATGTGTTCTGTGAGCATGGACACAAATTGCGTCACCTTTTGCGGGCGAAAGCGCGCTGCCGGATAGACCACGTGAATGCCGCCGGAGGGCAGCACCCAGTCGGGGAGCACGTGGACGAGGCGGCCTTGCGATAGGTGGTCGACGACCAGATAGTCCGGCAGAACTGCCAGTCCGCCCCCGGCGAGCGTCGCTTCCAGCACAGCCGGCGTCGAGTTGATGGAGAATGCCTCGCGCAGGGTGATGGTGCGCGGCTCGAAACCGCCTCGGGTGAAGTTCCAGGTGAACGGCTTGCGAAGCACGGCATTGGCAACGAGCGGTAAGGAAGAAAGGTCTTCTGGCTTGTCTACTCTGATCCCGGCGGCGAAATCCCGCGACGCGACCAGGATTTGCCGGAAGGTGCCGATGCGGCGCGCCTGCTGGCTGGAGTCCTCCAGCCAGCCTACCCGGATGGACAGGTCTATCTTGTTGTCGATCAAGTCAATTATGGCATCGGAAATGAGCAGTTCGACGCCGCAGGCAGGAAATTTCTGGCGAAAGCGGGCGGCGATCGGGGCCAGCACGATCGCGCCATAATCATTGGACGCGGAAACACGCAGCACACCGGCCACCTCGGCGTTGGCCTCGCCAACCTCGGCGATCGCTTCTTCGACATCCCGCAGGATCAGAACGCAGCGTGCATGCAGAAGACGGCCTGCTTCCGTCGGCTCGACCCTTCGCGTCGTGCGCACGAGAAGCGTGGTTCGCAGCTCAGCCTCAAGGCGCGCGACCTGTTGGCTGACAACTGTTTTCGTGATGCCGAGCCGCTCGGCCGCGCGGGTGAAGGAACCCGCGTCGACCACCGTGGCAAAATAGGCGAGGCGATTGAGGTTTATCGATTCCACCACGAAGGCTCATTGTAAGCTTTCAACATACAGTTTGTATTATTATAGCCAATTTATTGATTAATCCAAAGAGCCTACCGTGCCGTTCCACCGTCCGTCCTGCGGCCGGCGGGTGCGCAGCCGCATCCGATCCCTTTCATTCAACGGAGATATTCCATGTTCACGAGGAGACAGATCATGAAGACCTCATTGGCCCTCGGCGCAACCGCCGCTTTCGCTCCCATCGACAGCGGCCGAGCCGCCGGCGCCAAGCTTGGCTGGAAACACTTCCCGGCGGGTCCAAACGGCTTCTTCCGTGCGCCGGTGCTGCTGTCGGGGCCGAGCGAAGCCCTGTTGATCGATGGCGGCTTCACCTATCCGGACGGCAAAGCGCTCGCCGATGCCATCAAGGCCAGCGGCAAGAAGCTGACCACCATCTACGTCACTCAGTCCGATCCCGATTACTACTTCGGCCTGAAGCCGGTGCGGGACGCCTTCCCGGAGGCGAAAGTGATCGCCGCCTCCGCCACGCTGGAAGCCATCAAGGGCAATGTGGAGAAGAAGCTCGCCGTCTGGGGTCCGCAATTGAAGGAAAATGGCCCGCAGGCGCTGTCCGACATCGTCTTCCCCGAGGCATTCGACGGCGCAACGCTGACCGTCGATGGCGAGACTGTCGAGATCGTCAATGCGGAAGAAGGATTGGCCAACCGCCGCTATCTGTTCGTGCCGTCGCTCAATGCCGTTTTCGGCGGAGTGATGATCTTCTCGGGCGTTCATGTCTGGACCGCCGACACGCAGACCAGGGAGAGCCGCGCCGCTTGGATCAAGACGCTGGACGCGATTGCCGCCCGCAAGCCCGCTGTCGTGGTGCCTGGCCACATGGCCCCCGATGCCGCGATCGGTCCTTCGGCGGTGGAGTTCACCAAGTCCTATCTCATCACCTTCGAGGAAGAACTGGGCAAGGCGGCAGACAGCGCCGCGTTGAAGGCGGCCATGGAGGCCCGCTTCCCCGGCCTCGGTATGGGCGTCGCCCTCGATGTCGGATCCAAGGTCGCCAAGGGCGAGATGAAGTGGGGCTGAGATGGCGACGAACCTCGATTTGATCCGTAGAACCTACGAGGGAACTTCCGAGGAGAACGGCCGCAATCTGCTGGCCGTTCTTTCCGCCGACATCGAATGGACCGAGGCGGAAGGGTTTCCCTATGCCGGCACCTATACCGGCGTCGAGGCCCTGATGCAGGGTGTTTTCAAGCGGCTCGGCTCGGAGTGGACCGGATACCACGCCGCCGTGCACAGTTTCATTGCCGATGGCGACCGGGTGGCGGCCTTCGGCGTGTATTCCGGTACATACAAGGCGACGGGAAAATCCATGACGGCCCCCTTCGCTCATCTCTACGAACTGCGGGACGGCAAGATCATCCGCATGCGGCAGTATGTCGATACGGTCCTCGTCGCGCGCGCACTGACCTGACACCGACGCAACCAGGGAGACATCCATGCTGCAACTTAAACCCGACGATGACGGACGGTCGCGACTCGGTCAGGCAGCTTCTGGAAAAGATGGGAGTTGCCCATTGGCCGAAACAGGCGGTCGACTTCAAGCGGGTGATCGCCCAAGGCGATCTTGTCATGCCCCAGGTCGTTCAGCCGAAAACGGCTGACACGCCAGAGACGGTCATCGTGGATATTTTCCGCGTTGGAAGCCGGTGCCCGCCAACCCGGTCAACAGGCGATCGATGTACTGATCCCGGCTTACTGCCAGCACCGGCCGCCGTTCAAAACCCGAACGACACCTGCGCCGGTGGCAGCGGGCCGACGCGCACGCCTTCCATGGCCAGCATCTTCTCCTTGGTGATCGATCCGCCGGGCGCCGAGAAGCCGCCGATCTTGCCGCCGGCGGCAAGGATGCGATGGCAAGGGATGACCAGCGGCACCGGATTGGCGCCAAGGGCGGCCCCGGTTTCGCGGGCGAGCCCGGCATGGCCGGCGGTTTTGGCCAGCTCACCATAGGTGGTGGTTTCGCCGAAGGAGAGTTTTCGCGCCGCGTCGTAAATGGCGAGGCGGAAATCGTCGACGCCGTCGAGATCGACCGGCACGGCGGAGAAATCGATGTCCTCGCCCGCCGCATAGGCCTTGATCGCTGCGATCAGCTCGACCACCCATGGCGGCTGCGCCGTGGAGGTGGAAACGCCGCCATGGCGCAGCAGGCGCCGCTCCACCGCTTCGCGGCCGCGTTCGGGCAGGCAGAGCCGGATCAGGCCCTTTTCGCTCCAGGCAATGCCCATGAAACCGATCACTGTTTCTAACACTGCGTGGCCGGCCGTGATCGAAGCTGTCGTGACCATGATGCGCTCCTTCCCGCAAAGTGGCGAAATCCGGGATTCGTCCCAGTACATATCCGGAACAATATGGCACCACCGCCTGCGTCTCGCCACCCGAAAACCACCTGATCGCCCCGATTGCCCGGCCTGAATCGCTGGTGTAAGGGATTTCTTAACAACCCGACAAACCGGACCCGAGCGCGGCTTGCCAGCAAAACTCAACCTTATCGCGATCGGCGTGATCCTGGCCGCCGCCGGCATCAGCGGCTGCACGTCGACCTCGCAGATGAAGTCCGCGCCTGCTCTCACCGAAACAGCGACCGTCGCCGGCACTGACGCCGGCTTCACCGTGCCTCTGCCGGAGACGGTTTCGGTGCTGCCGGAATCATCGGGAATCGCCCCCGCTCAGACGGCCGAACTGCCGCTCGATCCCGCCGCACAGCCGGCTGCCGCGACCGCCGCTTTTGCCGGATCGACACCGGCGGCACCAGCCGTGCCCGCGGTGACGACCGCCAATGCCTGGCAGGCGCCGCCGCCGGCAAAGGCGAGCGAGCCGGTCAAGGCGGCCGAGACCTATACGACCGCGGGGCTGGTCATACCGGCAACCGCCAAGGGCGATCGCATGCCGGGCGTCCAGCAGGTCGCCTATGTCGTGCCGCAGAACCCGGCGGCCCTGGTCCAGTTCCCGGCAGGGCCCGTGCAAGAAGAACACACGACGGGCGTGCGTGGCGATGTCGAGCGGCTGATCGAGAAATATGCGGCGATCTATCAGGTGCCGGTGGATCTGGTGCGCCATGTCGTCAACCGCGAGAGCACCTTCAACCCGAAAGCCTACAACAACGGCCATTGGGGACTGATGCAGATCAAGCACGCGACGGCGCGCGGCATGGGCTATGACGGGCCGGCCAAGGGCCTGTTCGACGCCGATACCAATCTGAAATACGCGGTGAAATATCTGCGCGGCGCCTGGCTGGTGGCCGGCGGCAACGCCAAGAAGGCCGACTGGCTCTACCAGACCGGCTATTATTACGACGCCAAGCGCAAGGGCCTGCTCGAGGCGACCGGCCTTGGCCGCGACCGCCAGCGCCGCCGCCTGCAGCCCGACGCCTGAGCGCGATGCCTGAACCGCGCCCGCCGGCTTTGAACGACATCCGGCTGCGCAAAATCCTCGACGAGACGCTGGTTCCGCCGCACTGGCCGGAGGGTTTTGTCATGCGCAGCTTCGAGCCCGGTGACGCGCCCGCCCTGCATGCGCTTTTGACTGAAGTGTTCGATGACGACGCCGATGGTCCGTTCGACGAGTGGTGGCCGCGTATCGCGGACGATCCCGAATTCGACCCGGCGCTGTGCTTCCTCGTCATCGACGTCAAGGGCCGGCTGGCGGCGGCGGCGTTGTGCTGGACCCGCGGCTTCGTCAAGGACCTCGCCGTTCATCCCGAGGCGCGCGGCAGGGGTGTTGCCGAAGCGCTGATGTGGCACGTCTTCGCCGTTTTTCGCGAACGCGGCGCCGATCATGTCGACCTCAAGACCAACACGGTCGAGAATCCCGCCGCCGTCCGGCTCTATGAGCGGCTGGGGATGATGCCTGTCGCCTGGGAAGGCTAGGTGTGCGGATATTCAGATGATGCCGGCCTGCAAGCGACGGTTCCCTGCGCTTCCGGCCTTCGCCGGCCGAAGCACCCATAGTTGCCTGACCTGAATCTCAACACACCCTGATGCATGTCGCCCAAGCAGGAACGGCATGATTTGGGAACCCAAAAGCGCCGCTTCGCATTTAATGGGAGGTGAGGGCCTGACAAGCTGCCGGCGCGTGGGAGGATTTTCCGTCACCGGCTGCGGAGGGACATCCACCACCATGACGTTTTCTCACGCATTCCTTGCGGTCGGCATCGCTGCCATGCTCGCCGGCACGCCAGCATGGGCCGTCGATCTGTCGATCGTGTCGGGCGATACCGGCGATGGCATCAAGGTGCTGCGCGAGATCCTCGACCGTTACGAGAAAGACAGCGGCAACAAGGTCGGCATCGTCGTCATGCCGGCGTCCGGGACCGACCAGTTCGGCCAGTACCGGCTTTGGCTTGCCGCCGGAAACAGCGACATCGACGTCTACCAGACGGATGTGATCTGGGCGCCGCAGCTCGCCAGCCAGCTCGTGGATCTGACCGCGGCGACCAAGGACGTCGTGGCCGAGCATTTCCCGTCGATCATCCAGTCGCAGACCGTCAACGGCAAGCTCGTCGCCTTGCCGATCTTTACCGATGCGCCGGCGCTCTACTACCGCAAGGATCTCCTCGACAAATATGGCGCCAAGGTGCCGGCCACCTGGAAGGAACTGGCCGACACCGCCAAGCTGGTCATGGACAAGGAGCGTGCGGCTGGCAATCGGGATATCTGGGGCTTCGTCTTTCAGGGCAATGCCTATGAGGGGCTGACCTGCGACGCGCTCGAATGGGTGATGTCGAATGGCGGCGGCCGGATCATCGAGCCGGACGGCACCATCTCCGTCAACAACAGCCAAGCGGCGGCGGTGCTCGACATGGTCAAGGGCTGGGTCGGGACCATCGCGCCACCCGGCGTGCTCGCCTACCAGGAAGAGGAATCGCGCGGTGTCTGGCAGACAGGCAATGCGGTGTTCATGCGCAACTGGCCCTATGCCTACGCGCTCGGCAACGGCGAGGGCTCGCCGATCAAGGGCAAATTCGACGTGGCGCCGCTGCCGGCCGGCACGGGCGAGGGCGCCCGACCGGTCGCGACCCTGGGCGGCTGGAATCTCGCCGTCTCCAAATATTCGAAGCATCCGGATGCCGCGATCGAGCTGATCAAGTTCATCGCCTCGCCCGCGATGCAGAAATACCGCACGCTGAAGACGTCCAACCTGCCGACCATCCAGGCGCTGTATGACGATGCCGACATCGCCAGGCAACAGCCGATCGTTCCGCGCTGGAAGCAGATCTTTCTCGATGCGGTGCCGCGCCCCTCGGCCGCGACCAGGATCAAATACAACGAGGCGTCGAGCCAGTTCTGGAACGCCGTGCACAACACGCTCTCGGGCGACGGCACTGCCGCCGACAATCTGGCCGATCTCGAAGCGATGCTGACCAAGTTGAAGGGCCGAGGCTGGTGACGATACTGGGACAGCCACCCGGCGGGACCGCAACGAGCGGAGCGAGATGACAGGGACGGAACCGGAAACAGCCAGGGCCGCGCACTCGCAGTTGACGGCGCAGCGCGTTCGCTCGGCGTGGCTTTTCCTGGCGCCAATGCTGCTGGTGCTCGCCGCGGCGGCCGGCTGGCCGCTTGCCCGCACGGTCTATTTCAGCTTCACCGATGCCTCGCTGGCCGATCTCGATGTGCGCCAATGGGTCGGCTTCGCCAATTATTTCTCGGTGTTCAGCATGCCGAGCGGCAGGACCCTCTATGACGGGTTGCTCGTCGATCCGGTCTGGTGGCGTGCCGTCTGGAACACGGTTCGTTTCACAGTGATTTCGGTGACCTGCGAGACCATCCTCGGCACCATCGTTGCCCTGGTTCTCAACGCGGAATTCGCCGGCCGCGGCATCGTCAGGGCAGCGATCCTGATCCCCTGGGCGATCCCGACGATCGTCTCGGCGAAGATGTGGCAATGGATGCTCAACGACCAGTTCGGCATCATCAATGTCGTGTTGCTCAACCTCGGCCTGATCAGCGCCAAGATCGCCTGGACGGCCAACGCCGACACGGCGATGGCGGCGGTCCTCATCGTCGATATCTGGAAGGCGACACCATTCATGACGCTGCTCATCCTGGCCGCGCTGCAGATGCTGCCGAGGGAGATCATCGAGGTCGCCAGGCTCGACGGCGCCAACCCCTGGCAGATCTTCTGGCGGGTGACCTTGCCGCTCATCCGCCCCGCGCTGATGGTGGCCGTGATCTTCCGCGCGCTCGATGCGCTGCGCATCTTCGACCTGATCTATGTGCTGACGCCCAACAATGTGCACACCAAGTCGATGTCGGTGTTCGCCCGCGAAAACCTGTTCGAGTTCGACAAGTTCGCCTATGGCTCTGCCGCCTCGACCTTGCTTTTCCTGATCCTCGCTCTGCTCACCATCGTCACCATCCGCATCGGCCGGATAAGCCTGGACGGAGGCCGCTGACATGTGGATCGTGAAGCGCACGGCCTTTTACCTGCTGGTCGCGGTCATCGTCTTCGTCGCGGTGTTCCCGTTCTACTACGCCATCGTCACCAGCCTGAAATCGGGGACCGATCTGTTTCGGGCCGATCTGTGGCCGACAACGATCAGCCTTGCCAACTACCGGAATGTGCTGACCGAGGGCAGCTTCGTGCGCAACTTGCTGAACTCGCTGTTCGTCTCCGGCGCGGTGGTTGCGCTTTCGCTGTTGCTCGGCGTCACATCAGCCTATGCGCTGGCGCGCATTCGCTTTCGCGGTCGCTCGGCCCTGCTGTTCATCATCCTGTCGGTGTCGATGTTCCCGCAGGTGGCGCTGCTGGCTGGGCTGTTCGAACTGGTCCGCCTGTTCGGCCTCTACAATTCGCTGTTCGCGCTGATCTTCTCCTACATGATCTTCACCTTGCCGTTCACCGTCTGGGTGCTCACCACCTTCGTCCGCGACCTGCCGGTCGAGGTCGAGGAGGCGGCGATCCTAGACGGCGCGACGCCGTGGATCATCATCACGCGGGTCTTCCTGCCGCTGATGTGGCCGGCGCTGGCGACCACCGGCCTGCTGGCTTTCATCGGCGCGTGGAACGAGTTCTTGTTTGCCCTGACCTTCACCTCCAACAACGCACAGCGGACCGTGCCGGTAGCGATCGCGCTGCTCTCCGGCAACTCGCAGTTCGAGATCCCTTGGGGCAACATCATGGCGGCCTCGGTGATCGTCACGGTGCCGCTGGTGGTGCTGGTGCTGATCTTCCAGCGCAAGATCGTCTCGGGCCTCACCGCCGGCGGGGTCAAGGGGTGAGGGGGCGAAACGCTCAGATGTCCGGTGCGTTGCCGATCTTCTTCTTGAGCTCCAGCGCCCAGGCGCGGCCTTCGTCGCCGCCCCACAGCAGCCAGGCAATGTAACCGGCCGAAGGGTTTTGCTCATTGCCGTAGTTCCTGCCGCGCTTGTCGATCTCGTGGCGGGCGAAATAGCTGACCATGCGGCGGATGGTGGAGGGCGCGAGCTTTTCCCGGTTCTTCAGCTCGGTGGCGCGGGCGACGCCGATCTCGGTGCCGCCGCGGCCGAATTCTCCGCGCAGCCTGAGGCCCTTGGCGGCATTGTCGGCCACCACTTGCGGGCAGCGCAGATCGATCTCGTCGTCGTGCATATTGTTCCCCGGATCACGCTGCCCGAACAGGTATTACGACATCTCACCATACGCAATAAATGTCGGGACCGATCGCCGCCAAACGTCCTTGGGTCGCAGAGCAACCGCGCCGGGACGCCGGCGCCGCGACTTGAAGGAGCCGATCATGATCACCTTTCCCAACGAATCCGCGAAATACCGCACCGCGCGCGAAAAACTGCTGCGCAAGGAAATCGAGCTGCGCCGCGTCATGGAAGAGGTCGCCGAGGCCCGGCGCGCGCTGCCGCCGGGCGGGCTGATCCGCCAGGACTATGAATTCGACGCACTGGATGCCCAGGGTAAGCCCGCAAAGACAAGACTGTCGGAGCTGTTCGCGCCGGGCAAGGACTCGCTCATCCTTTACAACATGATGTTCCCGCGCCACCCGCAGGAGAAGCGCGATGTGGCGACCAGCGGCGGCACGGCGAAGCTTGCCCGACCGGACCAGCCATGTCCGTCCTGCACGGCATTGCTCGATCAGTTCGACGGCGCCGTCGGGCATCTCCAGGCCGCTGGCTTCAATTTCGCGGTGGTGGGCAAGACCGCGCTCGAAAACCTGGTCACGCTCGGCCGCGACCGGGGCTGGCGCAACATGCGGCTGGTGTCTTCGGCTTCCAACAGCTTCAAGCGCGACTACAATGCGGAGGCGGCCGACGGCTCACAGATCCCGCTGCTGTCGGTGTTCCACCGCGACGGCGACGGCATACGCCATTTCTGGAGCTCGGAACTGGATTTCGCACCGACGGAGCCGGGCCAGGACCCACGCGGCCTTGGCACCTGCGAAACGCTGTGGAACCTGATGGATTTCACGCCTGAAGGCCGCCCGAACTGGAACGAGCAGTTGCAATATGGCGAGGCGTGTTGCCACTGAAAGGCAGCTCTGGTCAGCCGCCGCGTTTCAGTTTTCGGAACATGAGTCCCATGGCTGGCTCGAACGAGGGCATCGGCGAGCGTTCGAGCCCGGTACGGATACGGTGGGGCGATTGAGGCGACATGCGCAGGCTTCTTCCTCATGAGCTGCAACCGGAGTGCCCAAGCGACGTTGGTTTGTCCGAGGGACAATTCCAACCGGAGACATGCCATGAAAACGCTTACCATTTTGACCGCAGCAGCATTGCTTGCCGGCGCGCCGGCCTTTGCCCAGTCGAACACGACCGCCACGACCACGCCGCTCGCCACGACGACGACGAAGGTCGACACTTCGACCTTCATCAAGACGGTGCCGAGCGCCAATGAGTTCGAGATCGAGTCCAGCAAGCTCGCCGAGCAGAAGGCGACCGACGCCGACGTCAAGGCGTTCGCCAAACAGATGATCGCCGATCACACCAAGGCCGGCGAGGAATTCAAGGCGGCGCTTGCCCAAGGCCAGACAACCTCGGCCACAGCGCCGTCCGGTCCGGCCCTGCAGCCCAAGGAGCAGAAGATGCTCGATGAGTTGAAGAGCGCCAGCGGCGATCAGTTCCAGGCCAAATACATCGAGATGCAGACCAACGCGCACAAGGAAGCCGTCGCGCTGTTCAGCGGCTATGCGCAATCCGGCGACGACCCTGCGATGAAGGAATTCGCCAAGAAAACGCTGCCAACGCTGCAGATGCACGAGAAACACGTGAAGGAACTGGCGGCCGCGCATCAGGGGTGAGGGGCGGTTCAAGGTGGGCGCTCTATGGTGCCCCCCTCTGTCCTGCCGGACGTTCGTTATTTGGAAAGCCAAGCAATTGGCTTTCCATCCGCTTCGCGGACCACTCCTCAACCCCCACAGGTGGGGAGATTGGCCGTCGTCACTGTTTTCGCCAATTTTCAACGTTGCAAGATGAAGGCCGGCGCCAAAGCTGCCAATCTCCCCCCTTGAGGGGGAGATGTCCGGCAGGACAGAGGGGGGCGCCGTAGAGCGCTACCATGGAAGCCAGCCCGCTTGGCAAACCAACACCACAATGTGGCCCTGTGCCTCAAGGACGGCACGCCCTATACCGATCAAGGCTGAGCGCTGCTCAGGTCGACCTGATCTGCTCGACCGCGGTCACCAGCAGGTCTTCCATGGCGGTGCGTATCTGGGCATCCGACTGGGCGATGCCTGCCGCGTCGAAATCCGCGCGGACCTTGCGGAACACATCGTTGTCGCCGGCCTCTTCGAAGTCCGCGTGCACGACCTCCTTCGCATAGCCGTCGGCATCCGCACCGGATTTGCCGAGCTGTTCGGCGGCCCACAGGCCGAGCAGCTTGTTGCGGCGCGCCATGGCCCTGAACTTCGTTTCCTCGTCCATCGCGAACTTCTTTTCGAAGCCTTCCTGACGGTCTCTCATGCTGCTCATGGTTTGCCTCGTTTGGATGTGAGTCCGGTCTTCAGCCCAGGGGAAGAACGGCCAGGAAGGAGAGAGTGGCGCGCATGGATGTCATTAGCAAGGCAAGGTCGCCGGTGATCGAGCGGCGCCTGGCGGCTTCGCCTGATGTGATTTGACCTTGCCGTGCCGCGTCCTACTCTTCAATCCCTGCGGGATGAACCGAGGAGACGAGCGATGCAGTTCAACGGAATTCGCGGCGTCTTGCTGACGGCGGCCGTGATCCTTGCCGCCGGCACCGCGGCCTATGCCCATCATGGCTGGTCGTGGACGCAGGACGGGTTTTTCGAACTCAGGGGCAAGATCACGGCCATCTATATCGGTAATCCGCACGCCACGCTGGATGTCGATGCAGAGGGCGAGGCCTGGCGGGTGGAGATGGCGCCGCCCTCCCGCACCATCGCCGCCGGCTTCACCGAGCAGGTGGCCAAGGTCGGCGACGAGGTGACTGCGATCGGCAATCGCTCGGTCGAGGCGAGCGAAAAGCGCATGAAAGCGGTGCGCCTCATCGTCAATGGGAAGACGTATGATGTCTATCCCGACCGTGTGCCGCCCGCCTAGATGACGGAGTTTTTCACCGGCATCGAGCACCTTGCGTTGGCGCGGTGGCTGAAGGGCTCCTTCGTCGCCTACCCCGTGGTCAATGCGCTCCACATCATGTCGATCGGCGCGCTGCTGACCAGCGTCGTTCTC
Source organism: Mesorhizobium sp. M0715 (assembly GCF_040320355.1). Classification (NCBI taxonomy): domain Bacteria; kingdom Pseudomonadati; phylum Pseudomonadota; class Alphaproteobacteria; order Hyphomicrobiales; family Phyllobacteriaceae; genus Mesorhizobium; species Mesorhizobium sp. M0715. Next base: position 66,711 of record NZ_JAMYPL010000004.1, on the reverse strand, counting down.
ATGGACCTCAGGATATGCGGTGCTTTCCGTTCGCTGCCGCAAGCGGCGTTCGTCGGGCTGCTGCGCCACATTGCGTTGGCGGCGTTCGCGGGCGCGCTCGTCACAGGCTCGCTGCTGTTTTCAGTGAAGGCGAGCACCTATGCGGCGATGCCGGTTTTCCTCGTCAAGATGGCACTCATCCTTCTCGCCGGCGTCAACTTCCTCGCCTTCATGCGCTTCTCCCGCGCAACAGGCCGCGGCGAGCCGGCAGGTGGGACCGTCCTGGCCGTGCTCTCGATTCTGCTGTGGATTTCCGTGCTTTTCGCCGGACGGTTCATCGGTTTTCTCTGATTAGAGCGAGCGCCTGCACTGGTGTTCCGCCAGTGCAGGGATAAGCTCCCTGAAGCACCTGGGTTGTCACCTACAGTTTTTTTGCGAAGAGGACCCCCACCCCTAACCCCTCCCCACAAGGGGGAGGGAGACTTCCGTTGGCGCTGACCTAGGCAAATCGTCTGTCTTTCGGCGCCAAGGAGGAATTTAAAGGCCCGCGGCAGCGTTCCCTCCCCCTTGTGGGGAGGGTTAGGGTGGGGGTCCTTCTTCGCAAGAATCCACATGCGATAGCCCTGCCCTTGGGGGGAAGGTTAGGGGGCTCTTCATTAGCGCTAACGCGGCAGCCTGCTGCATACTCAGGGAGAACCACCATGAAGAAAGAAATCATCGAAGTGCCGGTCATGTCGGACAAGGTGCGGGCGCTCGGCCTTCCCTGCTCGACAGCGGTGAGGGCCAACGGCTTCGTGTTCATCTCGGCGACGCCGCCGGTGGACATGGTGACCGGCGAGATGGTGCGCGGCGACATCGAAACGCAGACCGAGGCGTCGCTGAAGGCGCTGAAACACTGCCTGGAAGCGGCCGGCACCTCGCTGGACAATGTCGTGATGGTGCGCATCTACGCCGTCAATTCCGGCTTCTACAACGCCATCAACCGGGTTTATGCGAAGTATTTTTCGACGAACCCGCCGGCGCGGAGTTTTGTGCCGGTGGCGTCCTGGCCGATGGAGTTTGATATCGAGATTGAGTGTGTGGCTGTGGCGTGAGGGTGAGAGGCGGTCCGCGCAGCGGACGAAAAGCCAATTGCTTGGCTTTTCGAGCTTCGAACGCCCTGAGCCTGCGAAGGGCCGGTGGGGCCTAACATAAGTTTTTGCTTGTCTTTCAAGTAAACTCGCTCTCAACTCTCTTCGGGGACAGGGAGGGTGAGTCATTGAACAAACTGCCGAAGAAATTCGTCGAACGAATTGCATCGAATCTCAAGAAATATCAGCGGATTACCCTGGCACAGCAAAAGTCCGACGTGGCGGAAGCCGACACGGTTACCTTGATCAAGGACATTCTGGCAGATGTTTTTGGTTACGACAAATATGATGAGCTCACGTCTGAACATCAGATCAAATCCACATACTGCGATCTTGCGATAAAGATTGGTGGAAAACTGCGGCTGCTCGTCGAAGTGAAATCAGCAGGCAGTGGACTTGCCGACAATCATCTACGCCAAGTTATCGACTATGGGGCTCATCAAGGCATTCATTGGGTGATCCTGACCAACGCGGTGGAGTGGCGGCTGGTTCGTATTTATGTAGCAAATCAGATCAGCCACGAAGAAGTTTGCCGCATCGTCTTTGCCGACTTGAGTCCCAAGAACGAGGATCATCTGCAATGTCTCTTCCTGTTCGCCAAGGAAGGGCTGACGACTGATGCGATGGACGCCTTTCACCAACAGGCTCAACTATTCAACAAGTTTACCGTTTCCGCGATCATCCGTTCCGAGGCGGTAATTTCGGTGGTGCGCAGGGAAATCCGCAAGCTCTTTCCAGACATAAAGGTCGGCAATGAGAACCTATCGCTGCTCATCGAAAATGAGGTGATCAAGCGTGACGGTTGAAGGCGACAAGGCGAAAGAAGCCGTAGCCAGGATGCGCAAAGCAATAAACAAGCTGGAGAGAGCGAAGAACAAAGTTGCGAAAGCAGTTGTTGTCGATGTCTCGAGTTGACTGCCGCTTCTGTTTACAATTAAAGCAAAATTATGGAGTCTAGGGCTCAAGGGATGCCGCAGCACGCACCCGCGGCGGGACAGCGCCCCCCTCTGGCCTGCCGGCCATCTCCCCCACAAGGAGGGAGATCAGCTAATCGCCTAAGCAAAATACTCCTGCAGCGGCCGTACCTCCAGGCTCCCCGCCTTCAGCGCCGCGATCGCTTCGGCCACAGCAGCCGCGCCCGATAGCGTCGTATAATACGGCACTTTCTGCATCAGCGTCGCTCGCCGCAGCGACTTCGAGTCCGACACCGCCTTCTGGCCGTCCGTCGTGTTGAAGACGATCTGCACCTGGCGGTTGCGGATCGCGTCTTCGATGTGGGGGCGGCCTTCCAGCACCTTGTTGATCTTCTGGGCGTCGACGCCGTTTTCGGCGAGGAAGCGGGCCGTGCCGGAGGTGGCCAGCACCTTGAAGCCGAGGCCGGCGAGGCGCTTCACCGCCGGCAATATGCCCTTCTTGTCCTCGTCGCGCACCGAGACGAACAGCGTGCCGGAGCGTGGCAGGTCGACGCCGGCGCCGAGCTGGCTCTTGGCGAAGGCCAGCGCAAAATCGCGGTCGAGGCCCATGACCTCGCCGGTCGAGCGCATTTCCGGGCCGAGCAGGATGTCGACGCCGGGGAAGCGGGCGAAGGGGAACACGGCTTCCTTGACCGCGATGTGGCCGGGATTGCGCGGGTCGGGCATGGCGCCGTAATGGGCGAAGGCGTCTTCCAGCTTCTCGCCGGCCATGATGCGGGCGGCGATCTTGGCTATGGGACGGCCGATGGTCTTGGCGACGAAGGGCACGGTGCGCGACGCCCGCGGGTTGACCTCCAGCACATAGACCGTGCCGTCCTTGATCGCATACTGCACGTTCATCAGGCCGCCGACATTGAGCGCGCGGGCAAGGGCCGCCGTTTGGCGTTCCAGTTCATCCACAAGCTCGGATGGCAGCGAGTGCACCGGCAGCGAGCAGGCGCTGTCGCCCGAATGGATGCCGGCCTCCTCAATGTGCTCCAATATGCCGGAGACGAAGGTCGACTTGCCGTCGCAGAGGCAGTCGACATCGACCTCGATCGCGCCACTGAGATAGGTGTCGAACAGCAGCGGGTTCTTGCCCAGCAGCGTGTTGATCTGGCCGGTCTTGTCGTTGGGGTATTTCTGCTTGATGTCCTCCGGCACCAGGCCGGGCACCGTGTCGAGCAGATAGGTCTGCAGCATGCCCTCGTCATGGATGATCTGCATGGCGCGGCCGCCCAGCACATAGGACGGGCGCACCACCAGCGGGAAACCGAGCTCGCCGGCGACCAGGCGGGCCTGCTCGACCGAATAGGCGATGCCGTTCTTCGGCTGGCTGAGGCCGAGCTTGTGCAAGAGCTTCTGGAAGCGGTCGCGGTCTTCGGCCAGATCGATCATGTCGGGCGAGGTACCGAGGATCGGGATGCCGGCCTTCTCCAGCGCGTCCGCGAGCTTCAGCGGCGTCTGGCCGCCGAACTGGACGATGACGCCGACCAGTTCGCCCGATGCCTGCTCGGCGCGCAGGATCTCCAGCACGTCCTCCGCCGTCAGCGGCTCGAAATAGAGCCGGTCGGAGGTGTCGTAGTCGGTCGAGACCGTCTCCGGGTTGCAGTTGATCATGATCGCTTCATAGCCTGCGTCGCGCAGCGCAAAGGCGGCGTGGCAGCAGCAATAGTCGAACTCGATGCCCTGGCCGATGCGGTTGGGGCCGCCGCCGAGGATGACGACCTTCTTGCGCGACGAGACCTGCGCCTCGTTTGCGAGCGCGCCGGCAAACGGCACTTCATAGGTCGAATACATGTAGGCAGTGGGCGAGGCGAACTCGGCCGCGCAGGTGTCGATGCGTTTATAAACCGGATGAACGTCGAGCTTTTCGCGAATCTTCGCAATCACTTCGACGTCTGTTTTCGTCAATGACGCGAGGCGGGCGTCCGAAAAACCCATGGCCTTCAGCATGCGCAGGTTGACGGCATCCTCGGGAATGCCGTGCTCGCGGATGCGGGCTTCCATGGCGACGATGCCTGCGATCTGTTCGAGGAACCACGGGTCGATCTTGCACATGGCGTGCACGTCTTCCAGCGAAGTGCCCATGCGGATCGCCTGGGCCACCATGCGCAGCCGGTCCGGCGTCGGCGTGCCCAGCGCGGCGCGGATGGCGTTGCGGTCGTCGGCATGGTTGGCCGCACCATAACCGAGGCCGGGGATCTCGATCTCGTCGAGACCCGTCAGGCCGGTTTCCAGTCCGCGCAAGGCTTTCTGCAGCGATTCCTGAAAAGTGCGGCCGATGGCCATGACTTCGCCGACCGACTTCATGGCGGTGGTCAGCACCGGCTCGGCGCCGGGGAATTTCTCGAAGGCAAAGCGCGGGATCTTGGTGACGACGTAATCGATCGACGGCTCGAAGGAGGCGGGCGTGGCGCCGCCGGTGATGTCGTTCTCCAACTCGTCCAGCGTGTAACCGACGGCGAGTTTTGCCGCGATCTTGGCGATCGGGAAACCGGTCGCCTTGGAGGCCAGAGCGGACGAGCGCGAGACGCGCGGGTTCATCTCGATGACCACCAGGCGGCCGTCGGCCGGGTTGACGGCGAACTGCACGTTGGAGCCGCCGGTCTCGACGCCGATCTCGCGCAGCACCGCGATCGAGGCGTTGCGCATCATCTGGTATTCTTTGTCGGTCAAGGTCAGGGCCGGAGCGACGGTGATCGAGTCGCCCGTGTGCACGCCCATCGGATCGATGTTCTCGATCGAGCAGACGATGATGCAATTGTCCGCCTTGTCGCGGACGACCTCCATCTCATACTCCTTCCAGCCGAGCACGCTCTCCTCGATCAGCACTTCGGTGGTCGGCGAGGCGTCGAGGCCGGACTGGACGATCTCGTAGAATTCGGCGCGGTTGTAGGCGATGCCGCCGCCGGTGCCGCCCATGGTGAAGGACGGGCGGATGATGGCGGGCAGGCCGACATGGTCGAGCGCCTGGGCGGCGATCGCCATGCCATGGCTGATGTAGCGCTGCTTGCGGTCGCCTTCGCCGAGGTTCCAGCGGGTTTCCAGCGCGTCGAGCGCGGCGTCGAGATCGGCCGGGGCCTCGGCCTTGACGGCGGCGCGCTCGGCCTCATGCGTCTTGCGGTCCGTGTTCTTGACGTCGGTGGCGTTGGCCAGCATCGACTTCGGCGTTTCCAGGCCGATCTTCTTCATCGCCTCGCGAAACAGCGCGCGGTCCTCGGCCTTGTCGATGGCCGTGGCGTCGGCGCCGATCATCTCGACATTGTAGCGCTCGAGCACACCCATGCGGCGCAGCGACAGAGCGGTGTTGAGCGCGGTCTGGCCGCCCATGGTCGGCAGCAGCGCGTCGGGCCGCTCCTTGGCGATGATCTTGGCGACCACTTCAGGCGTGATCGGCTCGATATAGGTGGCGTCGGCCAGTTCCGGATCGGTCATGATGGTGGCCGGGTTGGAATTGACCAGGATGACGCGGAAGCCTTCCTCCTTCAGCGCCTTGCAGGCCTGGGTGCCGGAATAGTCGAACTCGCAGGCCTGGCCGATGACGATGGGGCCGGCCCCGATGATCAGGATCGACTTGATGTCAGTGCGTCTTGGCATGTCAAAGGTCCGTTCGGCGGGCGGCTTGCACAAAAAACCGGGACGGGAAGACCCGGCCGGTTGTGCTCGCGATTCTGGTATCAGGCTAGGAGGGCCTTATAGGGAAGAGTTCTGACTGATGTAACCCCGAAAATGCGAGGTAGGGGAGTAGGGGAGTAGGGGAGTAGGGGAGTAGGGGAGTAGGGGAGTAGGGGAGTAGGGGAGTAGGGGAATAGGGGAATAGGGGAATAGGGGAATAGGGTGGGTTCGAGGGAATTCCAAACATACTCCCTTATTCCCCTACTCCCTTACTCCCCTAAATTCTAATTCCCCAGCGCCAGCTGATCCGTAATCTCAAACCGCTCGGCCTCGCCGATGCGTATCATGTTGAGGCTGCCCTCCCGAGTGAAGCGGAAATTGCCGTCCGCGTCGGAACCGGCCGGCTGGCCGGCACGGAAGGAGATGATGCGCGTGCCGCCGTCGGGCCAGGTCACAGTGATGTTCGCCTTGTCGGCGGTGTGCACCACGCTGACCTTGCAGCGCTCCATTGGCTGGCCGACATAGCGGGCGCAGGGAATCTCGGGGCCAGAAGCCGGCGTCGGAAAGGAATCAAGCGGGACGTCAGGCGCCGCCAGCGCCAGTACATACGCATCCTGCATCGCGGCGCGGCCGATTTCGGCGGCCGATTTTGGCGTGCTTTCGGCAGCCGGACCGGCGCCGCCAAGCCGCGCTGTCAGGTCGGGCGGTGCGACCGGCGCGCTATTGGTGGCCTGCGATTGATCCGGCGCCGAGGCCTGCCCGGCCTCACTGGCGCTGCCGGTGGAGGCAACCACCGGCGCATCGGCCGGTCTTGTCTCGCCTTCGACATAGGGGGCCGGATTGAGGGGAATGAGATAGCGCGCCGGCGCCCAGCCGCTCAGCTTCTCCTTGCCCGTGCTCTCGATCTTGCACCATTTGTAGCCGTTGATGTCGTTGCAGCCGAGATTGGTGACCATGTCGCCGCTGCTCAGCCGCGCCTCGACCGTGGCGACCGGCGATGCGGTGGTGCGGACCTTGAGAAGGTCGTCCGGCGCCAGGCCGGTGACGACGGAGATGACGAGGTCCGGCGCCTCTTGGGCCATCTCTTCAGCCATAGCGGGGGCAATCACCGGCCACGCCGTCATCAACAGCGGAGCAGCAATCAGCGCATGCAGGGTTGTTCGGAGCGTAACTGTGCGCCTCATCGTTTGGCCGTGCGCTGACATCATGCCGCGGCGGATCGAGCCCGCCGCAAGCCCGGCCGGTTTTATAAGGGACGACGCGGCGCCATGTAAGCCCGAAAATTCGGCTCGCCGTTCCGCCAGTCCCAACCCGGCCCGCCAGGCCGTGAGCCTACTCAGCCGGGCATGAACGCAAGAGCGTTCAGCCGGGCATGAACGCAAGAGCGTTCAGCCGGGCAGGGGCATGAACCCTGTTCTGAGCGCGTGAGCCCATTCCGGCCGGCCCGCCTGTTCGGCTTGCCTGGCGGCCGCCTCGTGGTCGTAGTCGACGGCGATGGCCTCGAAGCGGTCGGACTGGCCGTTGCTGCCCAAGGTGACGATGCCGTAGCGCGCATGCGGCGAGCCCTGCTCGGAGACATGCGCCGGCGGTGTGGAATCGTCATAGGCGGGGCAGCCGATGCTGCCCGGGTTGAAAATGACGGGACCATCGGGGACGCGGATCAGTTCCGCGCGGTGGCTGTGGCCGCACAGCGCGATGCGGCAAGCCGGGTCGAGCGCCTTCAGCCGCCGCCGGATCGCCGTCAGCGGCGCACGCACCAGCTGGCCATTGACGATGGTATCGGCGAGATATTTCTCGTCATGGTCGGGACGGGCGTGGAAAGCGATGATTCCGGGTGCGATCTCCAGCGTCAGCGGCTGGGCGAAAAGCATCTGGCGCTGCGTCTCGGTCAGCCGCTCCTGCGCATAGGCGTCGGAGGGCCACATGGTGTCATCAGCGGGGTCGGCGGCGACACGGCGGTCGTGGTTGCCGCGCACTGTCGGCAGGTTCAGCGCCTCCAACCGCGCAAACGTCTCGCGCGGCCAGAGCGGGCCGGAAACGCTGTCACCCAGGTTGACGGTCAGGTCGGCGCCGCCGCGCCGCTTCAGATCGTCAAGCACGGCGTCGAGCGCCAGCACATTGCCGTGGATATCGGCGAGGACGGCGATGCGCATTTTCGGGAGGCTCCTGTGTGACGCCGCTTTTCCTTTTCCCACGTCCGTAAGGCGAGGAACCCAAATTCTTCGGCGTTCAGGCGTGGATTTCGATGTCGTGGCCGCCGACCGCCGGCACTGCCGGATCGTCGCCGGCGGCGGCGATGACGCTGTCGAGCAGGCCGGGGAAGCGGGCGTCGAGATCGGCGCGGCGCAGTGTGATCATGCGGTTGGTGCCGACCACCTCGGCACGGGTGACGCCGGCCTCGCGCAGTTTGGCGAGGTGGTAGCTCAGATTGGTCTTCGAGCCGAAATCCAGGAACTGGCTGCAGTTCAGCGGCACGCCTTGCTTGCTGGCGAGATAGCGCACGATGGCGAGCCGGGTCGGATCGCCGAGCACGCCAAGCACGATCGGCAGGCTGATCTGGTCCGTATTGGGGTGTGGCAAGGTCATGGCTCGAAACTAAGCACAGTCGGGTCCGATTTCAACGCATCCATCATTGTTGGCCCGCACGCGGCCTTTCTCCGTCTCGCGCCGACCTGTGCTGACACAGGGCTGTCAGGAAGGTTCAGCTATTTTTCCCTGGCTTCATTGACATGATGCCCTATTATGTCCAATTGTTCAATAACTTTTGAACTAAGGACATCCCGCCATGGACAAGCGCCTTTTCTGGCTAGCGCTCGGATCGTTTACGATCTCGACCGAAGGCTTCGTCATCTCCAGCCTTCTGCCCGACATCGCGGCGGATGCCGGCATCTCCATTCCGCTGGCCGGCACGCTGATCACCGCCTTTGCGCTCGCCTATGCGATCGGCACGCCGATCCTGGCGACGCTGACAGGCGAATGGGACCGGCGCCGCGTCATCCTGTGGACGCTGGTGTTCTTCGTGCTCGGCAACATCGCCGCTGCCTTGAGTTCCTCCTTCGAACTGCTGCTGATCGCGCGCATCGTCATGGCGCTGTCGTCGGGCCTGTTCGCCGCAACCGCGCAAGGCACCGCGGTGGCGCTGGTCGATGACCATCACCGGGCGCGTGCAATCGCCGTCGTCGTTGGCGGCACTACGGTGGCCGTTGCCCTGGGTGCGCCACTGGGCGCGCTCGTCGCCACCGTTGCCGGCTGGCGCGGCACCTTTTTTGCCATCGCCGGCCTTGGCGCGCTTGCGGGCGCGATCCTGTGGTACCGGCTGCCGCGGGGCATCGTTGGCACCAGGTTGCCCTTGAAGCGTAGGCTGGCGGCAGCGCTGCGTCCCGGCGTGATGCCGATCCTGTTGACGACAGTGCTGGCGCTGATCGGCGCCTTCACCGTCTTTGCCTATGTCGCGCCGCTTGCCATCGAGGGCGGCGGTCTCAGCCAGATCGCGCTGCCCGGTATGCTGCTCGCCTTCGGCGTCGGTGCCGTCATCGGCAACATTGGCGGCGGCCAGGCCGCCGACCGGTTCGGCGCGACCCGCACCGTCGGCTGGTCGCTGGCGCTGAGTGCCGGCATGCTGGTCCTGCTATCGGTCATCCCGACCTTTCTGCCGCCGCATATTGCCGGACCGGCGCTGATGGCGATGATGGTGCCGTGGGGCATCGTCGGCTGGGCCTTCCCGCCGGCGCAGGCCAGCCGCATCATCAAGCTGGCGCCCGACGCCGCCCCGATCGTGCTGTCGCTCAATGCCTCGGCGCTCTATCTCGGCGTGGCGCTGGGCGCCGTGGTCGGTGGCGCCGTGCTGCGCTACGGCGCGCCGGCCGATCTCGGCATGGTCGCCGCGATCTTCCCGATCGTCGGGCTTGGCATCGTGGTGGCCGGCCGCTGGGCGGCTCGGCCCGTGGCGATGCCTGCCGAGTAATCTCTTTGAAAGCCGTCGGCCGGCTCAGCTGGCCGGGGGCAGATCAAAATCCAGCGCGGCGATGTCATCCAGCGCCCCGCGCAGCTTTTCAGCCTTGTCCCTGCCGACGACATCCTCGAAACGCTGCTGGGCGATTTGCCACAGCTTCATCGCTGCCTCGAGCTTGGCCAACCCTTGCGGCGTCAGCCGCACACGCTTGACGCGGCGGTCCTCCGGATCGGCGAAAGTCTCGACATAGCCGTCGCGGATCAGTGGTTTCAGCGTATGGCCGAGCGCCGACAGGTCCATGATCAGCGACGTGGCGATAGCCCCCATCGCCGGCTCGGCGCCGATATGGATCTGGTAGAGCAGGCCCTGCTGCGTCGCCTTGAGGCCTGACGGCTCCACCACATCATCATAAAACTTGCCGAGCTTGCGCGCCGCACGGCGCAGCGCGGCGTTGTTGCAGAGCGTGAGGCCGGGCAAGCTGTCCTTTGACATGATGGTCCTTGGCGCCGGCGAATGAGGCCCGGCTGCTACCCTCAAATAATCCTCGTCCGTATCATTGACAAGATAGTGGCATATGCCTACTTCACGATTAGTGGCATATGCCACTAATTCAAATCAAGCGGCTTTCCGGCAGCGCGGCAGATGCCACGGCGCCGGATCAGTCGAAGCGAACCAGATCAGTCGAAGAAGGAACAGGACAATGAGTGGACAGGGCAACAAGGGCACGGCGGTCGTCACCGGTGCTTCGTCGGGCATCGGCGCGGTCTATGCCGACCGGCTGGCGGGGCAGGGCTACGATCTGGTGCTGGTGGCGCGGCGCGCCGACCGGCTGGAGGAACTGGCCGGGAAGCTGCGCCAGACCTATAGCCGCAAGGTCAGCGTGATCAGCGCCGACCTCTCCAACGACGACGACGTCCGCCGCGTCGAGCAGGCGATCGCCAGCGACGACAGCGTGACGCTGCTGGTCAACAATGCCGGCCTTGGCGGCCAGTCCGTGGTGGCAACCGCCGATGCGGACGCTGCCGAACGCATGATCAAGGTCAATGTCATCGCCCTGACGCGGCTGACCCGTGCCGTGCTGCCGGGGTTTTTGGCGCGCAACCGAGGTGCGGTCGTCAACATCGCCTCGGTGCTTGCCTATGAGACCTCGTTCGGCGGCATCTACAGCGGTACCAAGGCCTATGTCGTCAACTTCACCGAGGCTCTGCACCGCGAGGTCGCGGGTACGGAGGTGAAGGTGCAGGTGGTGCTGCCGGGCGCGACACGGACCGATTTCTGGGAGCTTGCCGGCAGCGATATCGACCAGCTTCCGAAGGAAATCATCATGACGGCCGACGATATGGTCGATGCGGCCCTTGTCGGCCTTGCCAGGGGTGAAGCCGTCACCGTGCCGGCGCTCGCCGAGCCGGCCAAGCTGGACATTTTCCTCGGTGCCCGGCAGGCCTTCTACGGCAGCCTGCACGCCGACAAGCCGGCGGCACGCTACGCGGCTTGAGCTGGTAAGGCCTGGGTTCCTCGCCCCCGCCAGAGCGGGGGAGAGGACCCAGGTCCTGCCTCTAAGCCGTCCGCCACATCGGTATGATCGAAGCGGCCAGCACCAGTGCCAGCACGATGTTGAGCGCGCGCCATTGCCATTCGGTCTTGAGCAGCCGTGCCAGCACCATTCCGGCCACGCACCACAGCGACAGCGAGGCGGCGGCCGCGAGGCCGAAGGTGGCGCCGAGCAGCAGCGCGAGCTGCACCGGTCCGCTGGCCAATGCCGCGAACGAAGCCGCGGCGCCCAGTCCCATCGCCCAGCCTTTCGGGTTCATCCATTGAATGCCGGCGCCGCCGAGAAAGCTGTTCGGCCTGGCCATGGTCACATCCAGATTGGGCGGTCCGCTGCGGCCGATCTTGATCGCCAGCCAGATGAGATAGAGCGAGCCGATGACCTTCATGGCCAGTTGCAGCGAAGGCATGGCAAGCAGCAGACCGGCAAGCCCGGCGGCAGCGGCACCCGTCACCGTGGCGAGGCCGGCGGCGCTGCCGACCAGCAAAGGCACGGAACGGCGAAAGCCGAACTGCGCCCCAGACGCCGTTGACAGGGTCGTGGCGATGCCGGGCGTGGTGGTGGCGACGATGGCAAACAGGATGAGCGGGAGAATGGGCTCGAGCACGCGGCGTCCTCTGTCAGAGGGCTGCGATCGTAGCTGCTCGCGAACTTCAGTAAATGCAATGTTTGCCATGATCAGCATTAGGATGGATAATGCCAGCCATGATCCGAAATCTCGACATGGCGCTGATCCGCACCTTCATCACCGTCGCCGACAAGGCCAGCATGACGGCCGCGGCCAATGCGCTGCACCTGACGCAAGGTGCTGTCAGCCAGCAGGTCAAACGGCTGGAGGAGGCGTTTGGCTCGAGCCTGTTTAGGCGCGACCGGCGTGGCTTGCGGCTGACGCGCGCCGGTGAACAGCTGTTCGGCAGGGGCAAGCGGTTGCTGGCCTTGAATGACGAGATCTGGGCCGAGATGGCTGGGACATCGGTAGCCGGCCAGGTGCGGCTCGGCGTGCCCTACGACCTTGTCGGCACCTTGCTGGCGCCGGTGCTGAAGACCTATGCCGAGACCTATCCGCAGGTCGAGATATCGCTGGTCTGCGCCTCGTCGCCGGAATTGGCTGCTGCCCTTGCGGCCGGGACCATCGACCTTGCGGTGATCGAGGAACGCGTCGGCCCGTCGGCGGGCGAGTGCCTTGCCATCGACCGGCTGGTCTGGGTCGGTGCCAAGGGCGGCATTGCCCGCGCCAAGCGGCCGCTGCCGGTTTCGATCGTCGCCGACACCTGCGCCTTCCGCCCGGCGGTGCTGGCGGCGCTCGGCGAGCACGGGCTGGAGTGGCGCACCGTGTTCGAAAACGGCAACATCGACGCGACGACGGCGACGGTGCGCTCCGACCTCGCCGTCACCGCCTGGCTAGCCACCACCGTGCCGGCGGATCTCGACATATTGCCAGCGGAGTCCGGCCTGCCGCCGCTGCCGAATTTTGCCATCACTCTGCATCTGCCCAGGCATGGGGTAGGGCCGGCGGCGCAGGAATTCGCACGCCATATCCGCGATGGGCTGGCACGACGGCCGGTGGCGGCTTGAGAGACTTCTCAGAACTTGGGTTCCTCTACCCCGTCGATCGGGGGAGAGGAAAGGGTGCAAAGGCCGTCCTGCTACTTCCAGTTCTTGCGCCGTTCGAGCTCGGCGTCGGACGGCTCCCCTGTGACAAACGACCCAACCTTGATCTCGCCTGATCGTTCGTAGGTCGCCATGATGACGCCGGTGCTGGTTGCCTGCGACTTGATGAGCTTGAAGGCGGCCGGCATCGCGCTGTCGCCGAACAGCCGCTTGCCCTTGCCCAGCAATAGCGGGAAGATCATCAGCCGAATTTCGTCGATCAGCCCGTTGGCGAGCAAAGTCTGGATCAGATCGCCAGATCCCTGGATGAGCAGGTCCGGCCCATCCTCCTGCTTGAGGCGGCGCAACGTCGCGATGATATCGGGTCCGAGCGCTTGCGTGTTCTGCCAGGTGAGGGTGTCAGGCCGATGCGTCGCCACATATTTGGTCGCGGGGTTGAAGGCATCCGCGATCGGATCTTTCTGATACGGCCAGTAGGCGGCGAAGATGTCGTAGGTTCTGCGGCCGAGCAGCAGGGCGAAAGGCTTGGAGAACAGTTCATCCATCGCCGCGGCCCCCGCCTCGTCAACGTAATGGAAGGTCCAGCCGCCGAACTTGAAGCCGCCGGCCGGATCCTCTTCCGGGCCGCCGGGTGCCTGCATGACGCCGTCAAGGCTGACGAATGTCGCAGAGATGATCTTTCTCATTCCAATGCTCCCGTTCTTCGGTCCACGCCGTCGTGGCCGGACTTCAGCCCAAGGACGGGCGACGAGCCACCGGTCCGACAGGACATATGAAATTTTGGCAAACCGCCGTCATTTGCGAGGTCCGGCTTCGAGATTTTCCGACGAGAACCAGACATCGCCCGATATGGCGGTGGCCGTGTCGTCCGGCGCCTTATCCTGCACCAGCCAGATCGAGCGGCTGCGCGCGGCCTGCTCGCGGGTGGGGGGCCTCGACGCTGAGTCTGCGAGCGAGGCGCCGACACAGGGAATGAACCACGATCGCATGAACGGATCGCAGGCGAAGCCTTTTTGCGTGCGGATCACCATCACCGCCAGTGGGACGCGCTCGGCCGGGCGCCAGGGGAAGATCATGCGGCCGCCAGGCCGCAGCGCCTTCAGCCACCCTGCTGGTGGCGCTGCGACCCCGGCATTGACGTAGATGATGTCGGATGGCGGCAGGGGCGTCGTCACCGCATCGCCATGGACGACCGTTGCATTGCCATATGCTTCGAGATTTTTGCGCGCCAGATCGGCTAGTTTTTCGTCGAGTTCGAAGCCGGTGACGGTGCCACCTGGTAAAACCAGCCTGGCCAGCACGGCGGAGTAGTAGCCGGTGCCGGCGCCGATATGAGTGACGGCCTCACCAGGTTTAGGCGCAAGCTTTCCGATCCACATGGCATGCAGGAAGGGCTCGCCATTGTTGATGCCCTTGTCGTCGTCGAGCGTCACCAGCACGTTCTGGTAGACATGGGCCGGGTCGGCGCTCGGCGTCGTGACCTTGCCGTTGCCGGCGACGACCGTCCACGGCCCGGGACCGAGAAACGCTTCGCGCGGCACCTCGGCGAAAGCCGCTTCCAGGCGTGGGTCGGGCGAGCCGGCATTGGCGGCCAGCAGCCGCGCGTAGAATTTCCTGATGTCTTCGATCCGGGCCATGCTGCGGGACAACATAGCGCGGATTGCCGATTTGTCGCGAAACTACCCTTTGCGCAGAGGGTAGTCGATTTCCCGGCGAGGCGGAGCTTAGCCGATCCCGAACATGGTGTCGTAGAGCAGCTTGAAGTTGAGCCCCAGGATGACTGCGGCGACTACCCAGGCAAGGGCGGCGACGCCGCGCGGAATGGCGAGATTGCCCATCTTCTTCTTGTCGGAGACGAACTGCACCAGCGGGACGACCGCGAAGGGCAACTGCATCGACAGGATCACCTGGCTGAATACCAGCAACTGGCCGGTGCCCTTTTCGCCATAGAGCGCGGTGACGACCACCACCGGGATGATGGCGAGGCCGCGCGTCAGCAGTCGGCGTGCCCAGTTGGGGATGCGCAGGCGCAGAAAGCCTTCCATGATGATCTGGCCAGCAAGCGTCGCCGTCACCGTGGAGTTGAGGCCGGAAGCCAGCAGCGCCACCGCGAACAGGATCGAGGCGATGCCGAGGCCGAGCAGCGGCGACAGCAGCTCGAAGGCTTGGCCGATCTCGGCAACGTCTTGATGGCCGGTGTTATGGAAGGCGACCGCCGACACGATGAGGATCGAGGCGTTGACGAACAGCGCCAGCATCAGGGCGATGGTCGAGTCCGTCGTTGCCCATTTGATGGCATCGCGCTTGCCCTTGTCGGTGCGCTCATAGGCACGGGTCTGCACGATCGAGGAGTGCAGATAGAGATTGTGCGGCATGACGGTGGCGCCGATGATGCCGATGGCGATGTAGAGCATCGCCGGATTGGTGACGATTTCCGACGACGGCACGAACATGGCATGCAGGATCGAGCCGGCCGGCGGGGCGGCGACGAAGATCTGGATGACGAAGCAGCTGAAGATGATGATCAAAAGCGCGATGACGAAGGCTTCGAGATAGCGGAAGCCCTTGTTCATCAACAGCAGCACGAGGAAGGCATCGAGCGCCGTCAGCATGGCGCCGCCGATCAGCGGAATGCCGAACAGAAGTTGCAGCGCGATCGCCGTGCCGATGACTTCGGCCAGATCGCAGGCGATGATGGCCAGTTCGCAGGCGATCCACAGCACGAAATTGACTGGACGGGGATAGTAGGCGCGGCAGGCCTGGGCGAGGTCGCGGCCGGTGGCGATGCCGAGCCGTGCCGCCAGCGCCTGCAAAAGGATCGCCATCAGGTTGGACAGCATGATGATGAACAGCAGCGTGTAGCCGAACTGCGCGCCGCCGGCGAGATCCGTCGCCCAGTTGCCCGGGTCCATATAGCCGACCGAGACCATGTAGCCGGGACCCATGAAGGCGAACAGGCGACGGAACCAGACGCCCGAGTTCGGCACGGCGATGGAGGAATTGACTTCGCGCAGGCTGGGCTGCTCGTCCTCGTCGGGCCTGGCGAACCGCCATGAGGAACGGGAGGCTGTGGCTTCGGCTTCAGACATGAAGGAGGGCTTTCCGCGAGACTGGACGATGTTGCCTCAAGCTATGCCATGGCTCAACATTATGCAATATGCTATATTTCATTGTCGTTGCTTTTAGGCGGCTGGCGGTCATCGGGTGAAACGGCAATCGGAAGCGCTGGTTGCACCTGTGGCGGAATGCAAATAAACGGCCTGAAGAATCAGAGCCCGTGCTATGAAAGCGTGGACGGGTGATAGCCTCGGGAGGAGCGCGTATTGGCGCCGAAGAACAGACCAGTCCCGCGTGAGCCGCTGCTCGACGCCGAAATTCATTCGGAGGGATTCCGGCAGCAGCGCGAAGCGCGCCGCAGCGCGCTGGTCGAGGATTATGTTGAGCTGATCGCCGATCTGATCGAGGACGGCAACGAGGCGCGCCAGGTCGACATCGCCGCACGCCTTGGCGTCGCCCAGCCGACGGTGGCCAAGATGCTGACCAGGCTGTGCGCCGACGGGCTGGTGTCGCGAAAGCCCTATCGCGGCGTTTTCCTGACCGATGCCGGCCGCAAGGTCGCCGAGGAGAGCCGCATCCGCCACCAGACGGTGGAAGCCTTTTTGCGCTCGCTCGGTGTCAGCGCCGAGACGGCGCGCATCGACGCCGAAGGCATCGAGCACCATGTCAGCGTCGAGACGCTGGAAGCGTTTCGCAAGGCGATGACGGCGACGCGTTGAGCCGAACCCGCCGCTGGATTTCCTGAGCCGCCGGAACCGCCGTACGCCACGCACGTTGCTGCTGACACCGCGCGATGTCGCGGCAAGGGAGGAAGCGATGGGCGTTGAACGGGCACCGACCGCAAAGGGCAAGCAGGCTGCCGAGGGACTGACACAGGCGGCGGCAAGCGATGAGCGCAAAACCGAGGCCGAAACCCACCATTCGCTGAAAAAGGGCGCGGCGCGTTTCGAGGAACGTTCGAAGAGCTCCGACGGCAAGAGCGCCGGCGCCAAGCAGGAAGATTAGACGTCTGTCAGGTTGACGTCAGCTGTTCTGGGCGAACGCCGTCTGCCGGAACGTGGTGGCGGCGCTTTCAACAAACCGTTCCCTCACTCGCGGACGTCCTGCACCCAGCTGCGCGGGTGGCCGTCGACGCGGAACTGGAAGATGAAATAGGGCGGAATGCAGGTGCCTTTGCCAGCTTTCGCTTCCGCCAGATCGTCATAGCCTGCGGTGCAGATGTAGTCCTCGCGGCAGGGATGCGCCTTGTCGCAGGCTCGTAGGCCGGCGGTCTTGGTAAATTCCTTCGTGCAGAATTTGTGGTCCTTGCCCGACGCGATGCAGTCGTTGAAGCCGGTCTTGGCCAGACGCCCGCACGTTGCTTCGTCGGGAAGCTTGTCGCAGCTTGCCTTGCGCAGCATGCCACCGGGAAAGCCGCCGGTCTTCTGCTGCGGATTGTCGTAGCGCTGGCGCGCGGCGCCATAGCCGGCGAGTTTGACCAGCGGCTTCTTGTCCTTCGCGGAGTCGATGGCGCAGGCCTTGGCGGTGGCCGGCGACAGGCGGCAATACTGGTCGCTGCCCCAGCTCGACATCTTGATCTCGCCGAACTCGACGGGGTCGCCGACCACCGTGCCTGCTTCGCTGACGCAGGTGCCGAAGCCTGGATGGAAGGCGCTTTCGTGGACACCGGCGCAGCGCAGGCCCGCACCGCAGCTCCAGTCCTTGAAACTTGCATCCTCGCCGCGATAGCAGATCGAGCCCCAGCCATTGTAGAGGTCGGTGTCTTTCAGCGCCTCGGCATATCTGGCGTCCGGACGGGCGGCGAAGCTGCGCGTAAAGTCTAGCTGACTGCCGGCGGCGAACTGCTCGACGATGGCGCGGCGGCGCGGCAGGTCGGCGAAGAACACGGCCGAGCCCGGCACGAAGACGGCGTTGCGGCGCGGCTCGCTCACCGGATCTGCGCCGGTGTAGTGGAAACCGGCAATGCCACGCGTCTGATGGCAGCCGGTGCAGCTCATCTCGTTGAGCCGCAAGTTGAAGCCGGCCACCGACTTGATGGTCGAGAGTGTGTTGCCCCTGGCGATATAGTTCTTCAGCGCCTTGTCGATGTCCGCGTCGTCGACCAGCCCGTAGACGATGTTGTTCTGCGACCGGCTGAGACCGCCGGGGGCGACGGAGACGGCGCTCCTGGCCAGGAACTTTTCGTCGATCACCAGCCGGCCATGGTCGAGGTCGTAGATGTTGCGGTCGGTGAGCAGCCATTTGGCGAAGGACGGCTTGTCGGCCAGCACAATGGCGCGGTCGATCTGGTTTTCCATCTTCGCTTCATAGAAGCTGGACGCAGCCGGATCCCATTTGAAGATCTTCAGGAGATATTCGGCATGGCCGCCGAAATCGCGCCGCGTCGAGGCCGACAGCCTGAGCACCTGCATGTTGAGTTCGAGCCGCATGATCTGCGACGAATTCAGCATGGTGCCTGACAGCGGCCCTTCGTCGGAGCGCAGCCAGGCGGCAAGCTGGTCGGGTGGCAGGTCTTTTTTTCCAGCTGCCAGCCAGCGCTGGGCAACATCGGCGCAGGACACGTCAGTGGCGCTTGGCAGGTCCTTCGAGGCGCGCGCTTGTGCCTGCCTGGGTTTGGCGTTGAACACCAGGCTCATGGTCAGCGGCAGGCGCGAGGAAATGCGCTGGCCCGCCTTTCCCTTCACAGGCTTTTCCGCGACCGAATAGTGGAAACGGTAGATCAGCCGGATTTCGCCGCATTCGGTGTGGCCGAGATAGCCGCGGTCCATGCGGTTGACGACGCCGGTCAGGTCCAGCGTCGAGCCGTCGTCATCGATGTATTTCGGATTGAATTTCTGGCTGGTGTCCTTCGACTTCGCCATGGCAGCAACATAGGGATCGGGGCTGGTCTTCGGCTCGTCGGCTATCTGCCGCTTGACTGTGTCGCGCACCGTGGCCAGCGCCGGCACCGAAAACAGGCCGCGATTGTCGACCTCGCGGGTGAGGCCGAGTGCCGGGCCCAGCAGGCGGCTGATCGACAGGCCACCACGCTCCAGCGCCTGCAAGGTGGCGGGATCGGTGACGGCAACGCTGGAATCGAGCGTGGCGGCACGGGCGGACCCGATGCCGAAACAAGTCAATGCCGTCAGCAACAGCAGGAATTGGCCGATCGTCCGCAAGCGCCCCTCGCTTCCCAGAGAAACGGACATTAACGGTCTTCGATAGTCTCGGCCATGGGGACGATTGCAACGCCGAGCCGCTCGCCGCAACGAGCTTGGCCGCAAGGCGACCCGTATGGCCAAAAAGGCCATCGAAAAATGCTGTGACTTGGCGCAACCATTGGGATAATTGTTTGTTGCCCCGGAACAACGGGGAAGTTGCTGCACGAGGAGTTGCCATGCTCTGGAAGGGCCGTCGTCAGAGTGACAATATCGAGGACGACCGCAGCGACAGCGGCGGTGGCGGACTCGGCGGCGGCGGTGGCCAGTTCCGCATTCCGATCGGCGGCCGCACCGGTGGCGGCGGCAGCATCTTCCTCGTCATCCTGGTGGTGCTGGCCGGATGGTATTTCGGCTTCGATCCGTCGACGATCCTAGGTGGCGGCGACGGCGGCCTGCTGCCGGGCGGCGGCGGCCAGATCACCGACAACAGCGGACAGGACAACGGTGCCACACCGGCCAATGACGAGATGAAGCAGTTCGTGGCCACCGTGCTGGCCGAGACCGAGGACACCTGGTCCGGCATCTTCAAATCTCAGGGCCTAACCTACGAGGATCCGAAACTGGTGCTGTTTTCCGGCCAGGTCCGCTCGGCCTGCGGCTTCGCTTCCGCGGCGGCCGGACCGTTCTATTGTCCCGGCGACCACAAGGTCTATCTCGACATGACCTTCTTCCAGCAGCTCGACCAGCAGTTCGGCGCCTCGGGCGAATTCGCCCGCGCCTATGTGATTGCGCATGAGGTCGGCCACCACGTGCAGAACCTGACCGGCATCATGTCCAAGTTCAACCAGATGCGGCAAAGCATGGGCGAGGTCGAAGCCAACCAGATGTCGGTGCGAATCGAGCTTCAGGCCGACTGCTTTGCCGGCGTGTGGGCGCATTACACCGGGCAGAAAGGCATATTGGAGCAGGGCGACATCGAGAGCGCACTGAACGCCGCCAAGCAGATCGGCGACGACACGCTGCAGAAGAAGACGCAAGGCTATGTTGTGCCGGAAAGCTTCAACCACGGCACCTCGCAGCAGCGGCAGACCTGGCTGGCGCGTGGTTACAAGAGCGGCAAGCTGTCGGAGTGCAACACGCTGAGTGGGCCGATCTGACAGACCGTTTTCGAGCTTCACCTGCCGGCGATGCTGCCGTCAGGGGGTATCAGGATGAATAGAATCAGCCTGTTCTCACATTGTTCCTTGCGGCGGGCTCGCCTATAAGTGCGTCCGCCTGCGCCTGAGGGCGAGCAGAGGAGCTTGATCCTGCATGATCGACCCTAAAACCGCCAGACGGGGCCTTGCGCTCGTCTTCACCACGCTGCTGCTCGACATTATCGGCTTCGGCATGATCATGCCGGTGCTGCCGGCCTATCTCAGGGAATTGACCGGGGTCAGCATCAGCGGCGCGGCGATCGAAGGCGGCTGGCTGTTCTTCGTCTATGCGGCGATGCAGTTCGTCTTCGCGCCGATCATGGGCGGCTTGAGCGACCGGTTCGGGCGGCGGCCGATCCTGCTCGCATCGGTGCTGACCTTCTCCAT
This sequence comes from Mesorhizobium sp. M0715, assembly GCF_040320355.1. Classification (NCBI taxonomy): domain Bacteria; kingdom Pseudomonadati; phylum Pseudomonadota; class Alphaproteobacteria; order Hyphomicrobiales; family Phyllobacteriaceae; genus Mesorhizobium; species Mesorhizobium sp. M0715. Next base: position 46,139 of record NZ_JAMYPL010000004.1, on the reverse strand, counting down.
CGACAATCTGATCTGCGCGGTCGCCTGGTCCTACCCGATGCTGTTCATCGGGCGTGTGCTGGCCGGCATTTCAGGCGCCAGCTATTCGACGACTTCAGCCTTCATCGCCGATATTTCGAATAATGAGAACCGGGCAAAGAATTTCGGCCTGCTCGGTATCGCGTTTGGCGTCGGCTTCGTCATCGGGCCGGTTCTCGGCGGGCTGCTCGGTACGTTCGGGCCGCGCGTGCCGTTCTATTTCGCCGCCGGGCTCGCCTTCGTGAATTTCCTCATTGCGTTGTTTTTCCTCCCGGAAACGCTCGATGACAAGCATCGCCGCCGCTTCGAGTGGAAACGCGCCAACCCGGTCGGCACGCTGCTCCAGATGCGCCAATATCAAGGCATCGGCTGGATCGGGCTTGTCTTCTTCCTGATGACGCTCGGGCACATGATGTATCCGGCGGTCTGGTCGTTCGTCTCCAGCTATCGCTATGGCTGGAGCGAGCAGCAGATCGGCTTCTCGCTCGGCGCCTTCGGCCTGTGCGGTGCGATCGTCATGGCGACGGTGCTGCCGCGCGTGATCCCGAGGCTTGGCGAGTGGAAGACGGCGGTCATCGGCCTGACATTCACGGCAGCCAGCGCCTTCGGCTATGCCTTCGCGTCGCAAGGCTGGATGATCTATGCGGTGATCGTCGTCGGCTGTCTGGAAGCGCTGGCCGATCCACCGCTGAGGAGCCTCGCCGCCGCCAAAGTGCCGCCATCGGCGCAAGGCGAATTGCAGGGGGCGATGACCTCGATCTTCTCGATCACCTCGATCATCACGCCGCTGCTCTATACGGCGATCTTTTCCTGGTTCACCGGGCCAAGCGCGCCGGTGACCTTCGGCGGTGCGCCCTATCTGGTGGGCGCATGTTTTCTGACGCTGGCGGTCATCGTCTTCGTCACCAAGGTGGCGAGGCCCGCGGCGCGCGCAAATGTCACCGCCGGCGTCGCCGAAGATCGAGCGCAGGTGTGAGTCACAGCCGCATTGCGCTGACTCGGGACGGACTGTCGCTGTCGCGGTTGGTCTTCGGCGCCTCGCGTCTGCTCGACAGCGCCGCCCGCCCGGATGCCGATCAGGTCGCACGGCTGATCGGCACCGCCGTCGATCTCGGCCTGACCAGCTTCGATCATGCCGACATCTATGGGAACTACGAGGTGGAAGCGGCCTTCGGTGCGGGATTGGCGCGCTGGGAAGGCAAGCGCGACAGCATCGAGCTGATCTCGAAATGCGATATCATGCTGAAGTCGCCAAACCGGCCGGACAACCGGCTGAAGCACTACGATACCGGTGGCGGCCATATTGTTGCGTCGGTGGAGCGGTCGCTTGCCAATCTCGGCACCGACTATATCGACCTGTTGCTGCTGCACCGGCCCGACCCGCTGACGGATGCCGACGAGACGGCGGCAGCTCTTGCCAAGCTGGTCACATCTGGCAAGGTGAGGGCGGTCGGCGTCTCCAACTTCACGCCGTCGCAGTTCGATCTGCTGGCCTCACGGTTGCCGTTCGCCCTCGCCACCAACCAGATCGAAATGTCGGTGCTGAAAACGGCCGCATTGACCGACGGCAGCCTGGACCACGCGCAGCGCCTTGCCTATGCGCCGATGATCTGGTCGCCGCTCGGGGGCGGCTCGCTGTTCACCGGCAAGGAGGGGCGCGAGGCGCGGGTGCGGGCAGCGCTTGCTGCGGTGGCCGCCGAGATCGGAGCCGGCGATCTGGCTGCCGTCGCGATCGCCTGGCTATTGCGCCATCCGGCCCGATTGGTGCCGGTGCTGGGTTCGATGAAGCCGGAACGGCTGGCCGCCATGGTCAAGGCGTTGGAGATCAGCCTCGACCGCCAGCAATGGTTCGCCATCCTGGAAGCCAGCGAAGGCCGGCCGGTGGCGTAGGACGAGATACTAGAGTCTTTGTTTGACGCAATTCCCGGACGGAAAACCGTTTCACACTTTTCCCGGGATTGCTCTAGGTTTCGATCCATTCGCCGGGGATATCCAGCGTCTTTGCCAGCATGGCACTGGTCTGCGGCGATGGTTTGCGACGATTGGATTCGAGGTCGGACAGGAAACCCTGGCTGACACCAATAGCAGTCGCCAAATCGGCTTGGGTCAGGTTGCGCCAATTGCGCAGCGCCTTGAGCCGGCTCGAGCCCCGCAGGATATCCATGGTCACGGCAGCGGGCAGGGGCTTTTCCGTTTTGAGCTCGGCCTTCCGTTCATCGTAGATCGCCACATCCGCAGCATCCATGGCTTCTTCAGCGGCATGCAGCAATGCCTCGTAGTCGGCCCTCGGGATGACGACCAGTTCTTCGCCGGTTGAGGTCTTGATGATTTGCGGGGCGTTCATGATGATGTCCTGTCCTATGGCCTGCTATAGGTCGTCGTTTCACGCTTGCGATGTAGATCGCGAGAATCGTGGTGCGGTCTTCGTCGAATATGACGCGGTAGCGGCCGATACGCAGTCTATAACCGTTCCGGCCGGCAAGACGCTTTACATCTCCACGACCGCTGACGGCGTAAGTGATCAAACCTTCGGAAACCTGCTCGCGGACATCCGCCTGCAGGTTATCGAGATCGCGAGCCGCCGATACTGAAAGGATGATCGTCTTCACAACAAATAATATCGCACATTTATCGCTTTGCGTTAAGCGATATTATAGCTAACAGCCGATCCTCAAAGGATCAGGCCCGTTCGGCCAGCAATTCCTCGCCGCGCTTTTCGCGGATCAAATTGACGAAGCGGCGGAACAGGTAGTGCGAATCCTGCGGGCCGGGGGAGGCTTCGGGGTGATGCTGGACCGAGAACACCGGCCGGCCGGTCAGCGTGATGCCGCAGTTCGAACCATCGAACAGCGAGACGTGGGTTTCCTCGACGCCCGATGGCAGCGAGTCGGCATCGACGGCAAAGCCGTGGTTCATCGAGACGATCTCGACCTTGCCGGTGGTGTGGTCCTTGACCGGATGGTTGGCGCCGTGATGGCCCTGGTGCATCTTGGCGGTCTTGCCGCCCAGCGCCAGTGCCAGCATCTGGTGGCCGAGGCAGATGCCGAACACCGGGATGTCGGTCTTCAACAGATCCCGGATGACCGGCACGGCATAGTCACCGGTGGCTTCCGGGTCGCCGGGGCCATTGGAGAGAAAAATGCCGTCCGGCTGCATGGCAAGGATTTGTTCGGCGCCGGTCTTGGCCGGCACCACCGTGACCTTGGCGCCGAGGCCGGCGAGCAGGCGCAAGATGTTGCGTTTGACGCCATAATCGATGGCGACGACGTGCATTGTCGGTTCGGTCTGCTCGCCAAAGCCTTCGTTCCACACCCAGGGCGTCTCGCGCCAGACCGAGGACTGGCCCGACGTGACTTCCTTGGCGAGGTCAAGCCCGATCAGCCCCGACCATGCGGCGGCGCGGCGCTTCAGATCGTCGAGGTCGAACACGCCATCGGGCGCATGCGCGATGACGGCGTTGGGCATGCCCCTTTCACGGATCAGCGCGGTCAGCGCGCGGGTGTCGATGCCCGACAGGGCGACGATGCCGCGCTTCTTCAGCCATTGGTCGAGACCAGCGCCGGCGCGGTAGTTGGACGGGTCGGTGACATCGGCCTTGAACACGGCGCCAACGGCGCCGGCGCGGGCGGCCGGATTGAGATCCTCGATGTCCTCGTCATTGGTGCCGATGTTGCCGATATGCGGGAAGGTGAAGGTGACGATCTGGCCGGCATAGGAAGGGTCAGTGAGGATTTCCTGGTAGCCGGTCAGCGCCGTGTTGAAGCAGACTTCGGCGACGGCGGAGCCGGTGGCGCCGAGGCCGCGACCTTCGATGACGGTGCCGTCGGCCAGCACCAGAAGGGCGGTCGGCTTTTCAGTGGTCCAGGCGGGCGTCGAGGCGGCGGTCATCTCGGCCATGGCGGCACTCCTATCGGGCTGCCCGCTGCAACCGGCCCGGCGGGCCATCTGCGCGGCAAACGGCGCGAAGCGGCGATTTTCGCGGCCTCCACGCAGTCAAATTTCCGTTCATGCAAGGCCCAGTACATAGGGGAAGGGGGCAGAGCGGTCAATGATCATGCGAAATGCCGCCATGTTTTATTTCGCCTAGCAAAATCAGTGGCTTGCCCCGGCATATCAGGGTTTGCCTTGGCTCGCCCCCGGCGCTATTGTCCGCGCCGATCGAAGGAGAATGCATCATGCGCGGCAAAATCGCCGAATCCCTGAAGAGCGCGATGAAGGCGCAGGACAAGCACCGGCTGCCGACATTGCGGCTGATCCAAGCCGCCATTCACGATCGCGACATCGCCAATCGCGGTTCGGGGAAGGAGCCGGCCAGCGACGAGGAGATCCTGCAGATCCTGGCCAAGATGGTGAAGCAGCGCGAGGAATCCGCCAAAGCGTTCGACGACGGCAAACGGCCGGAGCTCGCCGCGCAGGAGCGCGGCGAGATGGAGATCATCCGCACCTTCCTGCCGACACAATTGGACGATGCGGCGGTAACAGCGGCGGCGCGTGAGGCGATCGCGGCGACGGGTGCGGCCAGCCAGAAGGACATGGGCAAGGTGATTGCCGCACTGAAGCAGAAATATGCCGGCCAGATGGATTTCGGCAAGGCGAGCGGCATCGTCAAGGGTCTGCTGCAGTAGGGTGCTGCTCATCTCGTCGCTTGGGTGGCCGACCGCCCGCTCCCGGAACCCAGATTCGTCCGGAATCGAAGTCCAGGAGTGGAACTCGGATACCGCCGAGATGTTTATCCGTCATGCAACTGGAGAGATGTCATGACTGAGAACGAAACCCGCTATGAAACCGGTGCGACGAAATATCCGGCAAAGACCGATGCCGACGCTTCCGATGAATTCTCCCAGGATGCGGCCGCCAACAAGAAGCCCGCCGGCGGCATCGGGCTCACCCGCCGGGTGGGCGAAGTGGAAGACCGAACCCGCCAGTCGGACGGACAAAACCCGCCAAGGCAAGGCACGCCGAGCGCCGCAACCGAAAAGACGTCCGGGGCCGGCCCCGCTATCGCGGAGCGTTCAAAGGACGCCAAGGCTCCGAAGAGCGGCCGCCAGCCTGGAGCGTATGTCAAGAAGTGATCGCTGGACGGGACCCGAGAGGTCCACTTGCGCCTTTCGCGACTGGTTGGTCGGTATCTGTCCGGGCCTCCTCGGCTACAATGCACGGCGCAATGCCGGCGCTTCCTGCTGGATATGATCCCACAGCCGGTTGGCGATCGGCCCATGCGGCCGGTCGCGGCGCCGCGCCACCACCAGTTCGTCGGTGCGGCCCGGCAGATGGCGGCCGGCAATGGATTGCAGGCGCCCGTCATGCAGTTCTTCCTCGATCAGGAAGCGGGGCAGGTGGCCCCAGCCAAGGCCCTGCAGGATTATCTCCTTCTTCATGCCCTGGTCGGCGACGAGGCATTGCGGCGCGCCTTCGATCAGCGAATAGTTTTGTTGTGGCGAATGGCGGGCGCTGTCGCGCATGACGCATTGGGTGAGTGCCTGCATCTGGTCCAGGGTGATCGGCTGCTCGATACGCTCGGGCAGAAAGCCCGGCGCCACCACGGGAATGAAGGACACCTTGCACAGATCGACCCATTCCACCCGCGCATCGCCCTTGTCGACCCAGTGCAGGATCAGATCGGCTTCGTCGTCGAAGAGACGCTCCCATGGGCCGCCGACCGCTTCGAAATGCAGATGCAGGCGCGTGCCGGGGCACTGTGCGAAGAACCGCCCGAGCATGCCCAGCACATGCGGGCGCGGGCACAGGTCGCCTATCACCACGTGGATCTCACTTTCTTCACCCATCGCCAACTGGGCGGCATGGACGCGCAAACCGTCCAGCTCGCGCAGCAGCGATAGCGCTCGGCGGTGGAACGACAGCCCTGCCTCGGTTGCACGCACGCGATAGCCGCTGCGGTCCAGGAGGCAAAGGTCGAGCTGTCGCTCCAGCTTGGCGACGGCAGCGAACACCGCCGGATGCGAGCGATGCAGCACGGCCGCCGCAGGCTGAAAGCCTCCGGTGCGAATCACCGCATCGAAGCATTGAAGGTCGTGGAGGGTAAATTCGGCCATGTCGGTTTTTATTACAGAGATTGTCCTGTCTTTGTAATATCAACAAAATTGTCCCTCGGCTACGTTTGGCCTCATTCAAAACGTTCCAGAAGGAATCTTCATCATGAATGAGCTGAATTTCGTCATAACGGGAGACGGCACGCGCATCGCCTACCGCTTCGACGGCGAGGCAAGCAAGCCGGTGCTGGTGCTATCGAATTCCATCGGCACCACGCTGCACATGTGGGACAGGCAGGTTGGCGAGTTGTCGAAGCATTTCCGTATCCTGCGCTACGATTTTCGCGGCCATGGCGGATCGAGCGTTCCTGTCGGCGCCTACTCGCTCGACCGGCTTGGCCGCGACGTCATCGAACTGCTCGACGCGCTCGACCTGCAACGCGTACATTTCCTTGGCCTGTCGCTTGGCGGGTTCGTCGCGCAGTGGCTCGGCATCCACGCGCCCGAGCGGATCGACCGGCTGATCCTGAGCAACACCTCGTCTCATCTCTCGCCGGCAAGCTATTTCGACGAGCGGATTGCCGCGGTGCGGCAGGCACCGGACATGTCGGAAACCGCCGAGACGTTCCTGAGCAACTGGTTCCCCGCGTCGATGGTTGCCGCCAACGAGCCCGTGGTCGAAGAGTTTCGCACCATGCTGCTGGCTATCGACCGGCAAGGCCTGGCGGGCCTGTTCGCGGCGGTTCGCGACGCCGATCTTCGCCGTACCGTAGCACTGATACCGCGACCGACGCTGGTGATCGCCGGTCGGCACGACACGGTGACAGCAGCCAGCCACGGCGAGATGATTGCCGCGGCGGTGCCCGGCGCGAAGCTGGTCGTGCTGCCCGCGGTCCATCTGTCGAACATTGAGTATCCGGCAGAGTTCATCCAGGCTGTGGTCGATTTCCTGCGCTGAGCTGGAGCGCGACGGAAAGGCGTCCGGCGCCAGTCCGGTGGTCGCCGAACGTTCGAAGGAGGCCATGGTTCAGAAGAGGGGCGGCGGCCTCGGTCAACGTGAGCGCCTAAGCCGAACCGAGCCCATCTGGCGAAAAGCGTCTTCAACGCTTTTCGGAACGATCCCGTCACCTTGCCATTATCAGCACGAGGGCAGGCTCGGACCCGACCTTAGAGGTGGCCGGTGACTTTCGAGCGCCAACACGAACACGCCGGAGGAAGCGATGACTGGACGCAAAACCCACGATCAACAAATTCGCATCATTGAAGAGCGGGAAAACACAAAGAACGCCGGCAAGGATTTCGATTCAGAGGCGGATCTGAAACGATCAGCGGCGGAACGCGAAGCGCTGCGCAAGGGATCGGACATGAGAACCGACACACCGGACCTCGTCGATCCGGACGACCGCAACATCCTTCGCGGCAAAAATCAGGAAAGCGTCCATCACAAAAACCGTCCTGACGACTAGATGAGCACCGATCCTGGAACATTTGTCATAGATTGGAGGCAGCCCATGGCACGCGGGAGCAAGAAACACATCGGAGCAGGTTCGCAGGGAAAGGGTTCTGGCACAGGCGCCATGACCGTAACGCCAAAGGACAAGCTCGAAGAAAACAAGGTTCTGTCCAATCGCGACAAGGCACAGCATTCCAAAGAACGCGGTTTGGACTCCAGGCAGGTCGCGACAGAGCAGCATCAGGATCATGCCGCCAACCGTTTACGGGACTGACGCCCTGCTGGACGCCAGCCTCGGCGCGCCGCTCGGAGGCCGTCAGAGTCGTTGCCGTCGCTATTTGACGCCGAGGCTCTCGGGCCAGAGCGCCTGGATTTCCTTCGGCAGCGCATCGCGCACCTTGGCCGACTGGCCCAGATCAATATGCCGTGCAAGAACTCGGAACACCGAGCGTGCCGCCTCCTCGGGATCGACGGGGCGGATCGATTTCAATTCCTCGCCGATGTGCTGCGAGAAGTTTTCAAGGGAGCGCGTTTTGTCCGGCTCGGCTGCGGGCCGGTAGTGGTCGTAATAGGCGCCGCGCACCAGGATCGGCAGTTCCGCCCCAAGTTTGGCCGCAAGCCCGATCTGCAGCCTGTCCCTTACGGTCCGTAAGACCGCGCCCAATATGTGCCATGCAATCCGCCGATCCGGACCATGATCGTCCATGATCTCGTCGAGCCAAATGTTGGTCGTCTGCAGCGTCCTGTCAAAAACATCCAAACCGGTAGCGCTCATCATCGCCTCCTCATCAAATTCATGTCTGGTTTCGAAACGATGCTTGGGGACAATCGTTTCGCTATCTGTCTACAAAATTGGCTCGGTCTGTGATCCGGCTCTGCTCCGGGATCACGGAACCGCTCTTTGTTGCGCTGGAACCCCTTCCGAAGCAGTTCGTTCCTTGGGTGGGCGGCTTTGAGGAGTTGATTGGGTGGGGGGAGCGCGTCCCGCAACAGGTTTTTTGCGATGCCTGCAAGGAAGACAAAAACCGATGAAGGCGAGAACCGGCAGCAACTCCTGCAGATGATGACCACGGAGCATTTGGTGCTGGGGACCGCCAGGGCGGCGACGACTCAGGAGGCGAATCAGCGCGCAAATTTGTTCCTGACTTCGGTATCCAGCGCCACGATCGCCCTTGCCTTCGTCGCCCAGGTGACAAGGATGGGGCTTCCTTTCATGCTGTTCAGCCTGATCCTGTTGCCATGCCTCTACTTCATCGGGCTGGTGACATTCGTCAGGGCTGTGCAGGTGGCCATCGAAGACATGGTCCACGCCCGCGGCATGGCACGCATCAGGCACTACTACACCGAGCTTACTCCCTCGATGGCGCGCTATCTGGTTCACTCCACTCATGACAACCAAACGGCTCTGCTGGCCGATGTCGGCCTCAAGCCAAGGCCCTGGCAAGCGTTCGCCGGAACCGCAGGAATGGTGAATGTCGTCAACGGTGCCATCGCCGGTGTCTTTGCCGGCGTGATGCTCAAGGTTGTCATTGGCTCGACAGTCAGTCTTGCCGTGACTGTTGGCATTCTAGCCTTTGCGGTGAGCAATTGGTGCCTCTGCAACATCACACGCGCAGTTGGGCAAGCGCGGAGCACAAGCTGAAGGTGCTGTTTCCGAACCTGCCGGACAGCGACGGCGAGGCGCGGATCGGATAACCCGTTCGAGAGGGACTGCAGAAGCACCAACTCGCCAGGCGGAAACCTCAAGCACGATCTTGCCACGCACATGCTCATTTTCCAGCCGTTCTTCCGCTTTGGCGACCTCTCCAAGAGGGTAGGTGGCTAGCACGAAGGGGGTGACCTTGCCGGCGTCGATGAGGCGGCCGATCTCGGCAAGGTGCGCCGCATTCGGCTCGGCCAGATAGGAGACGCCACGCGCCCGACGCAAGTTTGCCTTTTCCTGCGACGGTTGGGAAAGAGTGGAAACGAGCGTCCCGCCTGGCTTGAGCACATCCCAGGAACGGTCCTGCGTGTCGCCCGCGATAAGGTCGAACACCAGGTCGACCGCATTGACGACCTCTTCGAAACGCTGATTCTTGTAGTCGACCGTCTGATCGGCGCCAAGCTCACGCACGAAAACGACGTCCTCGGCGGAAACGGTTGTCGCGACGAACGCGCCCGCGGCCTTGGCCAATTGGATCGCCAGATGACCGACGCCGCCGGCGCCGCCATGGATGAGAACCCGTTGCCCGGATTTGAGGCCGCCATGGTCGAAAAGGCCCTGCCATGCAGTGATGCCGGCAAGCGGCACCGCCGCGGCTTCGACATGGCTTAGACGATCCGGTTTCGCAGCCGCCTCCGTCGCCTTGACCACGACATATTCGGCATTGCCGCCCCGGTCATGACCAAGCATCGCAAATAACGGGTCGCCCTTCTTCAACGTATGCGCCCGCGTACCGCATATTTCCACCGTGCCGGACACGTCGCGCCCGAGCGTGATCGGCAGGGTTTCGCTCACCGACCCTTCGCGGGTCTTGTAGTCGATCGGATTGACGCTTGCGGCGCGGACCCTGAGCACAACCTCGTCGTCAAGCGGCTGAGGCGAGGGGACTTGATCGATCGAAAGGACCTCAGGTCCGCCAAAAGCGTGGATGCGGACTGCTTTCATGTCGGCATACCTCCTATTGTTTGGCTGTCGGCGACGGTGTCTGCATGTCGTCAGCGGCTGTGCAGCCCAGGTTGCGGAGGCAGCCACACCGGCTTCCCAGCCGGGCAACGCCGCCGCAAGGACGGCATCCTGCTAGGCCGTAGACTGCGTCGGCGGGTTCTGATTCATATAGCGGCAAGGCTGTAACCAGACTTGCTGGCCTTCTAACTGGGTAGCAGGCCGTTGGTTCCAACCACCACAATCGGCTGAACGTGGTGCCGGAAATTCTTTCCTCGGCCAGAGCATTCAGCCAGTCTTGATCCATCCGGCCTTATGCACACAGCTGTTTCGAGTTGCGACATCGAGGAGGAGAGGCGGGGCACCGGAGCTACCGGCGCGCTGGCCTGGAGATCGGATTGAATCATTGATGGTGGGTCGCAGGGCTGCCGATCAATGCGGTTCGCACGCCGAACATAAAGCGGCGCGGCGGTGCGATGCGAACTTCAAGACGCTTCGCAGATCGGCAGCGGCTGCGGCGGCGGTGCCGGGTGATCCTTCCTGTATTGGGCGATGATCGGCTCGAGGGTCTTTCGCGGCCAGAATTTAGGTGTGCCGATTTCCTTCAGGCAGGACGCGTTCCAGTAGGCGCCCGGCTGTGAATGGTTGGCTGCGACCGCGGCGATGTCGCGCGATTCCGGGTAGATATAGAGCGTCGTCGGATTGTCCTTGACCATCGGGATAATCTGCTGCGCATCCGCCGGCGACCAGCTGGTGCAGCCATTGCTGCGGCCGCCGGCATAGTCGACCAGTTTGCCGAACGGCACGAAGCCGTCATGGTCGGCATGCGAACTTTTCGGGTTTTTGCGCAGGCATAGGCCGTGCAGCACCTGGGCGGCATGGCCGCCGATCACCCGCTGCCTGGCGTTCGCGGCCTCGCCTTCGCCGTCGAACTGGATGAAGGTGCGCTGGAAAACCGCGTCCTGTTTCGCAGCGGTGCGGTAATAGCCCTTGAACGAGGTTTTTGCCTCGCGGGTGATATAGCCGCCGCCGGCCGTCAACGACGAATCCATCGCATTGCCGAAATTCTTCGCGCACCGCTTGCTGTTCGAAAAATCGACAACGCCTTTCAAATTCCGGCCGCTGCCATGACCCGACGAAATCGCGCGAAACGACTGGCTGGCTTCGCAGATGACGTAATAGCGGCGCCCCAGAACGCCATCGCCCAGATCGCTGGGGCGCGTCGCATCCATGGCGAAGTAGCAGGGGTTCTTGACTGCACCTTGCGCGACCTTCTTCCGGTAAAGCGCGCGGGCTCGTTCGAGGACAATTTGTGAGATCTGGCCGTCGCTGTTGCCGATGTGAGCCTGCAGCCAGGCCGGAACGTCAGATGGTGCGGCAAAGGATCGAGCCGACATCGTCAAGGCAATGGCGGCGACGAGGAGGCTGAGGATCGGGACGATACCCAGAGGGACGAATCTCAACCGCACCGGATCAACTCCTGCCAAAGCCGTTTCCTTGCGGTGTTGCCGCCGGAAATCGATCATAAAGGGTCTCGCATTATCAGGCGAAACACATCTTGTTTAGCGCACCCTTTGTTAACGCGTGCCCTCCGCAAGTCCGCACGAAGAGCCATGAAGGAGATCGACGCGCGCAAATGCTCCTACGCCGGGATGCTGGCTCGAGGCTTGCAGCGGGCTCCCCGCATCTTTGAATGTCTGCGATTTTCGATACGCAGGGATTGAGCTATCATCTGATTCTGGCGCAGCCCACGCCTCCTCCCTCCGCCGGGAAAGCATCGTTCATGCAGGGCACTCTCATCACCGAACCGACTGTTCGAGCGCCAGGCATAAGGAGGGATTGCGGAAACTGCTCGCACCAGGAGGTTTTGCAATGAAGCTGTCCGCGCCCGTTTACCATCTGAAGCGTCAAGCCAGGCTGTTGTCCCGCGAGGCCAAAATTCCGCTCCACGAAGCGCTTGATCGTGTTGCAGCACAGGAAGGCTTCGCCAGCTGGAGTCTGCTTGCAGCCAAGGCAGCCGAGGCGGCGCCTGCCGGCATACTGTTTGCGCAACTTGCGCCCGGCGATCTTGTTCTGGTGGGTGCACGACCCGGCCACGGCAAGACGCTGATGTGCCTCGAACTCGCGGTCGAAGCCATGAAATCAGGCCATCGCGGTGTGTTCTTCACGCTGGAGTATACGCAGCGGGATGTGCTGGGCCGGTTTCGCGCCATCGGGGCGGACCCTGCACGGTTCAACGACCGGTTCGTGTTCGACAATTCCGACGCCATCAGCGCCGACTACATCGTCAGAACGCTGGCGGCGGCGGCGCGCGGTACGCTGGTGGTCATAGACTATCTGCAACTGCTCGATCAGAAGCGGGAAAACCCGGACCTGATGGCGCAAGTCCGCACGCTGAAGGCCTTTGCCCGCGACAGGGGATTGATCCTCGTTTTCATCTCGCAGATCGATCGCTCATACGATCCGGCGAGGAAGCCGGTTCCCGATATCAGCGACGTGCGGTTACCAAACCCTCTGGACCTGTCGCTGTTCGACAAGACCTGCTTCCTGAACAAGGGCGAAATCCGGTTCCACGCGGCAGGCTGACGATCCGGTCAGCCAGCCTTCATTGGGCCGCTGCCGGTAGATTCAGAGGCTGTGCAACCGATGCCGAACTGTGCTGCGCGCGCAATGCTTCGGCCGCCTGGCGAACCACTTCGGATATAAGCAGCAGCTGTTTGGCGATCGGGCTTGTCTTGCGCCAGATCATGCCGATCGTCCGCGATGGTTGGGGATTGGCGAAGTGGGCGATAGAGACTGCCGCGGAGCGCGTCTCCACCGGCACGGCCATTTCGGGGATCAAGGTGACGCCGACGCCGGCGCCGACCATCTGCACCAGGGTCGACAGCGAGCTGCCGTCCAGCAACTCGCGCGGCCGTGCCGAATGCATGTTGCAGAACGACAGCGCCTGATCGCGAAAACAATGGCCCTCCTCGAGCAGGAGCAGCCGCATCTCGCGCAGCATTTCGCGGTTGGGCACCGGCTTTCCCTCATCCTCGCCGGGTCGGACCAGCACGAAGTTCTCGGCAAACAGCACGATTTCCGTCAGCGACGCTTCCGATACCGGCAAGGCGACGATGGCGGCATCGAGCCGGCCGTCGGCCAGTTCCTGGATCAGCTTCTGCGTCTGCGTTTCGCGCACGTGGATATCGAGCCCGTCATGCATGCGGGCGAGGTTGCCGATGATGGCAGGCAGAAGGTAGGGTGCGATCGTCGGGATCACCCCGATGCGCAACCGTCCCACCAGCCGGTCGCGCGAGGCGCGGGCCAGATCCGTCAGCTCGTCCACCGAGCGCAGGATGTCGCGGACGCGCAAGGCGAATTCCTCGCCGAAATTGGTCAGCCGGACCTGGCGTGGGCCTCTTTGGAAAAGCGCCGTGCCAAGCGTTTCCTCCAACTCCCGGATCTGCACCGAGATGGCGGGCTGCGAGATCGCGCAGGCATCGGCGGCGCGGCCGAAATGATTGTGCCGCGCCAGCGCCTCGAAATAACGCAACTGCTTCAGCGTCAGGTTTGTCATAATGTCATCTTATCGCTGTAATCAGGAAATCCAACTTAAATTAATCAGGCGGCTTTGCTATACGAGTCGCAACGAAGATGAGGAGCAGCCGGGACCGCCTGGTGAGGCGCATGCCGGCAGCAACAGGACATCCAACATATTCGGTCGCGTATCGGGCATATGGTCATCGCGCCAGCCATGAAACGGACCGCCTCCAGGGACATTTCTATGTCCCTGTCACGCAGCAGTTGAACAGCTCAACACAGCCACGATCGGAGAAGAACATGGACGCACAGACCGATGATCCCAGCGCCGGCAAATGCCCCGTTGCACACGGATCCTCCAGCAGGAGCAACCGTGACTGGTGGCCCAACCAACTCGATCTTGGCGTTCTCCATCAGCAATCGAACCTTTCGGATCCGATGGGCGAAGAGTTCGACTATGCCGAGGAATTCAAGTCGCTCGATCTCGATGCGGTGATCAAGGACCTGCACCAGGTGATGACGGATTCGCAGGATTGGTGGCCGGCCGACTTCGGCCATTACGGGCCACTGTTCATCCGCATGGCCTGGCACAGTGCCGGCACTTACCGCATCGGCGATGGCCGTGGCGGCGCCGGGGCAGGCCAGCAGCGTTTTGCTCCGCTCAACAGCTGGCCGGACAATGCCAATCTCGACAAGGCGCGCCGGCTGCTGTGGCCGGTCAAGCAGAAATATGGGCGCAAGATCTCCTGGGCCGACCTGCTGATCCTCACCGGCAACGTCGCGCTGGAATCGATGGGTTTCAAGACCTTCGGCTTCGCCGGCGGCCGCGCTGACGTCTGGGAGCCCGAGCAGGACGTCGACTGGGGTTCGGAAACCAAGTGGCTCGACGACAAGCGCTATTCCGGCGACCGTGAACTTCGCGGCCATCTCGGCGCCGTGCAGATGGGGTTGATCTACGTCAATCCGGAAGGGCCGAACGGCACGCCGGATCCGCTGGCCTCGGCCCGCGACATTCGCGAGACCTTCGCCCGCATGGCCATGAATGACGAGGAGACCGTGGCGCTGATCGCCGGTGGTCACACCTTCGGCAAGACGCACGGTGCCGGCGATGCGTCGTTGGTTGGCGCGGAGCCAGAGGGCTCGAGCATCGAGGCGCAAGGCCTCGGCTGGTCGAGCAAGCATGCTTCCGGCATTGCCGGCGACGCCATCACCTCGGGCCTCGAAGTGACCTGGACCACGACGCCGACCAAGTGGAGCAACAATTTCTTCGACAATCTGTTCGGCTTCGACTGGGAACTGACCAAGAGCCCGGCCGGCGCCCATCAGTGGACGCCAAGGGGTGGCGCCGGGGCCGGCACCGTTCCGGATGCGCACGATCCGTCAAAGCGCCGCGCGCCGGCGATGCTGACCACCGATCTCGCGCTGCGGGTAGATCCTGCCTACGAAAAGGTGTCGCGGCGCTTCCACGAGCATCCGGAGCAGTTCGCCGACGCCTTCGCCCGCGCCTGGTACAAGCTGACCCATCGCGACATGGGTCCGGTCGCCCGCTATCTCGGCCCGCTCGTGCCGAAGGAAGAGCTGATCTGGCAGGACCCGATCCCGGCGGTCGACCATGAACTGGTCGGCGAGCAGGACATCGCCTCGCTGAAGGCGAAGATCCTGGCATCGGGCCTGTCGGTTTCCGAGCTGGTTTCGACCGCCTGGGCTTCGGCCTCGACGTTCCGCAATTCCGACAAGCGCGGTGGCGCCAACGGTGCACGTATCCGACTGGCGCCGCAGAAGGATTGGGAAGTCAACCAGCCGGCGGAACTGTCGAAGGTGCTGGCGAAGCTGGAAGCCATCCAGAAGGAGTTCAACGCGGCACAGACCGGCGCGAAAAAGATCTCGCTGGCCGACCTCATCGTTCTCGGCGGCGTTGCCGCGGTCGAGAAAGCCGCGAAGGACGGAGGCCATGAGGTGAAGGTGCCGTTCACGCCAGGCCGCATGGACGCCTCGCAGGAGCAAACGGACGTGCATTCCTTTGCCGCGCTCGAGCCAAAGGTCGACGGCTTCCGCAATTACGTCAGGGGCAAGCAGCCGATGTCGGTCGAGGCCATGCTGGTCGACCGGGCGCAGTTGCTGGCGTTGACCGCGCCGGAATTGACGGTGCTGGTCGGCGGTCTGCGCGTGCTCGGCGCCAATACCGGCGGATCGAAGCACGGCGTGTTCACCGACAGGCCGGGCACTTTGACCAACGACTTCTTCGTCAATCTGCTCAGCATGAACACGGTCTGGGATCCGGCCGCCGGCTCTGTTCCGGGTTCGGAAGAGGTGTACGAGGCGCGCGACCGCAAGACCAAGGCGGTCAGGTGGACCGGCACCCGTGCCGATCTGATCTTCGGCTCGCACGCCCAGTTGCGCGCGCTTGCCGAGGTCTATGGCTCCGCGGATGCAAGCCAGAAATTCGCCAGGGATTTCGTGGCGGCATGGACCAAGGTGATGAACGCCGACCGCTTTGACATCGCCTGACTTCGCATAAGGGTACTCCCGCGCGCCTGCGCCGGAGCTCCAGTCCTCCCAAGGACATAAGATCGGGGCCGCGTTTCCAGCGATGGAAACGCGGCCTTGTCGTAAGAGGCTGCTCCTTGGTGGACCGTGCCTTGCCGGGCAATGCTGCTATTTATCGGCGTAGCGTCTCCGCCGGTGCACCATGATCGAAATCGTCAAACCCGCGCTTGAACATCTGCCATCCTACAAGGTGGCGCTCGAGCGCGGCTGGTCACCGGACAATGTGCGGCTGATGGAAGCGACGCGCGAGCAGCTCGCGGCCATCGAAAAGGATCCCGTGGCCTTTCTTGCCGACCTCGACAATCCCCAGGCCAAGGGCGGCCCGATCAGCTTGCCCGACGGCAAAAAAGTGCCGCGCCTGCCGGGCTTCCGCCGCTGGATATGGGATGGCGAGGCGTCGGGCTCGATCGGCTTTCGCTGGCAGAAGGGCACGGCGGAACTGCCGCCGCATGTGCTCGGCCATATCGGCTATTCGGTGGTGCCGTGGAAGCGGCGGCGCGGCTACGCCACCGAGGCGCTGCGGCTGATGCTGGACGAGGCGAGGGCGGTCGGCCTGGCTCACGTCGAGATCACCGCCAAGCCGGGCAATCCGGCCTCGCACAAGGTGATCCTGGCCAATGGCGGCAAGCTCGTCGAACGCTTCTTCGAGGACGCCGCCTATGGCGGGGCGGAAAGCTTGCGGTTCCGGATCGAGCTGTAGGATGTGTCTCAACCATGCTCATCGGCGCACAGCGCATGATCCGACAGCGCGCGGATGACGTAGCAGTCGCCGACCGTCTGGCCATTGCAGCACGTGGCGATGCGTTCGAGCTCGGCCTCGAGTCGCTTCAACTGGGCAATCTTTTCCCGCACCGAGATCAGTTGCTCCTCGGCGATCTTGTCGGCGTGGCCGCAGGGCTGCTCGGGGTGGCCGCTCAAGTCGATCAGGGAGCGGATGTCGTCGACGGCGAAGCCGAGGTCGCGGGCGTGGCGGATGAAGGCCAACCGCTCCAGCTCCTGCCTGGAATAGCGGCGCTGGTTGCCTTCCGAACGCTCGGGCGCGGCGACAAGGCCCATCTGCTCATAATAGCGGATTGTCGGCACCTTGACCCCGGTGCGACGCGAGAGATCACCGATCGAAAACATGAAATTTTCCCTTGAAGCTCTAGTGACTAGAGCAATTATAGTGCCTGACATCAGCATTCAAGACCCATGCGGCGACGCCGCGCGGGCAAGACAGGCAGGTAATGTGATGACGACGCCGCTCAAGCAGGAAACGATCGGGCAGACACGGTTCAAGATCGGCGGCATGGACTGCGCCTCCTGCGCGGCCAAGATCGATACGGCGGTGCGTCGTCTCGACGGCGTCGCCGATGTCTCGGTTTCGGTGACCGGCGCCAGCATGACGGTCAGCCACAGCGGTTGGCTCAACGACGACAAGGTGCTGCGGCAGGTGGCGCGGCTGGGCTACGGCATCGTCAAGGCGGAAGGCGGGGCCGATGGGCGTGCTTCAGTGGCCAAGGATCATGATCATGCTGATCATGATCACAGCGATGCGGCGCCGGGGCAGGCGTGGTGGCGCTCCCGCCGTGCCGTGCTGACGCTGGCCTGCGCGGCAGCGCTTCTCGCCGCCTACGGCATCGGCCATCTTCTTCCTGCGGCCGAGCGCTGGGTCTTCCTTGCCGCCCTGCTGGTCGGCCTGGTGCCGATCGCACGGCGAGCGCTGATGGCGGCATTGGCCGGCACGCCGTTCTCGATCGAGATGCTGATGACCATCGCGGCGATAGGCGCCGTGATGATCGGGGCTACGGAAGAAGCCGCCGCCGTGGTGGTGCTGTTCCTGATCGGTGAACTTCTGGAAGGTGTCGCAGCCGGCCGGGCGCGGGCGAGCATCCAGGGACTTGCCGATCTGGTGCCGAAGACGGCCTTGGTCGAACGCGCGAGCGGCACATCGGAAGTTCCTGCCGAACGGCTCGGCGTCGGCGACATCATCCTGGTGCGGCCGGGCGACCGCATTCCGGCCGATGGCGAGATCATCGAGGGGTCGAGCGAAATCGACGAGGCGCCGGTGACCGGCGAGAGCACGCCAAAGCGCAAGGGCGTTGCGGACGTCGTCTTTGCCGGCACGATCAGCACCGACGGCGTGCTCAAGGTGCGGGTGACGGCTGCCGCGTCTGACAACACCATCGCCCGGGTCGTGCGGCTTGTGGAGGAGGCGCAGGAAGCCAAGGCGCCGACTGAACGCTTCATCGACCGCTTCTCAAGATACTACACCCCGGCGGTGCTGGCGGTCGGCGCGCTGGTTGCCCTGTTGCCGCCGCTGCTCATTGGCGGCGACTGGAACGAATGGATCTACAAGGGCCTGGCGATCCTGCTGATCGGTTGCCCCTGCGCGCTCGTCATCTCGACGCCGGCAGCAATCGCCGCTGGCCTTGCGACCGGCGCGCGGCGTGGCCTGTTGATGAAAGGTGGTGCGGTGCTGGAAGGGTTTCGCCGGATCACGGCGGTGGCCTTCGACAAGACCGGCACGCTGACCGCGGGCAGGCCCGTGGTGACCGACATCATGGCCTATGGCCGCGATGAACGCACCGTGCTGGCGCTGGCGGCAGCGCTCGAGCAGGGTTCCAGCCATCCGCTGGCCATGGCGATCCTCGACAGGGCCAAGGCTGATGGTGCGCCGGTGCCGCCGGCTCTGGCGGCGAAGGCGATCTCGGGCAAAGGTGTCGAGGGCAGCGTCGGTGGCGTCGCCGTCTTCCTCGGCTCCGGTCCGGCGGCGGGCGAACGCGCCGACATGACGCAAGTGCAGCGCCTTGCCGTCGACAGCCTCAACGGGCAGGGCAAGACCGTCTCGGTGCTTGTCGCCGATGGCATGGTGGCCGGGCTGATCGCCATGCGCGACGAGCCGCGGCCGGATGCGGCGGCCGGGATCGCGGCGCTCAAGGCTGAGGGCATCCGCGCGGTGATGCTGACCGGCGACAACCGCCGCACCGCCGAAGCCATCGCCGCTTCCCTCGGCATGGAGGCACGGGCGGAGCTGTTGCCGCAGGACAAGCAGCGCATCGTCGGTGAATTGCAGCGCGAGGGGCTGAAGGTCGCCAAGGTTGGCGACGGCATCAACGACGCGCCGGCGCTGGCTGCCGCCGACATCGGCATCGCGATGGGCGGCGGCACCGATGTGGCGCTGGAAACGGCGGATGCGGCGATCCTGCATGGCCGCGTCACGGACGTCGCTCGCATGATAAAACTGTCGCGGGCGGTGATGGCCAACATCGGTCAGAACATCAGCGTGGCGCTCGGGCTGAAGGCGGTGTTCCTGGTCACCACCATCGCCGGCATCACCGGCCTGTGGCCGGCGATCCTGGCCGACACCGGCGCCACCGTGCTGGTCACCGCCAACGCCATGCGCCTGCTGCGCTGGCGCGGGTGAAGTGTTTTTGGTTGATCACGATCTTTTCGGAAAACCGGCGTCCCCTTTTCCGGATCGTGACCTACTCCGCTGGGGCCGTCAGCGGCGGCGTGGCGTTGCTGCGCCCTTCCCAGACATAGGAGGCGAGCGCCACCGCGATAGCGACCAGCATGGCGATGGCGCCAAGCAGCGGCAGGCTACGGTAGCCATAGCCGGCGTTGAGCATGGCGGCGCCCAGCGACGCGGCCAGCGCGATGCCGACATTGAAGCCGGACGGAATGAGCGACGAGGCGAGGTTCGAGGCGTCGGCGGTCCAGGCCAGGATGCGGGTCTGGATCGGCGTGCCGATGGCGAAATTGAGACCGCCCCAGACGACGATCGCGACAACCATCGGCAGGGGGTAGGGGCTGACGGCATAGATGACGGCCAGCGTCACCGCCTGCAAACCCAGCATGGTGATCAATGACGGCATCAGCTTCCAGTCGGAGAGCTTGCCGCCGAGGAAGACTCCCAGGGTGGCGCCGACGCCGTTGAGCAGCAGCACCCACGGCACCAGGTTCTCGTCGAGCCCTGTGACCTCAAGCAGTGTCGGGGTGATGTAGGTGAACAGACCGAACTGGCCGATCATCAGCATCAGCATCAGGATCAGCGAGGTCCAGACCTGCTGGCGGGCCAGCACACGGACCTCGCGGGCGAAACCGGCGGGCCTGACCGACGATCCGGTGGTGCGCGGCAACAGGGCTGCCATGGCAAGCGTTGCCGCCACGCCCAGCGCGCACATCACCCAGAAGGTCGCACGCCAGCCCCAGATGTTGCCGATCGCGGTGCCCGCCGGCACGCCGATGACGTTGGAGACGGTGAGGCCGGACAGGATGACGGCGACAGCCATGCCGCGCTGGTCCTCGCGCACGAGACCGACGGCGACGACCATGGCGACGCCGAAATAGGCGCCATGCGCGACCGCCACGGCAATGCGCAACAGAAGCATCGAGGTGAAGTCGGGCGCCAGCGCGCAAGCCGCCTGGCCGATGGTGAAGGCGATGGCGAGGCCGAGCAGCAGGCTCTTGCGTGACAGCGCCTTGGTGGCGAGCGCCAGCAGCGGGCCGCCGATGGCGATGCCGCCTGCATAGCCGGAGACGAGGTAGCCGGCCGAGGGGACCGAAACGCCAAGACCTTGCGCCACCTGCGGCAGCACGCCGGCAATGACGAATTCGGTGGTGCCGAAGGCAAAAGCGGCAATGAACAGGGCTATGAGCGGAAGCGACATGGCAAGGCCTTAGCTGGAACGGCCTCAAACCACGGATGGGCTTTGCGGGCAATGAAGAAATTTTTGTCGCGAGTTTAGGTTTTCTTCAGTGAGCGAGGCGGTGAAGCGCCAATCTCCCTCCTTGTGGGGGAGATCGGCTGCTTCTCAGCTCGCCTTCAACCGCGACCCAGTGAGCAGACCGCGCTCTTCGAGCACCGGATAGGCCATCGAGGCCAGCAGCGAATTGATCTGCTTCAGGTCGCGGATGGTATCGAGATGAATCGAACTGGTCTCGATGCTTTTGGCGGTGCCGTCGCGCAGCCGCACGAAATGGCTGGCGCTGGTTTCCTTCTCGCGGTCACGCAGCTGGTCCTTTTCCAGCACCAACTGGCGGGCAGTCTCGGGATCGCGCGACACCAGCACATTGAAGGCAAGCCGCGCATTGGCCAGCACCGAGCCATGGAAGGCGCACAGCTCGGCCCAGCCCTCGTCGGTGAATTCCAACCCGCGCTCGAATTTCTTCTTCACATGCACCAGCATGTTGCGCACGATGATGTCGCCGACCTGCTCGAGCTTGACGCAGGCGCCGATCAGTTCCTGGCAGCGCAGCGCTTCGTCCTCGGTCAGCGGGTTCCTGGTCAACTTGGCGAGGTAGAGCTTGATCGCGGCGTGCTTGCGGTCGACGCGGTCGTCGAGTGCGGCCAGCGCCTTGATCTTGTCGGCATCGGCACTTTCATAGAGTTCGATGATGCGCTTGAGCATGATCTCGATCGTCTCGCAGACCCGCACCACCTCGCGGGTGGCATTGGCCAGCGCCTGGCTCGGCACGTCGAGCGCGCTTTCGTTGAGCGCGGACAGTTCGACGACGTCAAGCGAGGCGGCCGGCACCGGCTTGGTGCCAAGTGCGACGATCTTCTCCGAAGCGCGGTAGACGAACCCTGCCAGCGGCAGGCCGGCGAGCAGGATCAGCACGTTGAACAGGATGTGGGCATTGACGATCTGGTCCGCCGCCGTCGAACCGAGAAAGGCGAAGTGCGGCCTGAAGATCATGACCAGGATCAGCATGACCAGCGAGCCAAGCCCGCGCATCAGGAGGTTGCCGATCGGCACGACGCGCACTTCGGGGCTCGACGAGCGGGTCAGCATCGGCGCGATGATCGAGGAGCCGAGGTTGACGCCAAGGATGAGAACGACGCCGAGTTCGGGCGTGATCAGGCCGCGGCCTGCCAGCGTCGCCATCAACAGCACCGCCGCGATGCTCGATTGGAACAGCCAGGTGATCAGCGCCGCCAGCAGATAGGCGGTGATGGAATCGGTCGAGAAGTAGTTGATGATGACCGGCATGAGCTGGCTGTTGCGCAGCGGCTCAGACGCCTGGCCGATCATCTCCAGCGACAGGATCAAAAGGCCGATGCCGACCAGAATGCGGCCGGTCTGGCGCCAGTCGCGCCGCTCGGTGGCCATGAACATGACCGTGCCGGTGATCAGGCACAGCGGCACCAGCAAGGTGAGGTCGAAGGTCAGCAGCTTGACCACCAGCGCAGAGCCGATCTCGGCGCCGCGCACTGCCAATTGGCCCGCGGCGCCCGAGACGATGCCAGAGCCGGCGAAGGAGCCGACCAGCAGCGTGACGGCTGTGGAACTCTGCAGGGCGATGGCAAGGCCGGTGCCGGCCAGCACCGCCATGATCGGATTGCGCATGGTGGCGCGCAGGCGGTGGCGCAGCACGTCGCCATAGGCGCGTTCAACGCCGGTCTTCACCATGCGGGTGGCAAACAGCATCAGCGCCACGGCGCCGGCCAGATGCAGAAGGACGACGGACCCGCTCATTTCGCCCCCCGCATGCAAACAGGATGCGCGTCCTGTTTGGCGTGGCGATCAGAAGGGAAAACGAGGGTACGAATCATGTTCATGGCGGTGACTTATAATAACTCGAATATTTTAGCCGGATAATAAAATTTTGTCGATTTCCAGGGGCCGTTGCAGCGCGACGGGCGGTGTCGGAAAATGGACGGACGCGCAAATGGTTGCATTGCGGGGCGGGCTCGAAGCAACGGATAGGCAGAGTTAGCAGCGCGACCGGCTCCTGCCTTTGCGATTATGTTCAGCTCTATTGGGTAAATAAAGGAAATCATTACACAATTGTAATGCAGGCGTTCAGCTTCGGTTCATCGGTGGCCCGCTATTCCTCTGGCATCGACAACCAAGGAGACTTCTTTTGAAACGCATTGTCCTTTCCGCACTCGCTTTCTCGATGCTGGCCGCTACGTCGCTCACCGGCCAAGCCGCACCGCTGAATGCACCGAACGCTCCGCAGTCGAATTACAGCCAGGTCGACTGGCAAAAGCCCACCAACAGGGATGTCAAGAAGCGCTTCATCCAGAAGCGCGTCATCCATAAGAAGGTCATCGTGAAGCGCAACAACTGGCGCAACGGCCATAAATATTCAGGCTGGAGACAGCACCAGCCGATCCGCGACTACGGCCGCTACGGCCTGCATCGTCCCGGCCGCGGCCAGGAATGGATCCGCGTCGGCAACGACTATGTGTTGGTCGGTGTGCTCTCCGGCGTCATTTTCGGCGCGCTTGCCGCGCATTAAGCGGTCCCCAGGCGGATATTGGAAAGAGGCGGCCCGCAACGGCCGCCTCTTTTGCCTGTGGAAACCGGGTATGGCCCGCATTAAGGGTCGTCGGATTTCGCGGGTATGATTATATAATCGGGAAACGAGTTCCCCGATGCGCTTTCCACCCGCCTTCCTCGACGAGATACGCGACCGCGTGCCGATTTCATCGGTTATCGGCCAGCGCGTTGCGTGGGACAGGAAGAAAACCAACGCGCCGCGCGGCGACTATTGGGCCTGTTGTCCGTTCCACGGCGAGAAGAGCCCCTCCTTCCACTGCGAGGACAAAAAGGGCCGCTACCATTGTTTCGGTTGCTCGGTCTCGGGCGATCATTTCAAGTTCCTCACCGAACTCGACGGGATGAGCTTTCCCGAAGCGGTCGAAAAGATCGCCGATATGGCCGGCGTGCCGATGCCGGTTCGCGATGCGCAGGAGGAGCGGCGCGAAAAGGAACGCGCCAGCCTGACCGACGTCATGGAGATGGCGACCGCCTTCTTCCAGGAACGGCTGCAGGGGCCGGAAGGCGCCAAAGCCCGCGCCTATCTCAGAGACCGCGGGCTGACGCCGGCGACGCAGCAATCGTTCCGGCTCGGTTTTGCGCCCGACAGCCGCAATGCGCTGAAGGAGCATCTCGCCGCCAAGGGCGTGCCCAAGGCCGACATCGAGGCTTGTGGACTGGTGCGCCACGGCGACGACATCCCGGTTTCCTATGACTGGTTCCGCGACCGCATCATGTTCCCGATTCCGGATTCCAGGGGGAAGATCATCGCGTTCGGCGGCCGTGCGCTGCAGCCGGACGCGCTGGCCAAATACATGAACTCGCCTGACACCGAACTCTTCCACAAGGGCAATGTGCTCTATAATTTCGCCCGCGCCCGCAAGGCCTTGGCCAAGGGCGGCACGGTCATCGCCGTCGAAGGCTATATGGACGTCATCGCACTGGCGCAGGCCGGCTTCGAGAACGTCGTGGCGCCGCTCGGCACCGCGCTTACCGAGAACCAGCTCGAACTGCTCTGGCGCATGGCGCCGGAGCCGATGCTGTGCTTCGACGGCGACAAGGCCGGGCTGAAGGCAGCGTGGCGGGCCGCCGACATGGCGCTGCCGTCTGTGCAGGCCGGGCGCTCGGCGCGCTTCGCGCTGCTGCCGGAAGGCAAGGATCCCGATGATCTGGTCAAGGCCGAAGGACCGGATGCGTTTCGTCGCGTTCTGGCCGAGGCGCGGCCGCTGGTCGACCTTTTATGGATGCGTGAGACGGCGGGCGGCGTCTTCGATACGCCGGAGCGGCGGGCCGAGCTCGAGAAGACGCTGCGCGAACTGACCAGCCGCATCCGCGACGAAAGCCTGCGCTACCACTACCAGCAGGAGATGCGCGAGCGTGTGCTGAGCTTCTTCGGCTCGCAGCGCGGCACCAGGCAAAGTCGGCAAGACTGGAAACAGGGCCAAGGCAAGACGGCCGCGCCCGGCGGGCAGTTCGCCAAGGCCGGCAGCGGCCGCATGGCGATCACCGAAAGCCTCGGCCAGTCGGCTTTGGTCAAACGCGGCGGCGAAGGGATGTCGGTGCGCGAGGCGACGATCATCGTCGCATTGGTCAACCATCCGGCGCTGATCGACGAGAATTTCGCTCATATCGAGTTCCTCGATCTCGCCAACTCCGATCTGAGGCGGCTGCATGGAGCGATTCTCGACGCGATGGCGCACGACATGGCCAATGACCGGCAGGCGGTGATTGCGACGATCGAACGCGCCGGCTGCGCCGAGATCTGGGAGCGGGCCGTCGGGCTGATCCGGCGGATGCGGCAATGGCCGGCGCTGGAGACCGCCGCCCTTGAAGATGCCCGCGATGCTTTCAGCCAGGCGCTGCACTTGCAGCGCAGCGCGCGCACCTTACATAAGGAACTGAAACAGGCGGAAGCGGCGCTCGCCACCGATCCCACAGATGAAAACTACCAGCACCTGATCGAAATTCAGGCGCAATTCCAGGATGTGCAGGCCACGGAAGCGCTGATCGAAGGGTTTGGCGTCTCCTCGGGCAGGGCTGGGCGAGCTTAGTTGGAAGCGAGTGAATTGAGAAAGCGTCGTTGCGCGTCCAAATGGCGCGTAACGGGCTAAGTCGGGTAATTGATTCGCTTTTTTCATGCGAATCATGCGAGAGGCGCTTGACCTTCTGGCAGATTGGCGGAATCAGGACGATTCGAAACGTTAACCCGAACCCGCGTCGACGGGAAATAAGCGATGTGAGGTACTGGTCACTGGACAGGCAGCCCGCCTGCCACAGATATCAGGGTTAATCTGGACTTAATGCATGTCGCCCAAAAGGGGAAACCCGATTTGGGCAACGACATACACCAAACGAAACGAGTTGATGCAGTTACTGGCCCGGTGAAGCGCGTTTCATAAGCGAGCGCATCCGATTTGACTGGTCCGCTTACGCGGCTTTGAAGTTCGGCCGCTAGGAGAAGATAAAGACTATGGCGACAAAGGAAAAGGAAGAGGTCGAAACCGAACGCGAAGGCGCCACCGATGGCCCTCTGCTCGACCTTTCCGATGATGCTGTCAAGAAGATGATCAAGGCCGCCAAGAAGCGCGGCTATGTCACCATGGACGAGCTGAATTCGGTGCTGCCCTCGGAGGAAGTGACCTCCGAGCAGATCGAGGACACGATGGCGATGCTGTCCGACATGGGCATCAACGTGGTCGAGGACGACGAGCAGGGCGAGGAGCCCGAGGCCACCGACACCGCGGCCGATGCCGAGGAAGACGCCAACGAGCTGGCCGAGCAGACCGGCACCGCGGTCGCCGCCACCACCACCAAGAAAGAACCGACCGATCGCACCGACGATCCGGTGCGCATGTATCTGCGCGAGATGGGCTCGGTGGAGCTCTTGTCGCGCGAGGGCGAAATTGCCATCGCCAAGCGCATCGAGGCCGGCCGCGAGACGATGATCGCCGGCCTGTGCGAAAGCCCGCTGACTTTCCAGGCCATCATCATCTGGCGCGATGAACTCAACGAATCCAAGATCCTGCTGCGCGAGATCATCGATCTCGAAGCCACCTATGCTGGCCCCGAGGCCAAGCAGGCGCCGGTGGTCGAGCGCGTCGAGGAAGCCAAGGTCGAGGACAAGCCGCGCCGTTCGCGCGACGACGAAGACGACATCACCAATGTCGGCGCCGATACGCGTGGGCTGACGGATGACGACGACGAAGACGAGGACGAAGCGAGCCTGTCGCTGGCCGCGATGGAAGCCGAACTCCGCCCGCAGGTGATGGAGACGCTCGACGTTATCGCCGACACCTACAAAAAGCTGCGCAAGCTGCAGGACCAGCAGGTCGAGAACAGGCTCGCCGCCGCGGGCACGCTGTCGCCCAGCCAGGACCGCCGGCTGAAGGAGCTCAAGGACCAGCTGATCAAGGCGGTGAAGTCGCTGTCGCTCAACACGGCGCGCATCGAGGCGCTGGTCGAGCAGCTCTACGACATCAACAAGCGCTTGGTGCAGAACGAAGGCAAGCTGCTCAGGCTGGCCGAAAGCTACGGCGTGCGCCGCGAAGAGTTCCTGAAGGAATATCAGGGTTCCGAGCTCGACCCGAACTGGACGCGCTCGATCGGCAATCTGACATCGCGCGGCTGGAAGGAATTCACCAAGAACGAGAAGGATGCGATCAAGGACCTGCGCGCCGAGATCCAGAACCTCGCCACCGAAACGGCGATCTCGATCCTGGAATTCCGCAAGATCGTCAATCAGGTGCAGAAGGGCGAGCGCGAAGCGGCGATCGCCAAGAAGGAAATGGTCGAGGCCAACCTGCGCCTCGTCATCTCCATCGCCAAGAAGTACACCAATCGCGGCCTGCAGTTCCTCGACCTGATCCAGGAAGGCAATATCGGCCTGATGAAGGCGGTCGATAAGTTCGAATACCGCCGCGGCTACAAGTTCTCGACCTACGCGACATGGTGGATCCGACAGGCGATCACGCGTTCGATCGCCGATCAGGCGCGTACCATCCGCATTCCGGTGCACATGATCGAGACGATCAACAAGATCGTGCGCACCTCGCGCCAGATGCTGCACGAGATCGGCCGCGAGCCGACGCCGGAGGAACTGGCCGAAAAGCTTGCCATGCCGCTCGAAAAGGTGCGCAAGGTCTTGAAGATCGCCAAGGAGCCGATCTCGCTCGAAACGCCGGTCGGCGACGAGGAGGATTCGCATCTGGGCGATTTCATCGAGGACAAGATGGCGATCCTGCCGATCGACGCGGCGATCCAGGCCAATCTGCGCGAGACCACCACGCGCGTGCTGGCCTCGCTGACGCCGCGCGAGGAGCGTGTGCTCAGAATGCGCTTCGGTATCGGCATGAACACCGACCACACGCTGGAAGAAGTCGGCCAGCAGTTCTCGGTCACCCGCGAGCGTATCCGCCAGATCGAAGCCAAGGCGCTGCGCAAGCTCAAGCACCCGAGCAGGTCGCGCAAGCTGCGCAGCTTCCTGGATAGCTGAGACTTACCGATGCAAAGAATTCAAGGGCGCCGATGGCGCCCTTTTTTGTTATGGGACGCACTCTTGCGGGCCAGGCCCTTCGGGAGGATAATTTCCGTGTCGGATGCATTTTCTGGGCGACAACCCGGATGCCCGCCCCGGCGAAGCCGCCGTGCTCCGTGGCCCCGGAGGGAGGTGTGCCATGACAAGCTACATCGTGCTGATGAACTGGACGGAGCAGGGTGCCAGGAACGTACGCGAGTCACCGAAGCGGCTCGACGCCGCCAGGAAGCAACTGGGAGACATGGGCGGATCGTTCAAGGCGTTCTACCTGACCATGGGCGAATACGATATGGTGGCTGTGGTCGAAGCCCCCGACGACGCGGTGCTGGCGCGCTTCTCGCTGATGCTGGCGGCAGCGGGCAATGTCAGGACGCGGACGCTGAAGGCCTTTCCCGAATTAGCCTACCGCGAGATCATCACCTCGCTCGGGTGAAGGAATCGGCAGGGTTTCTCGAAGTCGCTGGTTGGTGCCGGCCTGGTGGCGCTTTGCCGCAAGACGGGGCGCTTCGCCGTGATAGAATGCGGCCGGGGAGATCGCGATGAAGAAGGTTTCGATATTGGTCGCCAGCTTTGCCGCTTTGTCGTCGCTGCCGTTTTCCGTCGGCGCCAGTGCGCAAAAACCGGTCGGCATGGCCAATCCGGCATCCGGCCATTGTGGCGAGATCGGCGGGCGCCTGGTGATCAGGAAGGACAAGGCCGGTAATGAATATGGATTCTGCGGCTTGCCCAATGGGCGCCTTTGCGAGGAGTGGGCGCTGTTTCGCGACAACAAGTGCGTCGGGCCGAAGGCTGCCATGCGCCGCAAGTGACACACCTGCCATCATAGGGTGAGATCATGTCCGAACCGCATTCCCATTCGCATCTGTGGCCCGGCGTGCCACTCGCGCTTGGCTCGGCCGCCCTGTTCGGGGCGACGCCGCCGCTCAGCAAACTGCTGCTCAATGGCGTCAATCCCTTCATGCTGGCCGGGCTGCTCTATCTCGGTGCCGGTCTCGGGCTGGCTCTGTACCGCCTGCTTCGGGGCAGGCAGGCCGCGGCCGGGGAGGCGCAACTGACCGCTGGGGATATTCCCTGGCTGGCGCTGGCGATCGGCATGGGCGGCATCATCGCGCCGGTGCTGCTGATGTTCGGCTTGACCCTCAACACGGCGTCCAGTTCGGCGCTGCTGCTCAACCTGGAAGGGCTGGCGACGATGGCGATCGCCTGGCTCGTCTATCGCGAGAATGTCGACCGGCGCCTGCTTTTCGGCGCGTTCGCCATTCTGGCGGGCGCCGTTCTTCTGTCGTGGCAAGGTGAGGGCGTAGCCTTCAACCGTGGCGCCCTGCTGGTGGCAGGAGCTTGTCTGGCCTGGGGGATCGACAACAATTTCACGCGCAGGATCTCCGCCACCGACCCGGTGGTGATCGCCATGCTCAAGGGGCTGGTGGCGGGTGTCGTCAATGTCGGGTTGGCGCTTGCCGGCGGTGCTTTGTTTCCCCCGGGGTCGGTCATTGCAGCGACCGCGGCAGTCGGTTTCTTCGGCATCGGGGTCAGCCTGGTGATGTTCATCGTGGCGCTGCGTCACCTGGGTACCGCCCGGACGGGGGCCTATTGCTCGCTCGCTCCCTTCATCGGCGCGCTGCTGGCAATCGCCATCCTGGGTGACGCCGTCACGCTCAAGCTTGCGGCCGCCGGACTTCTGATGGGTGTTGGCCTGTGGCTGCATCTGTCGGAGCGCCATGAGCATGAGCACGACCATGAGGAACTGGAGCATGAGCACAGCCATGTGCATGACGAGCACCACCAGCACCATCATGACGGGCCGGTGAGCGAGCCGCATTCGCATTGGCACCGGCATGCCCCAATGCGACACCGGCATCCGCATTATCCCGACCTGCACCACAGGCATGGCCACGGATAAATGCTGACCGTCTGGTACAACACGCGCTGCCCGGTCTGCGATGCCGGTATCAGCAGGCAGAAGCGGCGGCTGATCGAAGCGGTCAAGGCCGGGCGGATCGAGTTCCGAGACATCAATTTTGAACCGGCAGCGCTTGCCGGACATGGCGCGTCGCTTGAGGATATCCGCCGCCGGCTGCACGCCACCGACGCGGCGGGCAGGCTGCTGGTCGGCGCCGACGTTGCCATCGCCGTGTGGAAGGTCACGCCGGGCGAGGGCTGGCTGGCGATGGTGTTCGGCAATCCGGTTGTCTTGCCGCTGACACGCTTTGCCTATGATCGTTTCGCCGACCTTCTCTATGCCTGGAACCGGCGCAAGGGTCGCTGGTAGCGCTTCGTGATTAATGACCAGAAGCGCAAAAGTCCGGAGGACATCTCCGGACCTTTTTTCGTGCGAGTTATCGGCTGGCCGGCTCGCAGAGCGCGCCGACGATGCGGCGTACCACCGGCAGCACCAGCAGCAGCGTCGGAAACGCCACCAGCCAGGACAGCCCCCAGGCGGTCAGCCAGATGGACGGCAGCTCGGGTGGAAGCCAAGGCTTTTCAACGTCGAGATGAACGAGACGATGAAGGTCATCAACAGCGACAGCACCAGCGGGCTAAGAACAGCGGCATAGCGCGCAGGCAGCTTCCTGCGCTGTTGTCTTGCAGTCATTTTGAGAGTTCCCTGAAGTATCCGGTCCGTCGCTTTTGGCATCCATTCGCCGGTGACCGGCAAAATTGCCCGGAAAGACCGGGGTTGGATGCGTTGCTTGACGTCAGACGCTTACGGAGCAGCCGAGGCGCTCGCGGGCCTTCTAGCGGTGCGTTCCGGTGAAAGCAAGCCTCTGGCGCCGCATTCAGATACATCGTAAGATATATCTTGACTCTCTCGATTGGCTCGCATAATTAAGATATATCGTAAGATACAACTCAAGGAGCAATCAATGCACAAACATTTTGGGAGCAATCATTTCGGCGAGCGCATGTTCATGCACATGGCCGGCAAATTCGGCGGCAAATTTGGTGGCAGAGGGGGCGGCGGTTTCGGCCCGTTCGGGCACGGCGGTCGCGGCGGTGGACGCGGCGGCCCGGGCGACATGTTCCGCGCCGGGCGCATGCTGGCCGACGGCGACCTCAAGCTGATCACGCTGTCGCTGCTGGCCGAGGCCCCGCGCCACGGCTACGACATCATCAAGGCCTTGGAAGAGCGCACCAGCGGCATCTACAGCCCGAGCCCGGGCGTGGTCTACCCGACGCTGACCTTCCTGGAAGAGGCCGGCTATGCCGCCTCCGCCGCCGACGGCAACAAGAAGGTGTTTTCGATCACCGAAGCTGGCCAGGCGCATCTCGCCGATAACCGCGAGATGATCGATGGCGTGCTCGACCATCTCGAGCGCTTCGGCCGCAAAATGGCCAAGGCGCGCGACTGGTTCGGCTGGAACGACGAGAGCGATGAGGGCGGGCGTCGTGGCGGCCGGGGTAGCCGCGGGGATCGTTCGGAAGCGCGCGACGAATTCCGCGCAGTCCGCCACCGGCTGCGCGCGGCTCTGGGCGACTTCGTCGACGCCCCGGCCGACAAGCAGGCCGAGGCGATCGCCATCCTCGAAGCCGCCGCCGAGGCCCTGGAAGCGCTGTCGCACAAGTAAGCTCGTCCAGCCGACCGGACGCAGCCCTTGCCCGCTGGGCCAAGGACCGATAGTGAAATTCATCCCGCGTCACTCTACATGGTGCGGGATGAATGCTGTTGGAGGAAGCCCGATGTCTTTTCTGAAGCGTCTTTTCGGCGGTGGCGCCAGCGGAGCCGAAACGGCTGGGCCAACGAGCGCAGCGCCGGCCAAGCAGGTCGAGCACAAGGGCTTCCTGATCAGCGCCATGCCCTACAAGACGGATGGCCAATACCAGACGTGCGGCGTCGTCTCCAAGGAGATCGACGGTGTGGTGAAGGAACACAAATTCATCCGTGCCGACCGTTTCGCCGGGCTCGACGACGCCGTCGACATCTCGATCAAGAAGGGCATCCAACTGGTCGACGAGCAGGGCGACCGTATTTTTGGGTAGATCACCGCTAGCAGGTCACTGCCTAACCATGCGGGCCTTTGCGCCACGATGGACCTCTCGGTCCGGGTTGACGTACGACCGCCGGCGGATCAACTCGTCCTGGCGGGATCGATCGTCATCAGGCGGGTCCTGGCCTCGATCAGATGCCTTCTCGCGGCCCTTATCCGGCCGCACAATGCCAAGTTAAGAGCGACGCCGCCTTCCTCGTCCAGCAAGTCATTCGCGCGCTTCAGAGAGCGCTCAGCTCTCCTTATGCGCAGTCTGGCGTTGGCCGCTTCGATGCTGTGAATTTCAATCATTGTGCCGCGTCCTTTGCGGTTCCGGTCCCTTCATGGACTAAACCGCCGCTGATCCTATTGGTTCCGGCGCTGAGACTATGGCTGCGGTTTCGGCTATTTCGTTGTGGTGTTGAATTCACGGTTTGCTGCATAATCGATAACGAAGGTGCCCTCGGGAGCGCGAACGCCCTGCCTCACATTTGAGATGGTCACCGTCGTGGTAAGTCCCTTCTCGTCGGTGAGGCTCCATCTGCGCAGATCGAGCGATTTTCTGTCGAACACCATGGAGATGTTCGAATTGCCGAAAGCCGATCTGTCGGCCAGCTTGACGGTAACTTGAGCGCCGTCTTCTCTGATGCTTTTGACGCGACTGCCGGAGAAGTCGACCTTGTTGTCGAGCAGCAGCTTAAGCGGCGTCTTCGAGAGAGCATAAAGCCGCGATGTCTTCAGTCTCCTGTTATAAACCACCAGGGATTTGCCATCCGCGATCACGCTGACCCCAGATTGGCCTGCATAGTTGAACCGGATCTTGCCTGGGCGTTGGAGAAAAAACCTGCCGTGTTTTCTTTCCGCTTTCGGGCCCGACTGCACGAAATCCCCTGACATGGATTTCACCGATGAGAGGTGATCGGCAATCGTCTTCGCTTCAACCGGCGCGGCCGAAGCCCCGGCATTCACCGCGGCAACGCCGATAACGGCACACAAGAAACCCAGCAGCTTTTTGATCCGATAGGCCATTCGATTAACCCCCAGCAGACGCGTGATCGAAGGAGATCACGCGCCTTGAGATCAGTAGCCGTTCGGGCACCGCGCGACGTAAACCCGGCCGTACCGATCGCGATATCTGCACTGGCCGGCTTCGCTGGCGTGGCCGATGACGGCCCCTGCTATAGCACCAACCGCACCGCCAACAACCGCCCCTTCCACAGGGTCTCCGGCCACCGCGGCGCCTACGGCCGCGCCACCCAAGCCGCCGACGGCGGCGCCTTGTTCGGTACGGGAGCACGCCGAGAGCGGAATGAGCAGGCTCAAAATGAGCAGCGTCTTTTTCATTGGTTCTCTCCTGGGGTTACTATTAGCCAAAGCTTAAATGCTCAAGAGAGCTTTTCGATCCATCGACCGTTGCCTGCCATTCAAGCCTGGCCGTGGCGGAGCCACGCGCCTTCGGCTCAAATGCCTGCGATCGCCAAAAGCCAGGCCAGGATGTCGAGCAGCAGAAACAGCAGCGCAATCTGCAGCGCCACCCGCAGCCGCTGGATAATTCGCCAGTTGCCGGCCACGTCCGCCTTGATGCGAAGGGCAAGCGCGCGGCGCATGGCCGACATCGTCGTCGGCCTGTCGCCGTCGACATATTGATCAAGCAGCTCTTCCGGATCGAAGCGGAATGTATATTGGTGGTAGGGCCAAAGCTTGAAGACGATCAACCCGCCGATGCCGAACAGCAGGGCCACCGCGGTCCAGTCCCAGAGCCCAAGCCCATTGGAAAGGGCCGCACCGCCGAGCAACGAGTTTGCGAATGCGGTGGCAAAGACAAGGCTGCCGGCGCGGGTGCTCATGTTCTCCACAAGGGTCTGCTGTTGCGTGAGACCTCTCACTGCTTCCTGATAAATGAATGCAAGACGCGGATCGTCGTCGGCAACAGCGCTTGCGGCAATTCTGTTGCTTTCGCTTCCACTCGGATGTTCCGCCATCAGGGTGTCCTCTCTGGCGTGGACTGGATGCGCGAGCTCAGTCGAGATCCCACGGTGCAAATGTTGTCCGTGGACTGCCCCGCGCAAGGGGGGGAACGGATGAAACAGGGGACAGGATCCGTGGCGAACCGAACGGGCCAGGCTGATTGCGCGCCTGGCCAGCAAGGTTTGGGAAATCGACCCGGGCTAAGCCGGCTGCAACTCCCTGCGCGGCAGTGGCGGGAACGCGATGGCGATGCCGACCGCGCCGAGCCCGATAAGAGCCGAGCCGATGAACAGCCAGGAATAGTTGGCGTAGGCGTCGAACACCATGCCGCCGGCAAGCGGTCCCAGCGCCATGCCGAGGCTGGACAGCATGGTGGCGGCGCCGAACACGGTGCCGAGGATGCGCTGGCCGAAATATTCGCGCGCCAGCACCGCATAGAGCGGCATGACACCGCCATAGGTGGCACCGAAGATAACGGCCAGCATGTAGAACTGCTCAAGCTGGCTGATCGACAGATAGGCGGCAATCACGATCGCCTGGATCGCCAGGCCCGCGATCAGCACCGGCTTGACGCCCAGCCTGTCGGCCAGCACGCCGTAGAAGAGTCGGCCGCCGAGGCCTGCCAGGCCTTCGACACTGTAGATCGAGACCGCTGCCATGGGGGCGACGCCACACAGCATGGCATAGCTGACCATGTGGAAGATCGGCCCGGAATGCGCCGCGCAGCAGGCAAAGAAGGTCAGCCCGAGCACGATGAATTGCGGCGAGCGCAGCGCCTGGCCGACCGTCAGGCCGGCGCCTTCGGCAACCGGCGCGGAGCCGGTATCGGCCACGACGGGCTTCGGCGGCTGGCGCACCAGCAGCACCGCCGGCAACAGCAGCACCCAGGCGGTAATGCCGATGTCGAACATGGCGGTGCGCCAGTCATAGGCGGAGATCAACCAGCGGGCGAAGGGCGAGATCGTCATCGGCGCCACGCCCATGCCGGCCGAGACCAGTGAGACGGCAAGGCTGCGGTTGGTGTCGAACCAGCCTGTGGTCAGCGCGATCATCGGCGCGAAAAAGGCGCTTGCCGCGAGACCGACCAGCACGCCATAGGTGACCTGGAAGCTCAGCAGCGAACCGGCGCGGCTGGCCAGCACCAGCGCCAGCCCGAGCAGCACCGCGCCGATCATCACGACGATGCGGGCGCCAAAACGGTCCGATATCGCGCCCCAGGCGAAGCCACCAAGGCCCATCACCAGGAAGTTGAGCGTCATGGCGCTCGAAATGCCGGCGCGCGACCAGTTGGTGTCGATCGCCATCGGCTCGAGAAAGATCGCCAGCGAAAACATCGTCCCGATGGCGACGCAGGACATCAGCGCGCCAGCGGCGACGATGACCCAACGATAGGAAAGGCTCATTCAAATCTCCCATGCCTAAGGGCAGCGCTGCGCGCTGCTTGCACCCGAAGGACGCCGGCACCGGGTTCGATCCTACAATCCGGTTGCATTTTTTATCCAGTTTGACGTGACGCCGTTTTCAGTAGCTCAGATCGGCAGTTCCGACGTGTATTTGATCGTCTGGCTGGGGACGTCGGTCTTGACGTTCTGCACGCCCTTGATGCGGCTCAGATGCTCCGACTGGAAGCGGCGGTAATCGTCGATGCCGGCCGCCACCACACGCACCATGGCGTCGCAATCGCCGAGCATCAGGTAGCACTCCATCACCTGCGGCAGCTTGGCGACTTCGGTGGCGAAATGCTCGATCGTGTCCTCGTCCTGCGTTTTCAACCAGATGCGGGTGAAGAAGGTCAGGCCCTTGCCGATGCTGGCGGGGTTGAGCACGGCGACGTAGCGGTCGATGACACCGGCCTCCTCCAGCAGCTTCACGCGACGCAGGCAAGGCGATGGCGACAGCCCGACCTCATTGGCCAGATCGTTGTTGGCCATGCGGCCGTCGCGCTGCAGCGCCCGCAGGATCCGCTTGTCGATCTCATCAAGTTTCATGGCTCTGGATTCCATCTATTTATGGCTTTGTAGCGCCAAATGCCAAATTCTGATGAAACACAACAATCTTCGCAACCAAATTGTGAGCCGGTGCCGCTATGTTTGCGGCCGACATCACAAGAGTCCAGAAGCAACCCGGGAGCGGCGGCCGCGAGGCGCGCCAGGGGAGACGCATGAGCATTTCACAGGCAGTCGAGGCGGCGGGCAATGGTTCGGGATCCGAGTTCCGCCGTGGCGTGGCGTCCTGCGCGCCGGTGCTGTTCGGCACCATCCCCTATGCGCTGGTGCTTGGCGCCCAGGCCACGCAGAAAGGCTTAAGCACGGTCGAACTGTCTGCCATGACAGGGCTGAACTTCGCCGGCGGCTCGGAATTCGCGGCGATCCAGTTGTGGACGTCGCCGCCGCACGTCGTGCTCATCGTCGCCATCACCTTCCTGGTCAACAGCCGTCACCTGCTGATGGGTGCGGCACTGGCGCCGTTCCTGCGCCACCTGCCACGACGCAAGGTGTTTCCGGCGCTTTTCTTTATGTGCGATGAAAGCTGGGCGCTGGGCCTGGCCGATGCCAGGCAGCGCACCGCTGCCGGCATCACGCCGGCCTTCAGCCCGCGCTACTATATGGGCGCAGCGCTGGCGATGTATCTCACCTGGGTGGTCTTCACCACGTTGGGCGCTTTGCTCGGTCCGATGCTCGGCGACGTCGGGGCCTATGGTTTCGACATGGCGTTCCCGGCTGTCTTCCTGGTGCTGATGCGCGGCATGTGGACGGGTATGGCGGCGGCGCGACCCTGGCTGGTCAGCCTGGTCGTGGCAGCACTGGTCTATCTCTTCGTTCCCGGCGCCTGGTATGTCGCCGCCGGCGCGGTATCGGGGCTGGTCGCGGCTTGGCTGATGGCGGGTGATGCATGATCGACGCAATGACCTTTCTCACCATCGTGCTGATGGCCGGCGTCACTTACCTGACGCGCATCGGCGGCTATGTCGTGCTGCGCAACCGCACACTCAGCGCGCGTGCCACGGCGGTCATGGGAGCCGCGCCTGGTTGCGTGCTGATCTCTGTCATCGCACCGGCCTTCGTGTCGAAGTCCCCGGCGGATATTCTGGCGCTGGCTGTTACTCTGGTAGCCGCCACGCGGCTTTCCATGCTGCCGACCGTGCTGATCGGAGTCAGCGCCGCTGGTCTGCTGAGGCACCTCATCGGCTAGAACGAAAAAGGCAGGCGCGCACGCCTGCCTTTCGAAGCGGACAAATTTTGGCTCTTTACGCGGCAGCCGCAACACCCTGGCTGGCGGCCACTACGGCATCGACCTTGGCGGTCGCCTTGGCGAGAGCTGCGGTCACCGCGTCAGGACCCATGCCGACGCCTTCGATGCGGATGACATCGACATCGGTCATGCCGAGGAAGCCGAGCACGCCGCGCAGGTAGGGGATGGCGTGATCGAACTGCACGGCCGCACCTTCGGAGTAGATGCCGCCCGAAGCCAGCACGATATAGACCTTCTTGCCGGTGACGAGACCCTTGGGGCCGTTCTCGCCATAGGCAAAGCTCTTGCCGGAACGAGAGATGTGATCGACCCAGGACTTCAGTGTCGAGGAGATGTTAAAGTTGATGAAGCCTGTGGCCAGGATCACCGTGTCGGCGGCAAACAGCTCGTCGAGCACGACATCGGAGACGCCGACGACTTCAGCCTGGCGCGCAGTGCGGGCTTCCGCCGGCACGTAGATGCCGCTGGCGTAGTCGGCGTCGATATGGGGGAGCGGATTGGCGACGAGGTCGCGCACGACGAGCGTGTTCGACGGATCGGCGGCGACGAGCTTTTCAGCGAATTCGGTAGCGATGCGGGTCGAATGCGAGGCGGCGCCCCGCGGGCTTGAGGTGACAAGAAGAATGGACATTTTGGGCTCTCCAGCGGTTGGAATGATTTGTCCCGCCAGATATGGGGCTTTCGATCCATTCAATAAACTGGTATATTTTCTATACGATCCATCTATAAGTTAGATATAGCGATGCAGCCCAACCCGACGCTCGATCAACTTCAGATCTTTGTGACAGTCGCCGAAGCCGGCAGCTTCTCGGCCGCCGGCCGCAAGCTCAACCGGGCACAGTCCGTGATCAGCTACGGCATCGCCAATCTCGAGGCGCAGCTGGGGCTGAAACTGTTCGAGCGCGAGGGCACGCGCGAGCCGCAATTGACCGAGATCGGCCGGGCGATGCTGGAGGATGCGCGGCGCATGATCGGCGTGCTGCAGCGCATCCGCTCGCGCGTCGACGGCCACCACCAGGGGCTCGAGGCCGAAGTCGCGCTGTCGGTCGATGCGGCGCTGCCGTCGCCGGTGCTGGTGCGGGTGTTGAAGGCATTCGAGGTGCAGTTTCCGACCGTGATGCTGCGCCTGCATATCGGCACGCTCGGCCTGATCCCCGATCATGTCGTCAGCGGGCAGGCCGACCTTGGCATTGGCGGCCTGCTGGGCGATGTCGATGTGCATCTCGCGCGCATCGGCTTCATGTCGATCGTGCTGGCCGCCGCGCCCAGCCATCCGCTGGCCCTGCTGCCGAAGCCGGTGGCGATCGAGGATGCGCGCGAACACACGCAGCTTGTCGTCACCGACCAGTCGGAGCGTACCAAGGGGCGCGACTTCGGCGTCTTCGCCTACCGTACCTGGCGGCTGACGGATGTGCGCACCAAGCATATGCTGATGCGCGAGGGGCTGGGCTGGGGCGGGCTGCCGCGCTGGCTGATAGCAGACGACCTGGCGAGTGGCCGGCTGGTCGAAATCGACCTCGAATCCTTCAGGGAGGTGAGTTCGCCGCTGTTTGCCATGCACCGCAACGATCGCAGCCCGAAGCCAGCGGCCGCCTGGCTGATCGACCAGTTCAAGCGCCAGCTCGGCTGCTTCAACGAGTTCGAACCGGGCGAGGTGCCTGAGGAAGAGACAGGCCATCGATCAGTGCTATGAGCACCGCGCGGTAGTCCTGAACTGACGCACCGGCCTCGATGGCCAGGGCGGCACGATCGAAGGCGGAGCCGAGCAGTGCGGTCAGCGCGTCGGCCGGCAATCTCGTCATCGTTTGCGCCCGCATCGCCGCGACCAGCCCTTCGCGCAGCGAGCGGTTGCCATGGCGGTTGTCGATCGCGTCCATGGCGGCGCGGCCAAGCACGGCCGGGCCGTCGAGCAGCAGCAGGCGCGTGCGGCCTGGCGTGCGCATGGCGGTGAGATAGGCGTCGGAACCGGCAATCAGTGCGTCGCGGGCATTGAGTGATGGCGCCGAGGCGCGCTCGATCTCCTCGGCGACCGCTGCCGCCTCCTGGTCGACCACGGCGGCAAACAGCGCCTGCTTGTCGGCGAAGTGATGGTAAAGCGCGCCGCGCGTGACGCCGGCGGCAGCGGCGATCTCCGGCGTGCCGGTCTCGGCATAGGATTTTTCCGTAAACAGCTTTCGCGCCGCGGCAATCAGGTCGGCGCGCGTCGCCTCGGTACGGTCACGGTTGGAACGACGCGCGGAATCGCGTTGCATACATGCAGCCTGTATGTTAATTCAATTTACATGCAGACTGTATGTTAATTGACGGGAGAAGGAAAGATGAAGACGACGAGCTATTACCCGGTGCTGATGACCGGCGACGTCGCCGGCACGACGGCGTTCTATGTCGAGCATTTCGGCTTCCAGCCGCTGTTTGAAAGCGATTGGTATGTGCATCTGCAATCGGTGGACAACAAACGCGTCAATCTCGGCATCGTCCAGGGCGACCACGAGACCATCCCGAAGGAGGGGCGGGGCCGCACATCGGGCCTGCTGATCAATTTCGAGGTTCGCGACCCGGACGCGGTCTATGAGCGGATCCTTGCCGCCGGCCTGCCGATCCTCCGATCCTTGCGCGACGAGCCCTTCGGCCAGCGCCATTTCATCACCAAAGACCCCAATGGCGTGCTGATCGACGTCATCAAGCCGATTCCGCCGAGCGAGGCGTTTCTGGCGCAGTACGCGGAGGGGGCTGCGGAACGGTGACGGTCCTCAGCCCGCCCTTGCCACCGGCGTCACCGTCACCTGGCTGACGCCGGTGCGGCGCACCACGGTGCATTGTGTCTCGCGGCCGATGCGCTCGGCGTCGAGCACGCGCACCAGATCGTCGACGCCGGTGACCGGGCGGCCGTCTATTGCGGCGATGATGTCGCCCTCCTTCAAGCCGGCCTTGGCCGCCGGGCCGTCCTTCTCGACGCTGCGCAGGCGAACCGCCGTGCTGGTCGAGACTTGCGACAACAGGGCAGCGCGTCGCGGCAGATTGACGGTGTCGGCCGAGACGCCGATGAAGGCGCGGCGCACGCGGCCGAAGCGGATGATCTCCGAAATGACGAAATTGGCGGTGTTGGAGGCAACCGCGAAGGCGATGCCTTGCGCGCCATGGATCATGGCGGTGTTGACGCCGATGACCTCGCCGGCCGACGACACCAGCGGTCCGCCGGAATTGCCGGGATTGAGCGCTGCGTCGGTCTGGATAACGTCGTCGATCAGTCGGCCGGTGGAGGCGCGCATCGAGCGGCCGAGCGCAGAGACGACGCCCGAGGTGACGGTCCATTCGAAGCCCAGAGGATTGCCGATTGCAATGGCGATCTGGCCGCGCCGCAGCCGCTTGGAATCGCCCAACGGTGCGATATCGGCAAAGCTGCCGTCGGCGCGCACCAGCGCGATGTCGGTGTCGGGATCGCGGCCAAGCACGCGGCCTTCGCGAGAAGCACCGTCCGGCATCGACACGCGCACCGTCCTGGCGTCGCCGACGACGTGGAAATTGGTGACGACCAGCCCGTCCGGCGCGATGACGAAGCCGGAGCCATGGCCGCCCTGACCGCCAACGCGCTCGATGCGGCAGACGGCCGGACCGATGCGGTCGACGGCGTCGGCAACCGTCGTCGAATAGGCGTCGAGCAGCGTATCATCGGTTTGGAATTTGGCGACGGCGAGGGCCATGGGAGGGCTCCGTGTGTTCAGGCTTGATCGTGACTATATGTGCGGAGCGGCTGGAACCGCAGCGACCTGACCAGATGGCCAGTCAAACCGGCAACTAGCCGTCAGGCGAGTACCCGCGGACGCGCTGTCGAGCGATATCTGGGGCATGGATGAACCCAGGAGACCATTATGAGCGATTTCAATCTGAGCGCGTTTTCGCAAGCCGTCGCCGATCTCGCCGCCAAGGCCGCGCCGGCAACGGCTGGCTTCGCCACGCATCATCACCGCACGGCAAGCGCCTTCCACTGGCGCGACGGCTATTTCGTCACCGCTGAAGAGGCTGTCGAGGCCGGCGAGGAGATCGAACTGGTGTTGGCTTCGGGGGAAACGGTGAAGGCCGAGCTGGTTGGCCGCGACCCTTCTACCGGTGTTGCCCTGCTGAAGCCGGCGGAGGCCGTCAGCGCCGCGCCGTTGGCCAAGGCCGATGCGGTGCGGCCGGGCAACATCGCCATTGCCATCGGCAGCAGTGACGGTTCCGCTTTGGCTGTTTCAGGCTCGGTGGGCGAAGTCGGCCCGGCCTGGCGCTCGATGCGCGGCGGCACCATCGACCGGCGCATCAATCTTGCCGTCGGCGCCGGCGGCCGTTTCGAGGGCGGCCCGGTTCTCGACGCCAAGGGTGCGCTGATCGGCATGCTGTTGTTCGGACCGCGCCACCGGGCGCTGGTCATGCCTTACGAGACGATCGAGCGGGCGGTCGCGACCTTGCGCGAAAAGGGCCATGTCGCGCGCGGCTATCTCGGCGCCGGCCTGCATCCGGTACGCGACCGCGACGCGCACGGCGCGATGGTGATGAGTCTCGATGACGATGGTCCCGCGAAGGCCGCCGGTCTCTCTCTTGGCGATATCATCGTGGCGTGGAACGGTGAGGCGGTGCACGGCCCGCGGGACCTGATCCGCAGGCTCGGACCCGACAGTGCCGGCGCTTCGGTGACGCTCGGTGTCGTGCGCGGCGGCGAACAGCGCGATGTCGCGCTGACAATCGGCGAAAAGCCGCTGAGCTGAGAGGATCCATGGACACGCTCACCGGCGACCGGATCATGCATGACGGTGCCGTCTCGCGGCGGCTGGTGGTGCTGATTGCGCTTGGCGATGCGTCACGCGCCGAGCGCCTGGCGGCATCGCTGGCCGCGAGCGATGACCTGCTGCCGGTCGTGGCTGGCGGTGGAAGAGCCGACGTCGCCATCGTTGACGACAGCATTGGTGATGGCGTGCCGGCCCTCATTCCACGGGTGCTGCTGACCGGACGCGCTGGCGGCGAGTGGCCCGCCGGTGAGGTGCTGGCCGTGATGTCCGCTGGCGCGGACGATTTGTTGATCGCCGCGGCGGCGCGGCTGGCCGCGGCCGGCTATCGCGTCTCGGGCGAGCGCGGAAGCGGACGCCATGAGGATTTCCGTGCCGGCGATGGCGAGCCGTTCGAGGAGGAAGCCTCCGACGAGCATGCCGCCCGGCCTTCGCTGTCGCCGCGTGAGGCGGAAGTGTTGGCGCTGCTGGCCGAGGGCGCTCCAAACAAGGTGATCGCGCGGCGGCTCAACATTTCGGTGCACACCGCGAAGTTTCATGTCGCCGCAATCCTGATCAAGCTCGGTGCCGCCAACCGCACCGATGCGATTGCCATTGCGATGCGGCAGGGGCTGGTGCTGGTTTAGTCATAAACCCTACGCTGCGTAACGCGGTGTCCAGCGTGTCGGGTCTTGCGCTGTGGTCGCCCGCCGCGCAAAGGTTTGCGCCTGTTGTGTTGCAAGGGAGGCGCAAGGAAATGTCGCTCAAGGGAAAGACGCTGTTCATCTCCGGCGGGTCGCGCGGCATCGGGCTGGCGATCGCGCTGCGCGCCGCGCGTGACGGCGCCAATGTGACGATCGCCGCCAAGACCGCCGAACCGCATCCGAAGCTGCCGGGCACGATCTATACGGCGGCTGAAGAGATCGAACAGGCCGGCGGCAATGCGCTGCCTGTGCTGTGCGACATCCGTGAGGAGGCACAAGTGGCCGAGGCGGTCGCCAGGACCGTGGAGAAATTCGGCGGTATCGACATCTGCGTCAACAATGCCAGCGCCATCCAACTCACCGGCACGCTCGAGACCGACATGAAGCGCTACGATCTGATGCATCAGATCAACACGCGCGGTACCTTCCTGGTCTCGAAAATGTGCATTCCTCACCTGAAGTTGGCGCAAAATGCTCACATCTTGAATCTGGCGCCGCCGCTCGACATGAAGGCCAAGTGGTTCAGGAATCACGTCGCCTACACGATGGCCAAGTTCGGCATGTCGATGTGCACGCTGGGCATGAGTGCGGAGTTCGCCAAGGACAGCATCGCCGTCAATTCACTGTGGCCGATTTCGACCATCGACACGGCGGCGGTGCGCAATCTGCTCGGGGGCGCGACGGTGGCGGCGATGAGCCGTTTGCCCGACATCATGGCCGACGCCGCGCATGCCATCTTCATGCGCCCCGCGCGCGAGACAACAGGTAATTTCTACATCGACGAGGAGGTGCTGCGCGCCGAGGGCGTCAGCGATTTTTCAGCCTATGCGCCAGGTGCGACCGGGCCTCTGGCCGGCGATTTCTTTGTCCCTGATGAGGTGTTTGCCCGCACGGACAGCAAGATCAAGAGCATCTACTAGATCCGCGTTATTGTGAGCGTCGAGCTAAGCCATCCGCCGTGGCTGAGCCACGGCAAAGCCTCGCGCAAACAAAGCATAGGGCGCCAACCCTGCCGGGATGATTCAAGGTCCGGCAGGCGCTTGCTTACGCCTCATCCTTCTTGCCTTTGCTGAGGCCCATCAGCCGGTCGATATAGGCGAGCATGAGGGCCGAGACGACGAAGGCGAGGTGGATGATGGTCAGCCACATCAACTGGTCGGTCGTGTAGGTCGACGAGTTCAAAAACACCTGCAAAAGGTGGATGGACGAGATGGCGACGATGGTCGAGGCAACCTTGACCTTCAGCGAACCGACATCGATGGTGCCCAGCCAGTGCACGCCACCCTCCTGGTCGTCGAAGCGGCTGACGAAGTTCTCGTAGCCCGAGATGATGACCATCACCACCAGCGAGGCAACCAGCGCGGCATCGATCAGGCCGAGCATCTTGAGGATAGTGTCGGTGTCACCGAGCGTGAACGCCAGGGTAATGAACTCATAAAGCTTCTTGCCGAAGGACAGCGCATAGACGGCCAATGCAAGGGCCAGGCCTATATAGAAAACGACGAGCAGCCAGCGCGACGCGAGGATGATCGATTCGATGGCGAGTTCGAGACGCTTCATAGAATGATTCCGGCTGGTTATCTCTCGGACAATGGCCGTATTCGGCCAGGTCGCCACCGTTTGCAACACAAAAAACCCCGCCAAACAACGTCCGGCGGGGCTTAATGCGTCCCGCTGGAGTCGGGACGGGGCAGGGAACGCCCAGCGCCGAATCTGGGGTGGCTGCGCCCGCGATTCAATGAGCCGTGTCTAATCCCCGAACAATTCTTGTTGAACCCGGCGCGTTGATCCACCCCCGGCAGTGCCGGGGATGGATGCTTCTCGTGCCGATTCCGCAAACCAGGTCATGGTTTTGAAATCATGACCTAATTGTTGCTGGCGACCGGTGCCACCAGCGACGTGATGCGGCGAATGCCAACGCGCCGGTTCTCGCGGTTCGGCGCCGACGTATTGACCTTCAGATACTCCTCGCCATAGCCC
Organism: Mesorhizobium sp. M0715; assembly: GCF_040320355.1. Classification (NCBI taxonomy): domain Bacteria; kingdom Pseudomonadati; phylum Pseudomonadota; class Alphaproteobacteria; order Hyphomicrobiales; family Phyllobacteriaceae; genus Mesorhizobium; species Mesorhizobium sp. M0715. The sequence continues at coordinate 1,573 of NZ_JAMYPL010000004.1, read as the reverse complement.
TGTGTCGTCAGGTTCTCCGGCGGGATGCCGAAGGCGTTGGTCAGCGCCTCCGCCACCGATTCCGCGCGGCGATCTGACAGGGCGAGGTTGGCTTCAGGCGAGCCGACGGCGTCGGTGTGACCTTCGATCAGGAAGGTCTCGGCCGGGTTCTTCTTCAACAACTTCTCCATTGCGGTGGCGACGCCCTCGAGCTTCTGCACCTCGGTGTCGGAGATCGAGGCCGAGCCGAATTCGAAGTTGAGCGTGTCGAGATCGACGCGCCGTGCGATGTCGCGCACGCGGGCCGAACGTTTGACCTCGTCGATCGAGTAGAGGCGCTGGACCTTCTCCACCGGTGGCTGTTCGAGGAAGGTGTAGTAGTCGTCCGGATCTTCGACATCCTCGGAGTCCAGAATGTATTCCTCGCGCGGGATTGTCAGCCGCATCGGCGGCAGATCATCGCCGGGATCGCGCCAGTCGCTGTCGTCCTCATAGTGCCGCTCATCGACATAGCTCAGCACATATTCGCGTCCATCCGGCGCAATGCGCGAACGCTGGATCACGTCGCCATAGCGGTTGCGGATGGTGACGATCTGGACACCGTTGTCACGCTCGACGATTTCCCGGGTGCGATTGCCCGAGAGATCCTCATAATAGACGTTCCTGGCGCCGCGGGTCATGCGCGGGGCGTCATTGCTCTCGACGAACGTCTGGTTGTTGAACTGCAGGATGACGCGGTCGCCGAGTTCCCTGACGACGTCGACGCCTTTCGGACGCCGGCGGTCGCGGGCGTTCTCATCGGGTGCACGCTCTACGCGTGTGCCCTTTTCCTCGGTCACCGGCGCGATCTTCTCGGGCTTGATCTCCTGCTGTGCGGCCCTGTCGTCGGTGGGGGGCGGGCCTTGGTCGATGGGAGCAGCCACCGGCTTGCGGCCCTGATCGCCACCTTGCTGGGCATTTTGCCCGCCATTCTGCTGCTCGCCATCCTGGGGGACGATCTTGTCGCCCTGCTTGCGGCCGCCTCTGCGCTCGGCGTCCTTCTGGCTGTCCAGGATGGGAGCGGCGTTTGGATCGGCCGGTGCTTCGCCTTGCACCGGGTTTTCGCCCTGTACCGGTGCTGCCGTCTGACCATTGGCCGGTTGTTCGCCGGTGGCTGGCTGCTCGGCTGTGGCCGGCTGCTCGCCAACAGGTTTCCTGACACGCTTCTTCGTCGTGTCCTGGGGCTGCTCGCCCTGGGCCGCGGGCTGTTCGCCGGCAGGGGCCGTCGCCTCTCCAGCGGGAGCCTCCTTCGGTGCCGGGGCGACTTCAGGTTGGGCCTGCTGGTCCTGCCTGTTCTTCTTGCGCGGCTTGGCCTGCTCGCCGGGCTGATTGTCGTTGGCCGGTTCCGCCTGGCCGGCCGGCGCCTGCTCGGTTTGCTGCTGGTCGCGTTTCTTCCTGCGCGGCTGCTGTTCCTCGGCTGGAGCGGCCTGTTCGGCCGGCGCCTGCTCGGTCTGCTGCTGCTGGTCGCGCTTCTTCCTGCGCGGCTGCTGTTCCTCGGCTGGAGCGGCCTGTTCGGCCGGCGCCTGCTCGGTCTGCTGCTGCTGGTCGCGCTTCT